>NZ_RFLV01000003.1:0-300000 GCF_004920405.1 Pseudomonas leptonychotis
TCGACCGAAGCACCAACAGGATCAAACCACCACCCTGCCAGCCCGGCGCATTCTACGCAGCTTTCGCTGCTTTGCAACCCCTCTTTTAAATCTAACTTCTTGTTTTACAAGGAGTTTAAGGAGCCGCATACGCCTGAAGAGGTGCGAATTATAGGGATTAACTATAGAAGGTCAATCCTTTATTACAGTTCTCCTTCAGGAGCAGCCAATTCACGCGCACAAGCCCAAACCGCGTCGCCTGCAGAAACGACAAAGCCGTTGAAGCTGACGCTTCAACGGCTTTGTCGAGCCCACTAGGCTCTTGTTACGCGCTTTTCACACGGCGCAGACGCAGCAGGTATTGGATAGGCCCAGAGGCGGCGTAAGCCAGAAAGATGATCAACAGAATGCGTGGCGGATCACTGAACACCACCGCAAACAGCAGCACTACCACAAGGATCGCCACAAAAGGCACACGCCCTTTTAGGTCTAAATCCTTAAAGCTGTTGTACTTGATATTGCTGACCATCAACATGCCCGCAGCCGCCACCAGGATTGCCACAGCAAAGGCCATATTCGAGCCCTTGATACCGAAATCACTGAACGCCCACACGGTGCCCGCCACTACACCGGCCGCCGCAGGGCTGGCCAGACCGATGAAGTAGCGCTTATCAGTACTGCCAATCTGCGTATTGAAGCGCGCTAAGCGCAGCGCAGCTCCCGCCACATAGATAAAGGCCACCATCCAGCCGACCTTACCCATGCTACCCAGCGCCCACTCAAAGGCGAGCAGTGCCGGCGCCACACCAAAGGCGACCATATCGGACAACGAGTCGTACTCAGCACCAAAGGCGCTCTGGGTATTGGTCAGGCGCGCCACGCGACCATCCAACCCATCCAACACCATGGCCACGAATACCGCCGCCGCCGCCACATAGAAGTTGCCGTTCATGGCATTGATGATGGCGTAGAAGCCGGCAAATAAATTAGCCGTGGTAAACAGGTTGGGCAGTAAGTAAATACCGCGATGACGGACCTTACGCCCCTCAGCGTCATGCCCCTCTTCTATATGCTCATCGATTGGCAGCAGACTTTCTGCTTCGCCGGAAGATTGGGGCTCATCTGGACGTTCGTTCATGAACAACACCTTGCAACGGACTTGGAAAATTTCGACAGGCGCCGACCATCAGGGTTCACGCAGCGCCCATGCAATACCCAGGCTTTATACCAGAAGCCTTAGCGCACCATGAAAAAACGCGGCCATGGCCGCGTTTTTTTATCACATCAACAGTGCTTAGTTCTTAGCTTTGTCGACGATCTTGTTGGCACCAATCCACGGCATCATAGAGCGCAGTTGCTCGCCGATGATTTCGATACCGTGAGCAGCGTTGTTACGGCGCTTAGCAGTCATCGAAGGGTAACCAGTTGCACCTTCACTGATGAACATCTTAGCGTATTCACCGTCCTGGATACGTTTCAGAGCATTACGCATAGCCTGACGGGATTCAGCGTTGATGACTTCTGGGCCGGTCACGTACTCGCCGTATTCGGCGTTGTTGGAGATCGAGTAGTTCATGTTGGCGATACCGCCTTCGTACATGAGGTCAACGATCAGCTTGAGTTCGTGCAAGCACTCGAAGTAAGCCATTTCAGGCGCATAGCCCGCTTCAACCAGGGTTTCGAAGCCGGCTTTAACCAGCTCAACGGTACCGCCACACAGTACGGCTTGCTCGCCGAACAGATCGGTTTCAGTTTCGTCTTTGAAGGTGGTTTCAATGATACCGGTACGGCCACCGCCAACGCCCGAAGCGTAGGACAGGGCAACGTTTTTGGCGTTGCCAGAAGCATCTTGGTAGATAGCGATCAGATCAGGAATACCGCCGCCCTTGACGAACTCGGTACGCACGGTGTGACCTGGAGCCTTCGGCGCGATCATGATCACGTCGAGGTCAGAGCGCGGTACAACCTGGTTGTAGTGAATCGCGAAGCCGTGGGAGAAGGCCAGGGTTGCGCCCTTCTTGATGTTCGGCTCGATTTCGTTTTTGTACAGCTGGGACTGGAACTCATCCGGAGTCAGGATCATGACCAAATCAGCGCCGGCAACAGCCGTGGCCACATCAGCCACTTTCAGACCGTGGGCTTCTGCTTTGGCAACAGTGGCCGAGCCTTTACGCAGGCCTACAGTCACGTCAACGCCGGAGTCTTTCAGGTTGCACGCTTGAGCGTGGCCCTGGGAACCGTAACCGATGATGGCAACTTTCTTACCCTGGATGATCGAAAGGTCACAGTCTTTGTCGTAATAAACTTTCATGTTCTTGACTCTTCTAAACGAAATGGATGGGTGCAAGCACCGCGACGAGCACACCTTAAGTGATCGGCCTCATTGCGTAAAATGATATATTTGCAACACAACATGCCGATATTAGAAATGATAATGGACAACCACTCTCTTCGACTTTTTCTTTCTTTGGCCGATAACCTGCACTTCGGCAAGACCAGCCGCGAGCAGCACGTCAGTCCTTCCGCACTCAGCCGCAGCATAAAACAACTTGAGGACGAACTCGGCGCACCGTTGTTTTTACGCGATAACCGCTCGGTTCGATTGACCCGCGAGGGCATCCAGTTTCGCGAATATGCAAAAGAGGTAATAAGCGGCTGGCAAGCCATTCGCCAGGCCTTCAAACAGGATCAATTGGTTCTGCATGGGGAGCTTTCGCTGTATTGCTCGGTAACGGCCAGCTACAGCTTTCTCTACGACATCCTGAGCAACTTTCGTCAGGACTACCCGCGCATTGAGATGAAGCTGCATACAGGTGACGCCGCTAAAGCCGTTGAGCGCATACAAGAAGGACTGGAAGACCTTGCCATCGGCGCCCGCCCCGATAGCCTGCCGCCCGGCATCGAGTTCCAGCCGATTGCCCGTTCCGAGCTGCGTTTTATTGGCCCACTGTCATCCCAGCTATTAACTGATGAGCAGCTGAAACACCCTAGCGCAGCCAATTGGCAGGATGTGCCGATGATTCTCTCGGAAGAAGGCCTCGCGCGCACACGCACCGATCGCTGGCTAAAAAGCCACAACATCAAACCGCGTATTTACGCACAAGTCAGCGGTAACGAAGCCATCGTCAGCATGGTCAGCCTCGGTTTTGGCATTGGCGTAGTCCCGCAAATCGTACTCGACAACAGCCCACTGACTGCCCGCATCCGCACCTACGACATCCAACCACCGCTAACTGCTTACGATATCGGCCTGTTCGCGCTGGAGAAACGCCTTAAGGATCCGCTGATCAACGCCTTCTGGAATCGCCAACGCTAAACGCTGGAAGCGAGGCATTTCCCCAAAACGCAAAAAGCCCTCAGGAGGTATTCTCCCGAGGGCTTTTCGTTTTATCAGTGCAACGCTATCAGATGCTAAGCACCTTATCGCCGCGAGCAATGCCGGTTACACCACTGCGCACAGTTTCCAGAATCGAAGCGGTGCCGACAGCCTGAATAAAGCTGTCCAGCTTGTCGCTCGTACCAGCTAACTGGATGGTGTAGACGCTGCTCGTAACATCCACGATCTGCCCACGAAAGATATCGGTGGTGCGCTTGACCTCGGCGCGTTGAGCGCCAGTAGCCTTGACCTTCACCAACATCAATTCACGCTCGACGTGAGCGCTTTCCGACAGGTCGACCAGTTTGACCACTTCAACCAGTTTGTTGAGGTTTTTAGTGATCTGTTCGATGACATCGTCGTGCCCAACTGTAGTCAACGTCAGACGCGACAATGTCGGGTCTTCGGTCGGCGCGACAGTAAGGCTTTCGATGTTGTAGTTGCGCTGCGAGAACAGACCCACCACACGAGACAACGCGCCAGGCTCGTTTTCCAGCAACAGGGAAATAATGTGTCGCATGATTAGGTACGCTCCGTCTTGCTCAGCCACATATCTCGCATTGCACCGTCTTTGATCTGCATCGGGTAGACGTGCTCACTGGTATCAACCTGGATATCGAGGAACACCAGGCGATCTTTCATCGCGAAGGCCTCCTCCATCATCGGCTTCAGGTCTTTCAGATCAGTGATGCGCATGCCAACGTGGCCATAGGCCTCAGCCAACTTGACGAAGTCTGGCAACGACTCCATGTAAGAGTGCGAGTGACGACTGCTGTACATCATGTCCTGCCACTGGCGCACCATACCCAGCACGCCGTTGTTCAGGTTGACGATTTTCACCGGCAAACCGTATTGCAGGCAGGTGGACAACTCCTGGATGTTCATCTGGATGCTGCCTTCACCGGTCACGCAGGCGACCTCGTCATCCGGGAAGCTCAACTTAACGCCCATCGCCGCTGGGAAACCAAAGCCCATGGTGCCCAGGCCGCCGGAGTTGATCCAACGGTTTGGCTTGTTGAAGCGGTAGTACTGCGCCGCGAACATCTGATGCTGACCTACGTCGGAGGTGACGAATGCGTCGCCGCCGGTGACTTCGGACAGGGTTTCGATCACGGTTTGCGGCTTGATGATGATGCCGTCGCCCTTGTCGTAAGGGAACATGATACGACCGCCGCGCCACTCTTCGATCTGTTTCCACCAGCTCGACAGTGCTTCTTTATTCAGCTGCTCACCGATCTCTTTAAGGATCGCGACCATCTCGGTCATGACGCTATCAACGGGGCCGACAATTGGAATGTCGGCCTTGATGGTTTTGGAAATGGACGCTGGGTCGATATCGACATGAATGATCTTGGCGTTCGGGCAGAACTTGCTCGCGCCGTTGATCACACGGTCATCGAAACGCGCGCCAACCGCTAAGATCACATCAGCGTGGTGCATGGCCAGGTTAGCGGTGTAGCTGCCGTGCATACCGAGCATGCCGAGAAACTGGCGATCGGTACCCGGATAGCCACCCAAGCCCATCAGAGTATTAGTCACGGGCAGATTGAGCATCTGTGCGAGCTCAGTCAGCGGCGCTGCAGCACCGCCCATGATCACACCGCCACCGGAGTAGATGATTGGGCGCTTGGCTGTCAGCAGCAATTCGGCTGCCTTGCGGATCTGCCCCGAATGCCCGCGCAATGCTGGGCTGTAGGAGCGCAGCTTGACCTTCTTCGGATAGACGTACTCGAACTTCTCGGCCGGATTGGTCATGTCCTTAGGAATATCTACGACCACCGGGCCGGGACGACCGGACTGCGCCAGGTAGAAGGCTTTTTTCAAGACCTCCGGAATTTCCGCAGCGTTTTTGATCATGAAGCTGTGCTTCACGATAGGCCGCGAGATACCAATCATGTCGGTTTCCTGGAAGGCATCAGTACCGACCATGTTGCTGGGCACCTGGCCAGACAACACCACCATTGGAATCGAATCCATATAGGCAGTGGCGATACCGGTAATGGCATTGGTCGCACCAGGGCCAGAAGTTACCAGCACCACACCGGCTTTACCGGTGGCACGGGCATAACCGTCAGCCATGTGAGTTGCCGCTTGCTCGTGACGAACCAGGATGTGATTCACTTCCGGCTCTTTGAACAGGGCATCGTAGATATGCAGCAGAGCACCACCAGGGTACCCATAGATGTTCTTAACGCCTTCGTCACGCAAAAAGCGGACGACCATTTCAGCGCCGGATAAAAGCTCCACGTTGTTCACCTCTAAAACGCCAGAAAACCGCCCACCAATATGGACGGCCTAAGATAGGTTTACTGCCAGCAGAGCATGAGCGACGGTGGTCGCCGACTACGTCAGCTACAACTGAGCAAGTATTGGGAACGCTCCTTGGTGTTGCGGAACTTTCCCACCCAGCGCGAGGTAACGCGTTGCGGGTGTAACAGGTCGGCGCGGGTGTGCGCCTCATGTCTGCTGAGCTAAAGCCTGCTTGCGGCGGACTCCACTACAGCGAACGTGGAATTGTTGGGATTCGTCGAGGCCAAGTCAAGTAATCCGTGAGCGAATCTGCAATCTTCTGCTGTGACGCAGCGCAGGATGACGATTCCAACATTTTGGTTATAGTAGTCAGCAGGTACCGCAGCTCAACATAAGGAAACAGCATGCGCCGCATGATTATCACCAGCAGCTTGCTGCTCGCCATGAGCGCAACCGCCATGGCCAGCCAGGTTTACAAGTGGGTTGACGAAAAAGGCGTGACGCACTTCAGCGCCCAGCCGCCGCAAGGCCAGCAAGCCACCAGCGTCAACACCGCCACACCTCAGCCCAAGCCTGCACCTGCTGAAGCATCCAAGGCAGCGCCGACTTTCGAGAGCATTGCTGATCCCGAGCAGGCGGCCATTGATGAGAAGGTCAAGCAGGAGGTTGTCGCTAAGGAAGCCGAGCGCAAGAAGTACTGCGCAGACGTACGCACTAACCTCGCGCAACTGGAAAACAACCCTCGCGTTCGCGTAGAAGTTGACGGCGAAATACGTCGATTGAGCGAAGAAGAGCGGCAAGCGCGCATTACTGAAGCGCAGAAGTCGATTAGCGACAACTGCAAGTAAGCCGATTGGTGCGACTCAGGTCGCACCCACAATCAGCTGATCGAATTCACCCAAAAGCTTGATCAGCTGACCTGCTTTTTTTAGCTGTCCACCATAGACCTGTTCAGCCATCGGCTGAATCCCCGAGACACTGGGCAGCACCGCGCCCGCCTCCAACAACTGCTTCATCCGCGGCAAAAACATCCACTGCAGCCATTGCTCGAACGCCAACGTATCGACACAAAACGGCTGCTCACTGGACAACGCATCGAGGCTGGGGGCTTGCGCCTGCCACCAACCCTGCACGCGCAGTTCACGCTCGATCAGCAACAACTGCTCGGCCAGTGCAGACACGCGCGCATCCATCAGAGATTAACTCGCGCCTGCTCGCGAGCTTGCGCTGCGCCTGCAGCATCGCCCTGACGCTCGCGCGCTTGAGCTATCAGATTCCACAAACTGGCCTGCAGAGCCGGGCGACCACTGGAGTAGCTCAGGCCACGGCGCGCGAACTGCTCAGCCTGCGCGGCATCGCCTTGGGCTAAACGTACTTCAGCAAGCTTATAGAGCACCTGCGGTTCGCGCGGCGCAATGCGCTGGGCGCGCTCCAGACTCGACGCAGCACCATTGAGGTCACCACCACCCTGCTGCTGCTGCGCAGTGGTCAGCAACGCCAGCACAGGGCCGTCCAACTGCTCATCCATGGACAAGCCGCCGCTAGGAATACCACTCGGCGCAGGGGCCGAATAACCGCCTTGAGGCGCTGCAGAAGGCGTACTGCTCCAGGGCTGGCTACTGCCGCTGGTATCCAGCGGTGCATTACCTGCCGGGAATGATTGAATCGGCGCGGAGCTACCACCTGGCACCATCACCACCACACCAGAATCTTCTGGCAGCGCTTGAGGTTGAGCGGACGGAGCACTATAGCCCCCCGGGGTACCAGACTGTGCGCCTGCAACCGCAGTACCGCCCTCAACTACAGGAATCGAGCCGCGCGGCACACTGCTACAACCAGCCAGTACCAGCGAAACCGTTACAGCTGGAATCAACCACTTATTCACGTCACACCCTCTTCACTTAATCCAACCAGCCGCGTACCCAATCCATCACTTCATTGACCGGCGCCTGAATACCACAGGCCGGCCCGGCGACGGGTTGGCTGCCGCGAATATACGGCATCTGCACTGCATTCGGACAACTCGGGTCAGTACCCTGCCCACTGCTGGCATCCACCCAGGCCTGCACCACGTTATCCGGCACTGGCATATCCAGCGGCAGCGGGTCAGCCTTGCGCATAAAGTCAGTCCACACCTGCAGCGCACCGGTCGCACCGGTTAGCGGCGTCGGGCCGTTGTCATCACGCCCCAGCCACACCACCGCCAAAACATCCTGACTAAAACCGGCAAACCAGCTGTCACGTGAGTCGTTACTGGTACCGGTTTTGCCCGCCAACGCCAATGAGCGCGGCAACTGGCTGTACACCGAACGCCCGGTACCTTCAGACATCGTGCGTTGCATGGCGTTCTGCAGCAGGTAGATGGCGCCGCTGTCAAAGCGCTGCTGAATTTGATACGGGTAACGCTTGAGCGGCTCGCCTTCGGCCGTCAACACGTTGCGAATACCGCGCAATGGCGTATTAAAGCCGCCATTGGCCAGGGTCTGGTACATGTTCGCCACACTCATCGGGCTCAACCCACCAGCCCCTAGCAACATCGACGGATACGCCGGCCAGTTTTGCTCGACACCCAAACGATTCATGGTCTTGAGCACTTCAGGCACGCCTATTTCCAATCCTAACTTGGCGGTCGACAGGTTGTAGGAGTTGACCAAGCCTTGGTATAGATAAATCGTGCCATGGGCCTTGCGGTCATAGTTCTGCGGGCTCCAGACCTGGCCATCCTGGCCTTTGATCGAGAACGACTGATCTTCGAGCAGGCTGGTCAAGGTGTACTGGCTCGGACGCTCCAGTGCCGTCAGATAGATCGCAGGCTTGATCAACGAACCAATCGGCCGCACCGCATCCAGCGCCCGATTGAAACCGGCAAAGCGCGGCTGACGGCTACCAATCATGGCCTGCACCTCACCGCTTTCAGGGCTAGTGACCACCATCCCCGCCTCAACCTGATCGACCCCCTTGCGCCCCGACAGCCGCTTCAGGGTGTCAGCCAAGGCACTCTCGGCTTTGAGCTGCATAATCGGATCGAAACTGGTGAAGATGCGCAAACCTTCCTCGGTCAGGTCCTGCTCCTGGTAGTCCTCGCGCAGCTGGCGCTTGACCAGATCGAGGAAGGCCGGGAATGAGCTATCCGCCAAAGTCCCTCGACGGGTAATGCCGAGCGATTTCTGCTTCGCTGCTTCTACCTCTTCGACACTGGCCACACCCTGCGCGGCCAGTACATCAAGCACCAGATTGCGCCGCTCCAGCGCGCGCTCGGGGTTGCGCCGCGGATTGTAGTACGTCGGTCCTTTGACCATACCCACCAGCAGCGCCACCTGATCAAGCTTCAATTCAGACAGTGGCTGGCTGAAGAAGTACTGGCTGGCCAGGCCAAAGCCGTGCACTGCACGCTGACCATCCTGACCGAGGAACACTTCATTGAGGTACGCCTCAAGAATGTCTTTCTTCTCGTAATGCAGCTCCAGCAACACCGCCATCATCGCTTCTGTGGCTTTACGAACCAGAGTGCGCTCATTGGTCAGGTAGAAGTTCTTCACCAGCTGCTGGGTCAGGGTGCTGCCGCCCTGGCGCAATTGACCCGCGGTGGCGTTGATCCATACCGCGCGAGCAATGCCCTTGGGCGACACGCCGAAGTGATTGAAGAACTCACGGTCTTCAATCGCCACTAAGGTTTCCACCAGATAGGGTGGTACCTGCTCCAGCTTGATCAGCACCCGGTCTTCTTGATGCGCCGGGTACAAACCGCCGATCAGCAGCGGCTCAAGCCGCGCCACCGCCAGATTGCCGCCGCCAGCCTGAGTCAGGCCCGCAACATAGTCACCGGAGAAACGCACACGCACGCGCTGCGATGGCTCAACACTTTCATAGAACTGAAAACCGCGCGAATGCAGCTCGATATTGTTGCCCGCCACTGAAACGCCGCCAGGTCCGGCCACCGCGCTTTCGCGGCGATAGCCCAGAGCATCCAGCTCCTTGAGGAAGTCATCCTTGGCCAGCTTCTGCCCAACGAATAGCTCCAACGGCCTGGCATAGACCTTGGCGGGCACAGTCCAGCGCTTGCCGGAGAATTTCTCCTGCACCACTGCATCGAGGTAAACCGCAAACACGGCGAGCACCACCAGGCCAACCAGGCTGAGCTTGATAGCCCAGCCCAACCAGGGGCGCATACCGCCAGAGCGGCGTTTAGAACGGGGTCGGGAAGATCGGGTACGAGTCATGGCGCGGCATTATACGCACTTTGCCCACTTGCCAGCAGGTCGTAGCAGCGGTTTGCAGACGGCCGTTGAGCGGCCATAATGGCCGCCTCTTTTTCAGCACAACGCCAAGGATCGCCCGTGAGCCAAGCTCTGATCGCCGCACTGCAGAACCCGGCCCTCTACCCTCACCCCGTGGAGCAGTTCCAGGTCATCGAAACCCATATCTCCTGGGTGGTGCTTACCGGCCCCTTTGCCTACAAAATCAAGAAACCAGTGAACTTTGGCTTCCTT
The DNA here is from genome assembly GCF_004920405.1 of Pseudomonas leptonychotis. Taxonomy (NCBI): domain Bacteria; kingdom Pseudomonadati; phylum Pseudomonadota; class Gammaproteobacteria; order Pseudomonadales; family Pseudomonadaceae; genus Pseudomonas; species Pseudomonas leptonychotis. The sequence goes on from NZ_RFLV01000003.1 coordinate 10,096, forward strand.
GATTTCACTGAGTTGAGCGCCCGTGAGCATTTCTGCAAGGAAGAGCTGCGCCTCAACCAACGTCTGACCCAAGGCTTGTACCTGGAGGTTGTGCCGATAGGCGGCAGCGTCGACGCCCCAGAGCTTGGCGGCAATGGTCCAGCTATCGAATATGCACTGAAAATGCGCCAATTCCCGCAAAGCCAACTGCTCAGTGATGTGCAGGCGCGTGGCGAACTGAGCGAAGCGCATATCGACGCCCTGGCCAAACAAATTGCCGATTTCCATGCATCGACCCCAGCGGTAGCCTCTAACCATGCGTTGTGTGCGCCGCAGGCAATCGTCGCGCCGATGCGGCAGAATTTCGAACAAATCCGTCCCATGCTCAGTGACACAGGTGACCTGCAACAGCTCGAAGCCTTAGAAGCCTGGACCGAAGCCAGCTACGCACGTCTTGAACCGCTGCTGGCCAAACGCGCCACCAATGGTTCGATCCGCGAATGCCACGGCGACATCCACCTGGGTAACGCTACCCTGCTGGACGATCAAGTGGTGCTGTTCGATTGCATTGAGTTCAACGAACCGTTCCGCCTGATCGACATCGCTTCGGACGCCGCCTTCCTCGCCATGGACTTGGAAGACCGCGGTTTAAAGGCCCACGCCTGGCGCTTCGTTAATGCCTGGCTGGAACATACCGGCGACTACGCAGCCCTCGAGCTGCTGAACTTCTACAAGGCTTACCGTGCACTGGTACGCGCCAAAGTCGCGCTGTTCAGCCTGGCCCATCAAACCGATGCCGTGCAAAAAGCCGTGACCCTGCGCCAATACCGCAACTACGCCAACCTGGCGGAAAGCTACAGCGCCATCCCATCCAGCTTTCTGGCCATTACCCACGGTGTTTCAGCGGTGGGTAAAAGCCATGTCGCCATGCGCCTGGTCGAAGCCCTCGGCGCCATTCGTCTGCGCTCGGATGTGGAGCGCAAGCGTTTGTTCGGCGAGCAGAAGGATGCCGACCTCGGCAAGCTCAGCGCCGGCATATACAACCAGGATGCCAGCACCGCTACTTACCAGCGCCTGCATCAATTGGCCGACGCCGCACTGCATGCTGGCTTTCCGGTAGTGATCGACGCCACTTACCTCAAGCAGGCGCAGCGCGAAGCCGCCAGTCAGATTGCCGAAGCATGCGGTGCGCCCTTCCTGATCCTGGAATGCAGCGCCCCTGACGAGGTGATCGCCAGTTGGCTAGAACGTCGCAAGGCTGCCGGTAACGACCCATCCGACGCCAATATGGATGTCGTACGCGCCCAACAGGCCAGCCGTGAAGCGCTGAGTGACGATGAACTACTGCACAGCAAGCGCGTAGACACCCACGAAAGCGCCAGCCTGGACAGCCTGATTACGCGCATTCGCCAGGGCATTGCGGGCCTGTAAGGCGATACGGGGAATTGATTGGCGGCGCGAGCAGAGCGCGCCGCTGCTTCTATACTGGCGATGAGACCCTATGGAGAGACCTCATGAGCCAGCCCCGACAACTGGATAACCCGCTGTATAGCCTGATCCGCAACGAGCAAATTTCCGCCTTCAATGCGCAAAAGCCCAAAGACACAGTCGTCGACCTGAGCGACGGTGATTTTCGCGGCATTGACCTGCGCGCCCTGGATGCCCAAGGCATCAACTTCACCAATGCCTATTTCCGCGGCACCGATCTGCGCGGCCTCGACCTGCGTAATGCCCAGCTTGAAGGTGCCAGCCTGGCGCACGCCCAGATTTCCGGGGCCTACTTCCCGGTCGAGCTGACGGCTGACGAGATTCTTATGTCGGTGAATTTCGGCACACGCCTACGCTACAACACCCGCTGAGCAGGACTGACACCAGCCTGCTGCTTGGCATACGGGAAACAGCCACGCTTTGCCTGCTGGCCGCTACACTTTCTAGCAGGCACGCCAAACTGACTCCATCCGCACGACTGCCCAGCAGCGCAAGGAGGCTTGATGAACGATGAACTGCAACACCTGAAAAATCTCGGTAAAACCTCGGCCCAGTGGTTACACGCGGTTGGCATTCACAGCGCCAACGACCTGCGCAGACTGGGTGCGGTCAGCGCATACCGAGCTGTGCGCGCACGGGGTTTCAGGGCGTCCAAGGTGCTGCTCTATGCAATTGAAGGCGCGTTACTGGATGTACACTGGAACGAGCTGCCACCTGGGCATAAGGCCGAACTCAATGGCCAACTCGATGAAAGTTCACACCACAACAAGAGCTAGCTCACAACCTCTCAGCCTTTTGATTTACCTGAGACACGCTGGCAACTATTGTTTTAGGGACGTTCGTGCGGTTTAGTATGCCCAGCCAGTTCAAGGAAATTTGCTCATGTATTTACTCGGGGAGCAACCGGCTTACGCCGATCAGCTGATCAACCGACTCCAAAGCATCCCCACTCAATTGCTCGAGGGGCTTGCGCCTGCTGGATCACCGCTACAGCTTGAGCGTGCGGACGATCTGGCCAAGATGCTGCCGGGTAATCAATTATTCATCATTGAAAATGGCCTGCTGCATGCTGTGGTCGATGAACGTCCGCTGTTTTATCTGCAGGAAGGTGATCTGGTCGGCCTGCGTCAGGGTTTAGACATGCCCAGCTGCCGCTACAGCAGCGAAGAGCAGCTGAGCCTGATTCCTTACTCGCGCAGCGATGTGTTCAAGCACATCTACGCCAGCGAGCATCGCCAAGAACTGTTTATCCAGTACCTGATTGGTCACACCGCCCTACTGTCTGATGCACTGGTCCGTCTGAAGCAGCCTGAAATTCGTCCGTCCACTGGCTTCCAGCATTTTGCTGCAGGCGAAGAGCTGATCCATCAGGGCGACGTGGCTGACAACGTCTTCATCATTATCGAAGGCCATGCCGAAGCCTATGTCGACGGGCACAAGGTCGGGGATGTACAGAAAGATGAAATCTTTGGCGCCATGGCGGTGTTCACCCGCGAGAAACGCAGCGCCACTGTACTGGCAATCGAACCCTGCACGGTGATGGTGATTCCAAAGGAGCAATTTCTCAGCCTGATGCAAAGCAACCCACGGATTGCTCACAGCCTGATCGAAAGCATGGCTAAACGTATTGATCTGCTGAACAAGGAAGTCACCCAGCTGCGTCTGCCTGCCGACGTATCCTGACCCACCTGGCAGCCTCAAGAACCCGACTTCGAGTCGGGTTTTTGCTTTTAGGCGATAGCGACATTGCGCCAGAAGGAAAAAGTTTACGCTTACGTGTTGACTTGAAAATGAGAATTGTTATTATTATCACAACTGGTCGCGAGATCAGCCGATAAGCTTAAGAGACCTTCAGTCGGCCTCTTCAGATTATCTCCTCATCAGGCTAATCACGGTTATTGACCCGGCTCTTGCCGGGTCTTTTTTTGCCTGTCGAAAAGTACGTTCAGCAACCTCTAGAAATCGACCTGCGCCAACCACTCCGGCAGATTGAAGTGCTGGCTTACCCGGACGATCTTGTCGCCCTGAATCTCGAAGAAACTGGCTGCCGTCAATTGATAGGTCTGGCCACAGGCGTCCGGCAAGCCGTCGTCGGTGCTCAAGTATTCACCGCTCAAGGTAAACTCGCAGGCGGCGCGCTGCCCGCTTGGCTCGGTGAGAATTTGCAGGTTATCGATGCTTTCGCGGTAGCAGCGCTGACTGCGCTCCAGGTAATCGGCAAAAGCTTGTACGCCCTGCTCGCGCGGGCCCTGGTTAATGTCCAGCAGCACATCGGCACTAAGCAGAGCCAGGCAGGCACGGCTGTCGCGTTCGTTGAGGGCGTTGAAGTAACGGGTAATTAGGGCGTGAGCAGCGGCTGGCATCGTCAGTCTCCGGTGAAAACCGCAGACTACCTGCTCAGCCGCAGGCAAATCGGGCTAGGGTCGCAATTTGGCGCAGTGGTCCTGCTCTGGTTGCGCCGGGGTGTACCAAACGAAATCGGCAGCCTCGGCGGCAACCTGGCTGCCGGCCTCCGCCAGAATCAACACATGCACACCCTTGGCAGCACCTAAATCCTGCAAATGCAGCGGTACGCCCAGCTCGCGGCGTACATGGAATGCGCCGGCAAACAACAGGCTCGGCTCAGGTGCCGCTAGCAGCGCTTCAGCCATGCGCCGGTCGCGTTGCTGCTGCACCGCAAGCATGGCGGGCAGCTGACTTTCCGGCAGCAGATTGCAATGCGACTGACGAATCTGTTTGAGCAACGCCTCACGCACCGGCGGCGCCGTGGATGCCTGGCCTTGCAGCGGCGGCACCTGAGCGTATATCTGCATGATTTCGCGCCGTTCAAGATTGGCCGCCAGCAGCGGGTAAGGCTGACGCAGCGCATGCTGCACCAGCGGCCCGTACAGCGACCAGGCCCAGCCCGGCTGCCAGGCCAGGGCATCGAGCATGTCTTGCGGTGCTTGCCCAGCAGCGATGGATGCGCGCACCTGATCAACCTTGACCTGCTGATCCGGCGTCAGCATCTCCAGTAACAGGCTGCCCTGCAGACGCTGCGTAGCTAGAGCTCGCAACAGCCACAGCTGCAACGCGTGGTGATCGGGATTGTCGTGCCGCTCGCCCACCAGCACCTTAGGTGCTGCGGCCAAGCGCGCCAGCAGTTGCTCAGGCGTTAGCAGCACGCCGGTGCGCAGCTCAACAATTTGTCCCAGCTCGGGATGTTGCAAACCCGCCGGGCTTTGCCAAGCGGGTAAAGCCGGTAACGAGGCCTGACAGGCGCTCAACAGCGCAGCAACCAGCAATAACACCATGCGCATAACGATGACCTTAGCGGGCAATGATTAATGGATGACCACGCTCTGGATGCTGCTGAATCAGCACCTCCAGCCCGAATACCGCCTGCAGCGGTTCGGCACGTAGCACCTGTTCGGGACGACCCAGCGCATGAGGGCGGCCGCGCTCCAACAGCAACAGGCGATCACAGTAGCGCGCGGCCAGATTCAGATCGTGAAGAATCACCAACACCGCCGCGCCCTGCTCAACGAAGGCGCGCGTGGCCTGCAACGTAGTGTGCTGATGCAGCGGATCGAGCATCGAAGTCGGCTCATCGAGCAGCAACATTTGCCCTTCACCGCCCGGCCAAAGCTGCGCCAGCACCCGCGCCAGGTGCACCCGTTGCCGCTCGCCGCCGGACAACGCCAGGTAACTGCGCCCAGCCAGATGCAACGCATCGGCCGCCTCCAGCGCCTGCTTGATGATCTGCTCATCGCGCAGCCGGCCGCTGGCATGGGGCAAACGGCCCATACCGACCACGTCTTCTACGCGAAAGGCGAAGTTCAGCGTCGAGGTTTGCGGTAACACTGCCAGACGTTGCGCACGCTCACTGCCGGGCCAGTCTTGCAGCCGCCGCTGATCGAGCCAGACGTCGCCATGGCTCGGTTGCAGTTCGCCACACAAGGCGCCAAGCAAGGTGCTCTTGCCGGCGCCATTCGGCCCCAGCACCCCGAGCACTTCGCCAGGATGCAATTCCAGATTGATATCCGCCAGCACCGTGCACGGGCCGCGTTGCACTGCCAGATTCTCTGCGCGCAGCATCAGGTACGCCCCCGCAGTAGCAGATAAAGGAAGAACGGCGCCCCAATCAGCGCCGTGACAATACCGATCGGCAATTCGGCAGGTGCCAGCACCAGCCGCGCCGCCAGGTCCGCCAGCAGCAACAAACTGGCACCCGCCAGGGCCGAGGCCGGCAACAGCACGCGATGATCCGGCCCCACTAGCAGGCGCACCAAGTGCGGCACCACCAAGCCGATAAAGCCGATCATCCCCGCCGCCGCCACGGCCGCGCCAACGCCAAGTGCGGTGCAAAACACCAGTTCAGCTTTGATTCGCTCCACAGCGAAGCCCAGATGGCGCGCCTCCGACTCCCCCAATAGCAAGGCATTCAACGCCTTGGCCCGGCGCGGCAGCCACAGTGCCACTGCCGCCGTCACCAACAGCAATGGCCACAACCGGCTGTAACTGGCGCCATTGAGGCTGCCCAGGTTCCAGAACGTCAGGGTGCGTAAAGTGGCGTCATCGGCCAGATAAGTGAACAACCCGATAGCCGCACCGGCCAGTGCGGTCAGCGCAATACCCGCCAGGAGCATGGTCGCCACATGGGTTTCGCCATCACGCCGGCCCAGGCGGTACACCAGCGCGGTCACCCCCAAGCCACCTAGAAAGGCAAACAACGACAACAGATAAGGCGCAAAAGCCTCGGGCAAACCACCCAACGCAACGCCACCCACAATCGCAATGGATGCTCCAAGAGCCGCACCACTGGAAACACCGATCAAGCCGGGATCGGCCAGCGGATTACGAAACAATCCTTGCATCGCCACCCCGCACAGCGCCAACACGGCACCGACCAACAGCCCCAGCAAGGTACGCGGCAGGCGGATCTGCCCAAGTATCAGTTCGGCCTGAGCCAGGTCGCTTCCCGGTTGCGCCAGACCGAGCAGGCGTAGCGCCGCCTTGAGGGTATCAAGCAGCGGCAGGCTGACCGGCCCCAGCGCCAGCGACAACCAGAGCGCGAGCGCCAACAGCAAGCCCAGCGCGATAAACAGTGAACGTGGTCGGATAACAGGATTCATGGCGTGGGCTTAGCTTCGGCGACCAGAGGTTGGCTGGCAGGATAAAAGGCTGCGGACAAGGCCGCCAGCCTATCTGGCAAACGCGGGCCCAGACCACCGACCAACAATGTTGGATCGAGCATCAGTAAACGCTGATTACGCGCTGCCCGCGTCGCCGCCAGCGCCGGGTTCTGTTGTAACAGGGCCTCGCGCGCAGCATCTCCCGCAAGACTGCGATCAGCAATGATCACCACCTCAGGGTCGAGTGCTAACAAGGCTTCAGTGGACAACGCTTTATACCCGTGATGACTGGCCAAATTGCGCCCACCCGCACGCTCAATCAGCCAGTCCGCCGACGTGTCTTTACCGCCCACCATCGGGCTGCCGCCGGCGTGCCCGAGCAATAACAGCACCCCTGGCATGGCTTGCTCGCGCTGCGCAGTCACTAACCAGTCGGTTTGTTGCTGCAGGCGTTGCTGGTACGCCGCAAAGGCCTGTTCGGCACGCTGCGGCTCACCCAGCAGCATGCCGATACGCCGCAAGCTGGCCCGCAGGCTGGGCAGATCCGCCTTGGCCGAAAGCATTTCTACTCGCACCCCCGCACCGCGCAGTTGCGCCAGCACGGACGGCGGGCCCATTTCCTCGCTACCTATCAACACATCAGGACGCAGGGTCAGCATGCCTTCGGCCGCCAACTGGCGCTGATAGCCAATGCTCGGCAACGCTCGCAGCGACTGTGGGTGCTGACTGGTGCTGTCCACGCCCACCAGCCGACGCTCGCCACCCAACGCCACCACCCATTCACTGAGCGAGCCACCGGAGCTAATCCAGCGTTGCGGCAACGGCTCAGCGGCAAGCGCCGAGCCACAGAACAAGACACTCGCACACAGAGCGAGTACAGCATTAAGGCGTTTCATGATTGGCCTCTAAAAGAATGCGACTGTCCTGAATACCCTGCTGTTGCAGCAGCGCCATCAGGTCAAGAAATGCCGACAGCGGCGCCTGACGATCCAACGCCAGGTCCAAAGCGGTAGTTTTGTCGGCGGCAAAGGCCGTGATCAGTGCAGCGCGCAGCGTGTCAAAATCGGTCTGCTGCGTGCCGTTAAAACGCCAAGCGCCTTCGGCCGAAAGCTGTACCTGGATGCGCTCGCCATTGCCGGCACTCGCTGTGGGCAAGGCCTCACGGCTCTGCGACAACTGCAAGGGCAGTTCCAGCAGCGGCGTTTGCGCGGTCAGCAAAAAGAACACCAGCACGATAAAAATCACATCGAGCAGCGGCGTCAGGTCGGGTAACAGGTTGCCCTGCGCCGCAGTGGTCGCCGGCAAGCGGATCACGACAGCACCCACTGCGCCGCCAATGGACTGCCGGTTAGTTCCAGCTCCAGACCGTCCAACGCCAACTGACAGCGATTGAGCAGCGCTTGCACACCTTCCAGATAGCGCTCAGCCCACAAGGCAAAGCCCTGACCCGCCGCCAGCGCCGGGATGGCGATCAGCAAGCCCCAGACTGTGGTGTACAGCGCCTGCCACAGGCCATCAGCGAGCAACGCCGGGGTTACCGGGCTGTTCTGCCCGGCAATATTGGCAAACATCTCGAGCATGCCCAGCACCGTGCCGAGCAAGCCGAGCATGGGCGCCAGCATGCCGATCAGCTGCAGCAAGCGCAGCTGGCGATTGAGGCGCTGACGCTCCTCCAGCAACCAGCAACCTAATAGCTCTTCACGCTGCACGGCCGGCAAGGCACTGTGCTTGAGCAACAACGCCAGGCCATAGCGCCAACCGCGCGCACGGCCTTTGCAATGCTCACGCTCACAGGTGCGGCAAGCGCTGACTGCCGCACGCCCAGCAGCAGTGCTCAGCGGCTGCAAACGCAAAAAAACACTGAGACGCTCAAGTATCAGCGCCAGCGCCAGCAGCGAACACAGCGCCAGCGGCCAGCCCAGCGGCCCCATCGCACTCCACCACTGGCTCATTTCAGCACTCCAGCGCAGCAGCGCTTTCGGCCAGGGCGCGCCAGTCCTCACGCTCCGGGATGCCGGGTTTGCGTGCGCCAAACAGCTGCACCACCAGCTCGCCCTGGGCATCGAAGGCTTCCCAGCTGGTGATCACGCCATCGCTGCTCGGTTTGCGCACCCGCCACAGTTCGGTCACGCCAGTGGTCTGCAGGTGCAGGTTGAACTCGGGGTCGAGCACATTGAACCAGCTGTCCATCCAGCGCAGGTTGCGTACCGGACCGGAATGAATCTGGATGCAGTGGCGATTGCCGACAAACACCATGATCGGCACCTCACGCGTGCCAGCCTGTTCCAGTAATTTCGGCAGCTCACGCACGTCCAGCGGCTCAGCCCATTCACTCCCCGCCAGGCGCAGGGCCTGAGTGCGGGTGGTGCCGTGTTTTTTCAATAGGGCGAAGAAATGGTGCGTGTCCTTGAGGGTCGACCAGCCCACGCGCAAGCCATTCACATCCACCTGAGCATCGGCTTGCGGCGGCTGCGCCTGGGGCAGCGGCAACAGCTCCAGCTCGGCGCGCTGCTCAGCCATATGAAAACGCTCCAGCAGAGGCGCCCAGGCGCTTAGCTGGCTGTCTTCGGTGAGAAATACCTTGTGCACCGCAGTGCCTTGGCGGTCGAACACCTGGATGCTGCGCTGAACGCCTTTGGCCGTCTGCTCCTCGATGGCAAACACGCTGGCCCAACCGCCGAGGAACAGGCGCAGGTCGATATCAGCCGACACCACCAAGCCCATCTGCCCGTTGCCGGTCACCGTTACGTCGCGGTAGTAGCCTTTGCGCTCGTGTACACAATGCTCGTTACGGGTCAGCGCCATCACATAACCCAATTCGCCGAGTGCCGGCAGCAACTGCGTCCAGTCTGGCTGCAGGCGCACCGCGTCGACATCGAGACGGCTGGCCACCAACTCAGCCTCGCTGACCGCCAGACGCTCGGCAGCATCACGGGCGCGCAGGCGTGGCTGCTCGCGGCGTAGCACCTGCCAGGCTAGATACAGGTCATTGCTGGGGGCGACAGGCTGGACGTGTGTGCTCATGGAAAACTCCTCATTGATTAATCAACGGCTCGCCGTCAAAGCGAACCGAATAGGGATCTGTACGCGGCTAGGCACGGCCTGGCCGCCGCTGGTTTCAGGGCGAAAACGCCACTGCGCCACGGCCTCAAGCGCGGCGCGATCGAGACTGTCCACCCCCGAAGAGCGCAGTACGTTGAGGCTGCGTTGCCGACCAAGCGCATCCAGGCGCACCTCAACCAGCACCTCACCTTGCTGATTTCGCCGCCGCGCCTGAGCCGGGTAGTTCGGTTGGCGTGGCGGATCACGAAAGCTCGGTTTAGCGCTGAACACTTCAGCGGCCGGTTGCGCGGCAACCGACTTGGTAGGCACGACCTGAGCAGCTGCAACCACCACTGGCGACTGACTGGTTGTCTTGGTTGGCTGCGCTTGCACGGGCTGGCTTTGAGTTGGCTGTGCCACTAGCGCTGGCTTTGCCTTGGCCTCTGGCGCCTGCGTTGCAGGCTTAGGTACCGGTGCCTTTCTAGGAACTACTGCCTGGCGTTGCGGTTGCGGTTGCGGTTGCGGTTGCGGTTGCTCTGGCAGCTTGACCGGCGCCGGCGCGGCCTGTTGCAGCACTGCAGCCAGGCGCAGTACCTGGGGCGCTTCGCGGGTTTGCGCCGCACTCAACGCAGGCGGTTGCGCCTTGCCATGCAGCAGCCAGCCGGCGGCATGCAGCGCCAGCGACAGCAACAAAAACAACGGCAAACGCAACATGCAGAGATCCAGTCAAATCGAATTAAATCTATTTGATAACTATTTGCATTTGCATGTCAATGTCGTTTAGGTTTGCCGCCGATGCCAACCCGGTGGCCACAGAAGCCGCCCGTACGATCCTGGAGTCCCCATGCACAGAAGCCCTCCATTCCCACGCCGCACCTGCTTTGCCTTGCTATTGCTGAGCCCATCACTGGCACTTGGCGCCGAGAAAGCGCCGAACCAGTTCGACACGGTGACCGTCACTGCGACTCGAACCGAGCAAACCCTGGACCAAGTGCCGAGCACGGTGTCGGTACAAACCGAACGCGATATCGATCAGCAGAACGTGAAGAACATTCAGGACCTGGTGCGCTATGAGCCCGGCGTTACCGTGGGCGGCACCGGCAGCCGTTTTGGCCTCGCGGGCTTCACTATTCGCGGCATTGGCGGTAACCGCGTGCTAACCCAAGTGGACGGCGTACCGACCCCGGATGCCTTCACCTTCGGGCCCTTCCTAGACTCACGCCGCAACTACGTCGACCCAGACACGGTAAAGCAGGTGGAAATCATCCGTGGCCCGGCCAGCTCGCTGTATGGCAGCGACGCGATTGGCGGTGCCGTGAGCTTCCTCACCAAAGATGCCGGCGACTATCTGGATGAAGGTGATGACGTCTACGCCCGCCTCAAAACTGGCTACAGCGGCGCCGACGACAGCTGGATGCGCAGCACCACCCTGGCCGCACGCCAGGGCCAGTTCGATGGCCTGGTACACCTCGGCCGGCGCGACGGTCAGGCCCAAGACACCTTTGGCGGCCGAAGCGGGATCGGCGCACCACGTGAAGAAGCCAACCCGCAGGATTACCGCGCCGACAACTTGCTGAGCAAAATCGGCTGGAGCTACAACGATAGCGACCGCCTGCAGCTGACCTACGAGACCCTGGAAGACCGCGCCAACACCCGCGTGCTCAGCGAATACAGCACGAACGCCACCGTGCGCACCGCCGATGCCACGGACACCACCGACCGCCAGCGCGTTAGCCTGCAGCATCAATTCGAGCTCGGCAGCGTGATCGCCGACCGCGTTGACTGGCAGCTGAGCTATCAGGACAGCCAAATCCGTCAACGCACCGAACAAACCCGCTTCAGCGCGGGTCGTCTGCGTGAGCGCAGCCGCGACTCCTCCTACGAGGAAAAACTGTGGGCGCTCAACGCTAAATTCGACAAGCTGTTCGAAACCGGCAACGCCAAGCATCACCTGGTCTACGGCGTCGACATCAAACGTTTGGACAGCAGTGACCTGCGCCGTGGCAACGAGGTTTATGCCAACAATGGTTTGCCGGTACCGGCCATTCCGGGCAATGAAACCTTCCCACTGAGCGACTTCCCCGACCCAACGTCCACCGAGTACGCCTTGTTTGCTCAGAACAGCATCGAGATCGGCCGCTGGACCCTGCTGCCGGGTGTGCGCTATGACCATTACCAGATGAAACCGGACGTCACCCAGGAGTACCTGAACAGCCAACCGGTCAACAACAACCCTTCTGATTACAAAGACGACGCCATTTCGCCCAAGTTCGGCGCGACCTACCAGCTCGATGACGCTCACAGCATTTACGGCCAGTACGCCGCCGGTTTCCGTGCGCCCAACGCGGTGGATATCTTCGGTGAGTTCATCAACTTTGCCCGTGGCTACCAAACCATTGCCAACCCCGACCTCAAGGCGGAAACCAGCGACAGCTATGAGCTCGGCTTGCGCGGCAACTACAGCGCCGGCAGCATTGCCCTGGCGTTGTTCTACAACCGCTACGACGATTTTATCGAGCAGGTCACCCTGGCCAACGACCCAACCGGCAACGGGCGCATGACCTTCCAGTACCAAAACCTGGATCGCGTCACCATCCGCGGCGCCGAAGCCAAAGGTGAGCTGTTCCTCAACAGCGTTGGTCTGCCGAACGGCACCCATCTGCGCGGCTCGATTGCTTATGCACGCGGCAAGGACGAAGCCAGCGGCCAGCCGATCAACAGTGTCGATCCGCTGAAAGCGGTGTTTGGCCTCGGTTATGACGCACCCAGCGGGCAGTTTGGCGGCGAACTGGCCTGGACGTTGGTGGCGGCCAAAGAGCGCGTCGACCAAACCCAGACGGCCAATCAGTACGAACCCTCCGGCTACGGTTTGCTCGACCTGACAGGGTATTGGCAGGCAACTGAGCAACTCTCAGTGAACGCCGGCCTGTATAACCTGGGTGACAAACAATACTGGCAGTGGGGCGATGTACGCAGCATCAGTGAAGACAGCACCAGCCTGGGTCGCTATACCCAGCCGGGCCGCTATGCTGCCGTGAATCTGGTCTGGGAAATCTGACCGCCACACCTGATAAGCGCGCTATTGCGAGCACTCAACCGAGTTCCACTTGGCGCAAGGATGCGCCCTGCTCTTTCACTTCCCCGCCAGGGCGGCATAATGCGCGCCTGTCGTGGAGGTTCCTATGTTGCGTTTATGTGCGCCGGATGAGCTGGCCGAAGGCCAGAGCCGGGGCTTTGAGATAGCTGAAAAGAAGCTGTTTGCCGTGCGCAAGGACGGCCAGCTGTATGCCTATCGCAATCGCTGCCCGCACCGTGGCATCCCGCTGGAATGGCTTCCTGACCAGTTTCTTGATACCAGCGCCAGCCTGATCCAGTGCGCCACCCACGGCGCACTGTTTCTGATCGAATCTGGCGAATGCGTCGCCGGCCCCTGCGCCGGGCAAGCGCTGCAGATACTGGCCATCAGCGAAGATGATCAGGGCATCTGGGTCGATCTAAACGAGGCTTAACAACCTGTTTACGATCTCGCGAGCTAGAGCCCTGCAGCCTGTAAACGCTGCGCATGCTCAACAAACAACTTCACCGGCTCAGCACCTTTGCCAACCAGGCCGAAGGTCTGATTGATGATATCGAAGTGGTCCATCGGGTACTGATCACCAATCACGGTACCCAAGTGCGAGCTGTAACGCCCAACCATGCCATCGCACTGCCCAACCTCACGCTGAAAAGTCTTGGCAAACATGCGGCAGGCAACATTCGGCCCATCGAAACGATTACCCCCCTTATCGGTGATACCCGGCTGAATGGTGCCGGACCAGGAGTAGTAACGCACGCCATTGACCTCGGCCGCGCCCTCACCGCCCCAGACCTCCGGCAAACCCTGTGGGTACTGCACATTGAACGCCGCCACACCGTCGCTGGTCAGCGATTGCTGCGCCGCCGCCACATCCATCGGCAGTGGTTCGCCCTTATAACCGCGCTCCAGCCAGGCCATGCAGCGGGCCACACCGCGCAGCAGACGCGACAACAGACGCTCGCGCCAGCTGCCATGTGGTGCTTTGCGCTTGAGAAAGTCCGCCAGTTCGGAGCCGTGATTAGGGCCGGCCACTGAAGTAACGGAAGCCACCCACTCAGGCTTCAGCGCCGCCGCATAACGCGCCGTCAGGGCGCCCTGGCTATGGCCGATCAAGTGCACCTTTTCGGCGCCGGTTTCTTGCAACACATCAGCAATACGCAGCAGCAATTGCTCGCCGCGCACCTCGGTGGAATGCACCGAAGACACCAGCACTGGAAAGACTTTTGCACCGATGCGGCGCAGCGCCGTGACAATGCCGTACCAATAGGGATAACCGAGCAGGCTGATAAAGCCGAACAAGCCGGGCACCAGGACCAGGGGATAACGGGGTGCAGTAGAAGTCGACATAGCAAACCATCCTTGTGTCTTACCGCGAGAAAGAAAATGCTGAACCACAAAGCATGCCAATGCTGTGCATATACAGACCGTATGACAGGTCGTGTGAGGAGTGGGCAGCGCGAGCCGCCTGTCATATAGTCCCGGCTCCTCTTTGCGCTGCCATGACCATGCACACCATCGAACGGATTTACCCGAAGGACCTCAACCCACAAAACCCGGATGACCAGGCTAGCCTGCACATCCATATGCAGCGTTATGAATTTGCCGCCACGCACCTCAGTGGCGCGCGCATATTGGATATGGCCTGCGGCTGCGGCTATGGCACGGCGCTGCTGGCCGAGCGACACCCAGACAAGCAGGTCATCGGCGTAGACATCGACCCCGAAGCCATTGCCTACGCCCGCCAGCATTACCAGCTGGCCAACCTGCGTTATGAGTGTGCCGATGCCGAGCAGTTCCGCAGCGAACCGGGCTTCGATTGCATCGTCAGCCTGGAAACCATCGAGCACCTGCCGCGCCCGCAACAGCTTCTGGCCAACTATGCGCGCTTACTGGCCGAGGGCGGCAAGGTCATCGCCTCGGTGCCGATCACGCCAACCCTGGACGGCAACCCCCACCACCTGCATGACTTCAGCACCCGCAGCTTTTATGCACTGTTCCGCCAGCACGGGCTGCATGCCCGCCAGCACTTGGAGCAGATTCAGTGGTGGCAGTTCAAAGGTTTATTCTCGAAACAGGCCGATCAACACAAACAGCACCGCAGCGAAGGGGTCGGCAATGCCGTGCTGTTGTACTACCGGCGGCGCCCGCTGTACCTGTTCAGCCGACTGTACTCGATGCTGCGTTACGGCTTTAGCAACCGCTATCTGACCTGCGTGTTCACGCGCTGAGCTTTTCTAGCAGTACCCGCATAGCCTCGTAGGGTGGATGACGCTTCACCCATCCACCAACGGCCATGATGGATGAAAACAGCGTCAGCTACGCGCCCCGATCCACCCTACATAGCTTGGGTAGCGCGATTAAGCGCCAGTCGACATAGCCTCGACCGGACGCCGGCGGTAAATCCAGATCCGCTTAAGCACCGTCGAAAACTGCCGCCACAGGCTGCCATTGTTGTAGACCTGGCCATAACGCTCGGCGATCTCACGCACTTCCACGGCCAGCGCGGCATAACGGCGCGCCGGCAAGTCAGGGAACAGGTGGTGCTCGATCTGATGGCTGAGATTGCCGGTGAGGATATGAAACAGCGGCCCGCCGTTAAGGTTGCTGGAACCGCGTAGCTGCCGCAGGTACCAGTGCCCACGACTCTCGCCCACCACCGACTCCTTGCTGAACACCGCCGCCTTTTCCGTGAAATGGCCGCAGAAGATCACGGTGAAGGTCCACAGATTACGAATCAAATTGGCCACGACATTACCGGCCAGCACCGCCAGGGCATTGACCCCTAACAGCAGCGCCAGCAGCGGGAAGAACAGGTAATCCTTGCCCCACTGCCGGAGGATCTTGGCGTTGAACTGGCGGATCAGCGGGCGTGCCTCGGCCTTGCTCAGCTTGCCTTTGTAGACCTTGTCCAAACGCAGGTGCTGAACGGCTACCGAGTATTGAAACAGCAGAGCCTGCAACGTCACCCACAACGGCTGCCAGCGGTAAAACGGCTTCCAGCGTTGCTCGGGAAATAACCGCACCACGCCGTAACCGACGTCATCATCCATGCCCAACACGTTGGTCCACGTGTGGTGTACATGGTTATGGGTGTGCCGCCAGAAATCGCCAGGCCCGGCGATGTCCCATTCATAGCTGCGCCCGGAGAGCTCGGGGTCATTCATCCAATCGTACTGGCCATGCATCACGTTATGGCCCAGCTCCATGTTCTCCAGAATTTTGCCCAAGCCCAATAGCAAGGTGCCCAGCAGCCAGGTCGGCGGAAACCAGCCGAACATCAATAACACCCGCCCCGCCGCGCAACACAGTCGCACCGCCGTGCGGATGCGGCGAATATAACGCGCATCTACCTCACCTAAATCGGCCAGGGTGCGTTGCCGCAGGGCATCCAGCTCGTTACCGAACGCGTTCATTTCAGCCATGGATAATTCGCGATCAAAGCGCATGGGGATTACCTCGCCAGTTAAAGGTCGATCTCAACATCACTGTGGGGCGCGCTGATGCACAGGCGGATCGGTTGCCCCGGCTCGCTGAACAGCGCGCCAGTGCGCACATCCCGCACCGTGCCGCTGAGCAGGGTGCAGGTGCAGCTGGCGCAGATGCCTTGACGGCAGCCGTGAGCCGGCTTCATGCCGAAATCCTCGGCCTGATCCAACAGGCTGCGCTGGTTGTCGACCCGGTTTTGCTGATGGCTGCGGGCAAAATTCACCATTACCTGGCGCAAACTGACATCGCGGTTCAACGCGGGTGGAGTGAATGCTTCTGCCTGCAAGGCGCCCGGTAGTCCGGCGGTTTGCCACCACTGTTGCACCTGGCTAACAAACCCCGCCGGGCCACAGGTCAGTACGCTGCGTTGGATCAGCTGTGGCACGGCGGCCAGATGCTCGGCCGTAAAACGCCCCATCAGTTCGCCGGCCTCAGCTTCGCTCGCAGTCAGCGACCAGCGCACCTGTAGGTTGCTGTGCTGGGCCTGTAACGCCTGCAACTCATCGACAAACGCTCGCTGGCCCTGCTCGCGAACGTAATGCAGCAGCGTCACCGGAGCGCTGAACCCACGAGCCAGTGCAGCGCGCAGCAACCCCAGCAGCGGCGTGATGCCACTGCCTGCAGCCAACAGCAACACGCCCTGTTGCGCCTCGGGCCAGCTCAATTCGCCATACACTGCGCCCAGCTCCAGCACATCGCCCACTGCCAGATGCTCCAGCAGGTAGGGCGAAACACGCCCGCCCGGCTGATGCTTGATCGCAACCTGCAAACGGCCACCGAGCTGCAACGCAGTCAGGCTGTAACTGCGGCTCAGGCGTACGCCGTCACGTTCGAGATACAGCTGCAGATGCTGACCCGGCTTTGCGCCGCGCCAATTGCCGTTGGCGCGCAGGGTCAATTCGAGCATGTCCTCGGCCACCCATTGACGCTGCATAACCCGGGCAAACACCCGGTTTAGCCGCAACGCCGGGTGCAGCAGCGCCAAAGCGGCATCAACATCACTTTCACGCAACCAACCGCGCGCGACCAGCACACGCAACGGATGCAACAGGTGTGTGAGGCCACGCACCCAAGTAAAAGGAAGAAGGGCCATGGAAAACTCCAGTGAACAATTGTTCACTAGACTGGCAGGGCACTCCAATCCAGTCAACACTCGTACACTCAACTACACCTGCGCGCACGCAACTCGGCATAAGCAGTAGTCATTTGTTAGAGTGCTTGGCTGATTTCGTAATGCAGAGTCACCGACGTTTGAAACCACTACAGCCGCGTGCCGAACAAAAACTGCAAACCCGCCACGCCCTGATGGATGCCGCGCGCAGCCTGATGGACAGTGGTCGCGGCTTTGGCAGCTTGAGCTTGCGTGAAGTCGCACGTAGCGCCGGCATCGTGCCGACCGGCTTCTACCGCCACTTCGACGACATGGACGCGCTAGGTCTGGCGTTGATCGCCGAGGTCGGTGAAACCTTCCGAGAAACCATCCGCCAGGTTCGCCACCACGAGTTCGAAGTGGGCGGCGTGATCGACGCCTCGGTGCGCATCTTCCTCGACGCGGTGGCAGCCAACCGTTCGCAATTCCTGTTTCTCGCCCGCGAGCAGTACGGTGGCTCGCTACTGGTACGCCAGGCAGTGGGCGCACTGCGTGAACGCATTACCGCCGACCTGGTCGCGGACCTGGCACTCATGCCAAAGCTGCAGCACTTCGACGCCCCAGCGCAGAACATCATTGCCGACCTGGTGGTGAAAACCGTATTTGCCACCTTACCCGAGCTGATTGACCCACCCGCCCCAACCCTGCCGATGCACGCCTCGCCTGAAGTCAAAATGATCGAGCAGCTGCGCTTTATCTTTATCGGCGCTAAACATTGGCAAGGCCTCGGCCAACAGACCGACTAAACACCCAGCGCCCCAAAAAAGCGCACAAATATAGCGCATGCACCAAACCACCCCGCTCTGCGCGCCATTTTCTGCCACACCGGACACAACGCGCCCGCTCTGCGTGGCGCAACGGCAGTTTGGCAAGCACCTTGCTCTGTAACCGGTATTGAACTGCCGGAAACTGCCCCATGTTGGTGATTCACCACCGTATTACCGTCCAGCCACACTGGGACGCCGAACTCGAACTGAGCTTCGAAGCCCGCAGCAAAAGCCGCCTGCGCTGCTTCAGCCGCAACGGCGAGGATGTCGGCCTGTTCCTCGAACGCGGCCAACCGGCTCTGCATGACGGCGAATGCCTGCAAGCCGAAGACGGCCGCATCGTCCGCGTGCTCGCCCGCGCCGAGCCACTGCTACACGTGACCTGCGCCAACCCGTTCGAACTGATGCGCGCCGCCTACCACCTGGGCAATCGCCATGTCGCTCTGCAACTGGGCGATGGCTGGCTGCGCCTGCCGGACGACTATGTACTCAAGGCCATGCTCGAACAGCTCGGCGCAACGGTTGAAAGCGTCGAGGCGCCCTACCAACCGGAACAAGGTGCCTATGGCGGCGGTCATCACCATTCCCACGCCGGCGACGCCGAGTTCAGCTACGCGCCACGCTTGCATCAATTCGGGGCACGCAAGTGAATCCAGCTTGGCAACTTTTGAGGCTCGCCAGCCCGCAACTGCCGATTGGCGGCTACAGCTATTCCCAAGGCTTGGAAATGGCTGTCGAGCAAGGCTTGGTCGCTAACGCCGAAAGCGCCCAACGCTGGATCGCCGATCAGTTGCTGCTCAACCTCGCCCGCTTCGAAGCGCCGTTGTTGCTTGCCCATTGCCAAGCTGCCGCGGCTGAGAACTGGCCGCAGCTGCGCAGTCTGGCCGAGCAACAGCGTGCCAGCCGCGAAACCCGCGAACTGCGCTTGGAAAGTCGGCAGATGGGTTACTCGCTACAGCAACTGCTCAGCGGCTTGCCGGAGCTGGATCAGCCGGCGCAGCAGCTGTTTGCCGAGCTGGACGAGCCCGGTCTAGCAGTGGGTTGGGCACTGGCCGCCCGTGCCTGGCAGATCAGCCCCGAGGATGCCCTCGCCGCCTGGTTGTGGGGCTGGCTGGAAAACCAATTGGCGGTGCTGATGAAGACCCTGCCGCTGGGCCAACAGGCCGCACAACGCCTGACCTCACAACTAGTCCCTCTGTTGGATCAGGCCCAGCGCCAGGCCAGCGAACTACAACCGCAACACTGGGGTAGCGCCGCATTCGGCCTGGCCCTGGCGAGCATGGCGCACGAACGCCAATACAGCCGTTTATTCCGTTCTTGAACATAAGGAAGACCCCAGCATGAACAGCCAACCCCTGCGCATCGGTATCGGTGGCCCGGTCGGTTCCGGCAAAACCGCCCTGACCCTGGCTCTGTGCCTGGCCCTGCGCGAGCGCTACAACCTGGCCGTAGTGACCAACGACATCTACACCCAGGAAGACGCACAGTTTCTGGTGCGTAACGAGGCCCTGGCCCCAGAGCGAATCATCGGCGTAGAAACCGGTGGCTGCCCGCACACGGCCATTCGCGAAGACGCCTCGATCAACCTGGAAGCGGTCGACCAGCTCAATCGGCGCTTTCCGGGCCTGGACCTGATCATCGTCGAATCCGGTGGCGACAACCTTTCAGCCACCTTCAGCCCCGAGCTGTCGGACCTGACCATCTACGTGATCGACGTATCAGCCGGCGACAAGCTGCCGCGCAAAGGCGGGCCGGGCATCTGCAAGTCCGACCTGCTGGTGATCAACAAAATCGACCTGGCCCCGCTGGTCGGCGCATCGCTGGAGGTGATGGAGCGCGACACCCTGAAAATGCGTGGCGACAAACCGTTCGTATTCAGCAACCAGAAAATTGGCAAAGGGCTGGATGAAATCATCGCCTTTATCGAACGCCACGGCATGCTCACGGCAGCCTGAGAACCTTATTCAGTCAAGGAGATACCCCCCATGAACCTGCGCAAAACCTTATTCGCTCTTGCCCTGTTCCTCAGCCCCGCCGTGGCCTTCGCCCATGCCGGACACGACCACGCTGGCATCCTGGCGGGTCTGGCGCACCCGCTATTCGGCCTCGATCACTTGCTCGCGATGCTCGCCGTCGGCCTGTGGGCCGCGCAGCAATCCGGCGCGGCGCGCTGGGCGTTGCCGCTGACCTTCGTCGCCAGCATGCTGGTCGGTGGCCTGCTCGGCTTTAACGGCGTGCAGATCCCATTGATGGAAACTGGCATCGCCGCCTCGGTATTGGCCTTCGGTTTACTGGTCGCCGTGGCCATGCGCTTGCCGCTGCTGATTGCGCTCGGCATGACCGCGCTGTTTGCCCTGACCCACGGCGTCGCTCACGGCCTGGAACTGCCAGCGCTGGCCAGCCCATGGGGCTATGCCGCCGGTTTCGTGGTGGCTACCGCTGCCCTACATGCCAGCGGCTACGCCCTGGTGCGCCTGCTGCCCCAGGCTGCTGCACCCGTGGTACGGGTGCTCGGCGCGGCCTCGGCAGTCACCGGCGCCTGGCTGCTGCTGGGCTAATCGCATGCTCGGGTGAATGACGCGCGTCCACCCACAGACTCAGCGCCAGCCATCCCTGACCGCAAAGGTCGCTAGGCTGGCGCATTTCGCCTCTCGCTCAGCCGCCACGGCTTTGTCATAGTCGGTGCGTATTAACACACCTTGCTTGACTGCCCTGGACTCTGACCATGCTGCGCGTCGCCCGCTTTCTATCTGCTCCGCTTTTGTTGCTGGCCATCGCCCTCGGTGTACTGGCCCTGACCAGCAAACCGGCTCAACCGATGGCAGTGCTCAATCGCTTTGCTGCGCAACCACTGGTTATCGCCCACCGTGGCGGCAAAGGCCTGTGGCCGGAGAACAGCCTGTTTGCCTTCCAGCGCGCCAGTGCCCTGGGTGTGGACATGCTGGAAATGGACCTGCACCTGTCGCGTGACGGCGAGCTGGTGGTAATTCACGACCGCACCCTGGAGCGCACCACCAATGGTGAAGGCCCGGTCGCCGCGCTCAGCCTGGAGCAGTTACAAGCGCTGGATGCCGGCTATAACTGGAGCGCCGATGGCGGCCAGAGCTATCCCTATCGCGGCCAGGGCATCCGCATCCCAAGCTTTATCGAGGTGCTCGAACATACCCCTGCAAAGGCCAAGGTAATCGAGATCAAGGTGCCGGATGTCGGTATGGAGGCACTGCTGTGTGATGCACTTACGGCGCACCAGCAACTCGACCGCGTCATCGTCGGTAGTTTTTATGACCGCAGCCTGCAACTGTTTCGCGAACAATGCCCTGGGGTCGCCACCTCAGCAGGCCCCGGCTCAGTGCGCATGCTGGTGGCACTTAACTGGGTGGGGCTGGGCAGCCTGCTGTCACCTTCCTACCAGGCCCTGCAGATTCCCGAAGCGCATAACGGCTTAGCAATCGCCAGCCCGAGCCTGCTCAAGGCCGCCGCGCTACGTGGGCTTAATGTGCAGCTGTGGACCATCAACGAACAGCCGGACATGCGCCGCCTGCTTGATCTAGGCGCCCACGCCCTGATCACCGACTACCCGGACCGCGCCCTGCAAGTGCTGGGACGCTCGACGCAGATCAGCGCTCTGGAAGATTAAGAGCCGTTTACGACCGAGCGGCGGCCGACCCTGCTGGGTTGCAAGTAAGCGCAGGCGCTAGCTTGCAGGGCTGCCGCTCGCGAAACCGTAAAAAACGCCAAACGCCCACCGCTGTACAAAAAACAACCTATCGCGCTCAGGCCACGCCCGCTGTGGCTTGAACGCAAGCGTGCGCAGCTTATCCACAGATCACTCCACAGCAACCTGGGATAAGTTATCCACCGCGCGCCACACTCAAGCAGTAAACCTTTGAAATAGCGTGATTATTACTTGACTCAAGCGGGTGAAAATGACGCCAAGAAACCTCCCAATCAACTGCTCAAAAATTGCTCAACAGGCGTAAAGCCAGGCTTTACATGCCCTTCAGGCAGGCATACAAGAGTTATCAACAGGTCTACCCACAGTAGCCGTGGACAACTTCTGCAGCTACCCCATCGCGCGTCGAATAACCAGGCTAACGTGTTGTTTATACAATAAATAATTAACTGATCAAAAATCACACAACCCGCTTCAAGAGCCAGACGACTAAGCCTACACGCGCCTACACCCACCTTATCCACAACTCACTCCACAGTCTTTGTGCACAACTAGCGCACACTCGCGCAGCGCCTGTGCATAACACCGCAGACAACCCTGACTATGACCCCTATCGAGACAATCAACACGCCTCCATGCAGGTTCAGGCGTAAGGTCGCCTGACCTACAGAGGAAAACCCTATGCCCATCCATCAACTGTTACGTAACCTGCTCGCAACCTACGCCAGTGGCGCCAGCGGAGCCTGTTGCAGCAACAGTGATTAGTGCCGCGATATGACGATGGTTAACGTTGCCTTCACTGCCGGCTTTCGTGCGTTGCAGCAAACCTAGTACGGCCGCCTATGGCCCCTACAGGCTGACTCACGTATAAATCTGCGCAAGGCAACCGGCCGCGCTATGCACCGGCGCGCCCCTATACCCAGCCCAAAGAAAAGGAACCCTCTCCATGGCCGGCGCTAGCCTGTTAACCCTGCTCGATGACATTGCCGCCCTCCTTGACGACGTTTCGTTGATGACCAAAGTCGCCGCCAAGAAAACCGCCGGCGTGCTGGGCGATGACCTGGCACTGAATGCCCAGCAGGTCAGCGGTGTACGCGCCGAACGCGAGTTACCCGTGGTATGGGCGGTGGCTAAAGGGTCGTTCAAAAACAAGCTGATCCTGGTGCCTGCTGCACTGCTGATCAGCGCCTTCGCACCTTGGTTGGTGACCCCGCTGCTGATGGTCGGCGGCGCGTTCCTTTGCTACGAGGGCTTCGAGAAGCTCGCACACACATTCCTCCACAGCAAAGCTGAGGACCAGGCAAAGCGTGCCGAGCGACTGAATGTGGTGGCGGATAGCCAACAGGACATCGTGGCGTTCGAGAAAGATAAGATTAAAGGCGCGATCCGTACCGACTTTATTCTCTCGGCGGAAATCATCGCGATCACCTTGGGCACCGTGGCGCTGGCCAGTTTTAGCGAGCAGGTGCTCGTGCTGTCGATCATCGCTATCGTCATCACGTGTGGGGTTTACGGCCTAGTGGCAGGTATCGTCAAACTGGATGACGCCGGCTTGCACCTCAGCCAACTCAATATTGAAGGGCTAAAGGGTCGCCTGCTACGCAGCTTTGGCCGTGGCATTCTGACCGCCGCACCCTACTTGATGAAAGGCTTGTCGATTGTCGGCACCGCCGCCATGTTTATGGTCGGTGGGGGCATCCTGGTTCATGGCGTACACGCCGTGCAGCAGTGGGTCGATGGCCTGGCGCACAGCGTCGCCGCCAGCAGTGCCCTTCTGACGGCCGTACTGCCAACCCTATTCAACGCGCTGATTGGGATTGCCGCCGGGGCTGTCGTGCTGCTTGTGGTCAGCCTGGCCACGCGACTCTGGAACACGTTGAAGCCCAGCAAGAGCGCTACTTGAGGGGCAACCTGGAAAACTGATCACCCGTCTGCTGAGCGGGTGATCAGGCCGTTACGGCGGAAATGGGCAACACCGTGACCTGCACGTCGGGATCATGCTCACCGCCGCCCAGAATCACCCCGCGCAGTGGCGAAACATCGGCAAAATCGCGGCCCCAGGCCAGGGTGATGTGCTCCAGCCCTGGGCGCAGATTATTGGTCGGATCAAAATCCACCCAGCCCTGCTGCGGGCAGAACAGCGAGATCCAGGCATGCGAGGCATCGGCGCCGATCAAGCGCGGCTGGCCCGGTGGCGGCTGGGTTAGCAGGTAACCGCTGACATAGCGCGCCGCCAAGCCGCGCGAACGCAAGCAGGCCAGCATCAGGTGAGCAAAGTCCTGACACACGCCACGGCGCTCTTCCAGCACTTGCAGCAGGGGAGTCGCCACTTGGGTGGCAGCCGCATCGAAGCTGAACTCGCTGAAAATCTTCTGCATCAGCTCATCCACCGCCGCCAACAGCGGACGGCCGGGGCTAAAGCACTCGGCGGCATAGTCGTTGAATACTTGTTTGAGGTGCACATACGGCGACTCGAAGCGCAAACGCGTCGCTTCCAACACGTCCGGCAACAGGGCTTTGCCGCTGTAACTCAGCGCCGCGCAGGCCTGTTCCCAAGCGGGTGATTGCTGCACATCCAGCGCCGGCCGGGCCAACACTTCAACCTGCAACTGCGCGCTGACCTTGAGCTCGTCGTGGGGGCGCTCGAATACCAGACGGGTCAGCGGGTTGCCGAATACATCCAGCGTGTCCTGGCGCTGGCAGGGTTGCGGGCTGACCAGCAATTGCTGCGCATGGTTACGCTGCCACGCACAAGCCCGTGGCCACAGGTGCACCAGCTGTTGCGCCAGGGAGACCGGGCTGGCGTAGCGGTAATGGGTGTCGTGAATAATCTGGTAGTGGGCGCTGTTCATGACGACTGAGTCCGCTGGCTGGGGTCGACATGCACGAAGAAGCGCAACGCCATGCGATCAGAAATATCCGCACTGCTCAGGCTGATGTTCTCCAGCAAACTCGCCATACCCTCCAGTGCATCCGTCACGCTGGCGCTGCCAAATAGCGGATTTTCCAGGCTGCTCAAGCTCAGCCGCGCCAGCTGTCCTTCCAGCTGTTCCAGGCGGCGTTCGGCGGGCAGTTCATAACGCTCACCCAAGCGCTCCAGCGAGCGCAACAAGACGCGCACCTGGAACAACACCGAGTGGGGATTCTGCTCGTCCTGCAGCAACAGATCGAGTACTGGGATCAGCTGGGCCGAAGCCAGGTAACGGGTGCGGTAGGTGATGCTGCTATTGCCGAGTTCCAGCAGCCATTCCAGCGACGATTGATCATGCGCGGCACTGCTGCGCAGGAAGTTCGCCAGGCTGTCACAGAGAAACTGCAGACGCTCAATGCAGCGGCCAATCATCAAAAAGCGCCAGCCGTCATCACGGGTCATGTCATCCAGGGCAAAACCGGACAGCGCCGCCAGCGACATCAGCACGCGATTGAGAAAGTCCAACAACTCGCCAAAATCGGCCTGTTCGGCATCCAGGTTCTGCGCTTCGCGTTGCAGTTCGAGCAACGCCTGCCAGTTGGCCGGGGACAGTTTGCCGCGCACGCTACCGGCCACCCACTGCAAGCGCTGCAAGTTGGCGCGCAGGCTGTCTGGCCACTCGGCGCCCAGCACCGCTTCAAGCAAGCGCTGATGCAACTCGCCGCTGTCGGCGTCGGGCAGCACGCCCAAGCTCTCAGCCAAGCCCAGAGCCGTTTGCAGTGCTTGCGGGTCATCATCGTCATCCACATAGCGCGCCAGCATGATGCGCAGCAGCCGCGCACCATCCTCGCAACGCTCGCTATAGCGACCAAACCAGTAAAGGTTCTCCACCACCCGCGATGGCAGATAGGGATCGCTGCGCACCAAATCGGCCACACCCAGCGGTCGCAGCCACTGCCAAGGCTCACCGCCGGTACTGCGTTCGCCGAGCACCCAGGTGTCTTTGCTAGCGCCGCCACGCTGCATCGACACCACTTCGGCATCGGCGTCGACGGCCACTCGGGTAAGCCCGCCGGGCATCACCCGGTAACCGTCGGCGCTGGCCACGGCAAACACGCGCATGCCAATGGCGCGCGGGGCCAGGGTGCCCTCTTCCGGTTGCCAAACCGGGGCTTGCGACAGCTGCGCCAGGGCTTGGGCAACATAGGCATAGGGTCGCGCTTTAAGGCGCTCGGCCAACTCGGCACGCTGCGTCTCATCCAGATCACGGCCAAACACCGGGGCGAAACTTTGTGAAGGGAAACTGGCGCGCACCAGCAACTCATCAAGCTTATCCAAGGCCTTATCCAGCACCGGCGGCTCGCCGCACCACCAACTGGCAATAGAAGGCAGTAACAACTCTTCACCCAATAGCTTCTCGGCAATCGCCGGCAGAAAGCCCGGCAAACCGGGGGATTCGAGCACGCCGCTACCCAGCGCATTAGCCACCAGCACATGGCCCTGGCGCACTGCTTCAAGTAGCCCCGGCACGCCAAGCGCCGAGTCGGTGCGCAGCTCCAGCGGGTCACAGAAGTCATCATCCAAACGACGCAGCACGGCATGCACGCGGCGCAGGCCGGCCAGGGTTTTCAGGTAAACCTTGGCCTCGCGCACGGTTAAATCGCTGCCCTCGACCAACGGATAACCCAGTTGACGGGCCAGGTACAGGTGCTCGAAATAGCTTTCGTTGAAGCGCCCGGAAGTCAGCAATACCACCAAAGGTGTTTCACCCTCGGCCGGAGCCTGCCGGGCCAAGGTGTCTTGCAGGGTGCGGAAGAAACCGGCGAGATATTGCACGCGCAGGTCGCGGTACAGATCGGGGAACGCGCGGGAAACAATCTGCCGGTTTTCCAGGGCATAACCGGCCCCGGACGGCGCCTGAGTACGGTCGGCGGTGACCCACCAACGGCCGTCCGGCGCGCGGGCCAGATCCACCGCATACAGATGCAGGTAAGTGCCGCCCGGCGGTTGCACGCCCAGGCATGGCCACAGGTAGTTGTTGTGGCCAAACACCAGCTCGGCCGGCAGCAGGCCATCGGCCAACAACTGCTGTGGGCCGTAGATATCCGCCAGCACCGCATTCAACAGGCCGGCGCGCTGCGCCACGCCTGCGGCAATCTGCTGCCATTCCTCGGCGGGAATCAGGTTGGGCAACAGATCCAGCTCCCAAGGTCGATCGGCCCCATCAGGTTCGGCGTAGACGTTGTAGGTCACGCCGTTTTCCTGAATCTGCCGCGCCAGCAAGGCCTGACGTTGGGCCAGTTGCGCCGGGCTGCTGCGCTGCAAGCGCTCAAACAACCGCCGCCAGTGCGGGCGCACCTGACCTTGAGCATCGAGCAGTTCGTGGTAAGCCCCGGCAGTCAGCGGGTAGTCGGCAAGCAGATCAGGCATGGCAGGCTCAGTTAAAGGTTCTGGTATTGCGCAGATACATCGCCGGGTAGCAGCCGCTCCCGGCGGTTTGCTGCTTTCCCCCATCCAGGGGGCACAGCTGGCGCCTAGAACAAACGCTGACTAGGTCAGGCGCAAATCCAGGGTCATGGGCAGTTCATTATTATTGATCGGCGCCAGCGCCGGACGTTTGCCCGGGCTATGGCCCAGGCGGAAAAAGCGCGCCAGACGCCGGCTTTCGGCCTCGTAGGCATTCACCGGCAGGCTGTCGTAATTACGTCCGCCAGGGTGGGCGACATGGTACTGACAACCGCCGAGGGAACGACTCATCCAGCTATCGACCAGATCGAACACCAGCGGCGCATGCACCTCAATAGTTGGGTGCAGGCAGTTGGCCGGTTGCCAGGCGCGAAAACGCACCCCGCCAACAAACTCGCCGACCTTACCGGTGGGCCGCAGCGGCACCGGCACACCGTTGCAGGTCAGCACATAGCGATCCGCTGGCAGGCCGCTGAGTTTGACCTGCATGCGTTCCAGCGAGGAATCGACATAGCGCACCGTACCGCCACCGCCGTTCTCTTCGCCCAGCACATGCCACGGCTCCAGCGCCTGACGCAGCTCCAGCTCGATACCCTTGACGTTGAAGTCGCCTGATTTGGGAAAGCGGAACTCAAAATGTGGGGCAAACCATTCGCTACGCAGGCGATAGCCGCACGCGTCCAGCTCTTGCAGCACATCGGCGAAGTCCTGCTCGATAAAGTGCGGCAGCAGAAAACGGTCATGCAGCTCCGTGCCCCAACGCACCAAGCGCGCCGGTTTGTAAGGCTCACGCCAGAAGCGCGCAACCAACGCCCGAATCAGCAACTGCTGGGCCAGGCTCATCTGTGCATGGGGCGGCATCTCGAAGGCGCGCAGCTCCAGCAGGCCGAGGCGCCCGGAGGCTGAATCCGGCGAATACAGTTTGTCGATGCAGAACTCAGCGCGGTGAGTATTACCGGTTACATCCACCAGCAGGTTGCGCAGCAGACGGTCGACCAGCCAAGGCTGGCAGTCGCGCCCTGGCTCGGGCATTTGCGCAAAGGCGATTTCCAGCTCATACAGCGCATCGTTGCGCGCTTCATCGATACGCGGCGCCTGGGAGGTGGGGCCGATAAACAGCCCGCTGAACAGGTAGGACAGTGACGGGTGGTTATGCCAGTAACTGATCAGGCTGCGCAGCAGGTCGGGCCGGCGCAGGAATGGCGAGTCCGCCGAGGTCGCACCGCCGAGGACAAAGTGGTTACCGCCGCCGGTGCCGGTGTGGCGGCCGTCGATCATAAATTTCTCGCTACTCAGCCGGCACTCACGCGCCTGCTCATAGAGAAACTCCGTGCGCTCGACCAGTTCACTCCAACTGGCCGCCGGATGGATATTCACCTCGATCACACCCGGATCCGGGGTCACCCGGAAGAACTGCAGGCGCGGGTCCTGCGGCGGCTCGTAGCCCTCCAACAGCACCGGGCATTTCAGCTCGGCGGCCGTGGCCTCAATCGCCGCCACCAGCTCCAGATAATCTTCCAAACGCACCAGCGGCGGCATAAACAGGTACAACCTGCCATCCCGCGCTTCGGCGCATAGTGCGGTACGCACCACGGCGGCGGCCGACTGACCGAGCAGCGGACGCTTGGCCGCACCATTGGAACTGCCCGGCCAAACGCCACGCAGCTGCGGTTTGATCTGAGAGGCCGCTGGCAGCGGGGCGAAGCTCTGAGTCGGATCTTCCGGCGTCACATAGGGATAATCGGCCTCGCTGACCCAAGGCTGCGAATCCAGCGGCAGGCGATAGCCCATGGCCGAATCACCCGGCACCAGCCGGCAATGTTGATCGCGCAGAAACCAGCTGCCGCTCTGCCAGCCCTGCTGCTTAGCATTGCGCGCCAAGGGCAGAATATGCCCGACCACCTTATCCAGCCCTTGCTCGAAAACCTTGCGCAGGCGCTCGCGCTCCAACGCGTCTGCCAGGCGCGAGTCTTCGGCCGTGACGTTGATCGGCAACTTACGTTCGCGCCACAGGTAATAAAAACGGTCCTCATAGGCCGGCACGCAGCACTTGCCATCAACCCCCAAACGCTCGGCCAGCACACCAAGAAAGTCGGCGGCCTGGGCCGCATTAACGCCGTAGTCCTGCTGCTCATCGGCATACAACGCCGGGTTCTGCCAGATCGGCTCGCCGTCACGGCGCCAGTAAGCATTCAGCGACCAGCGCGGCAGCTGCTCGCCGGGGTACCACTTGCCCTGACCGAAATGCACCAGCGCCTCGGGCGCATAGTGGTCACGCAGGCGATGGAACAGATCAGTGGCCAAGCGGCGTTTGTTCGGCCCCAGAGCAGCGGTATTCCACTCGGGATCATCGGGGTAATCCAGGGCGACGAAGGTCGGTTCGCCGCCCATGGTCAGGCGCACATCCTGGGTTTGCAGATCGGTGTCGATCTTCTCACCAAGAGCAACAATCGCCTGCCACTGCTCATCGCTGTAGGGCTTGCTGACCCGCGGCGCTTCCCAAATGCGCTCGACCCACATCTCGTGGCTGAACTCGCATTCGCTTTCATCCACGCCGCCGCTGATTGGCGCCGCCGAAGATGGCTCTGGGCTGCAAGCCAGTGGAATATGGCCCTCGCCGGCGAACAGGCCGCTGGTAGGATCAAGGCCGATCCAGCCGGCCCCCGGCAGATACACTTCGCACCAGGCGTGCAAGTCAGTGAAGTCCACCTCGGTGCCGGACGGGCCGTCGAGGGATTTCACATCCGCCTTGAGCTGGATCAGATAGCCGGACACAAAACGCGCAGCCAGCCCGAGGTGACGGAACAACTGCACCAGCAGCCAGGCCGAGTCGCGGCATGAGCCGGAGCCTTTTTGCAGGGACTCTTCAGGAGTCTGCACACCCGGTTCCAGACGGATCAGGTAACTGATGTCAGTCGACAGACGCTGATTCAACGCCACCAAAAAGTCCACGCTCGGCGTCGGTGTAAGCTCGATACTGGCCAGGTACTTGGCGAACAGCGCCTCCGCCGGCAGCTTCACCAGATAGGGTGCCAGCTCCAGCTGCTCACCCTCGGTGTAGGCGAACGGGATTTTCTCGGCGTAGGGTTCGAGGAAGAAGTCGAAGGGGTTGAACACCGCCATTTCGGCGACCAGATCAACTTCGACCTTGAGTTCACGGGTCTTCTCCGGAAACACCAGGCGCGCCAGGTAATTGCCCTGGGGGTCTTGTTGCCAATTGATAAAGTGCTCAGCCGGCTCGACCTTCAAGGCATAGGACAACACCCGGGTACGACTATGGGGCGCAGGGCGCAGGCGCACGACCTGCGGGCCAAGGTTGACGGCGCGGTCGTAGCGGTAGTGGCTGATATGGTGCAAGGCGATATGGATCGACACAGCGGCCTCCTGCAAACCTGGGCGATAACCCAGTAGCGCAAGACTTATGCCAGTGGCCCAGGCCACAGCCAGCGCGGCCTGCCGCCACCGCTGCATAGCAGCACGCACCACAACAGCGCCTGCCACGCCCCGCCCCTAGCGCCGCGCACGAAAAAAGGTCGCGCTTCGCTCAATTTTGCAGGTCAACTTTGTGGGAGGCGCTTTAGCGGCGTTCAACTCTAACGGTGAATAAATGCCGCGGCTAAAGCCCCTCCCACAAGCCCCATGCAAAACCACCTAGCCAATGATGGTTCAGCAATCCCCTGGCAGGCTGGCAATCCAGCGCTGCAGCACCTCAACGCCTTCGGCGTGCACAGTGGAACGCCCCAGCTCCGGCATCATAATGCTCGGGTCGACACTTTCCAGCCGATACATCAATACCGAGCTATCCGGCTGACCGGGGTGGATGTCCACCAGCCGATCACCCGAGCCCTTGCCCGCCGCCACCGGTTGTTTGCATAAGCCGTAACCAATACCAATGGCCGTCGCCGGATCAAGCGTCAGCCCCGAGGTGCGGCCCGGCCCTTTGGCGTTGTGGCAGTGGCTGCAGTTGGCATCCAGGTAACTGCGCGCCTGCTGCTCCAGGCTTTCGCCACTGCGTGGGGTCGGCCATAAAGCGTTCTGCGGCACGCCCTGCAAATCGGCAGGCAACGCCTGCAGACGACCCTGTTGCTGCCAGTGCTGCAACTGGTTATGCGTGCCATCGGCGTAAGCGAAGTCCTTGTTCAAATGACGCGCCTTCGGGCCTAGCGGGTTGATACCTTGCCCTGCGCGCTCTTCATGACAACCTGCGCACTGGTTGGCATCGGGCACCTGGTAGCTCACGGCCTGGGTCTGCCCCTTAGCATCCAGCAGGCTCAGCTCGCGGCTGTC
Organism: Pseudomonas leptonychotis; assembly: GCF_004920405.1. Lineage (NCBI taxonomy): Bacteria > Pseudomonadati > Pseudomonadota > Gammaproteobacteria > Pseudomonadales > Pseudomonadaceae > Pseudomonas > Pseudomonas leptonychotis. The sequence goes on from NZ_RFLV01000003.1 coordinate 41,535, forward strand.
GCCCGCCCACTCCAGATGCGCCTCTTGTTGCTGCGCATCCCACACATAAGGCAGCGCCACCCAACCGTCCTGCTGCTTGAGCAGGATACGTGTCTCGATCAACTGCACCCGCGCCAACTGCAGGCCACGCTGCGGGTCGCGATCATCCTGCTCGTTTAGTAGCAGGCGGCCCTGGGCATCCTTGGGGTAGTAGAAGGTTTTGCTCAGCACAGTGCCTACGGGGTAATCGAAATGCGCCTCGGCGTAGCTCGCCGCCGTGCCTGCCGGCATCCACACGCTGCGCAGCTTGTGCGCGTAGTCGGTAAACAACGGGGTATTCAGATCATAAGGCAGCGCTTCGGCAATCGGCGCGATAAAGCCATCGGCGCGCTGCAACATGCCCCAGCCACTGAGCTTTTCCGGGTAGTTGTCGCCGTCCGGCATATACAGCGGCGCCTGCGGCTGTTCACAGCCGGCGAGGAGCAGCAACACACCTAAAAGCAGCCTGCGCATCAGGCCCCCTGACCGGCTTCGGCCGAGGCCAATTTAACTGCCGGCAGCGGCGGCAAGCTGCAACGATAGTCGGCCATCTCAGTGCTGATGTTCTGGTAGTTGTTCGGTCCGTCGACATTGATCATGCCGGCCTCGCCGTTGTTGATGCAGATCGCCCGGTCGGCGGGCAGCTTGCCGCCCACCAGAATGTCGAGGTTGATGTAGCCGTCCCAGAGAATATCCGGCAGGCGGCCACTCAAGCCAAACTGGCTGATTTTCAGGGCTTTCAGCTCAAGATGATCAGGGCTGTCACCGGCCGGACCGAAGCGGTTGCCGTGGATATGAATACCTTCGGGGTAAGGGTCAAAGCCCTCGGCGGTGGAGAGATCGGTATAACCGGTGCTGAAGTAACTGCTGATGATCACATTGGCGGTCTTGTGCTCGCCGATATCGTTGTCGAACACCTCGACATCATCATTGGAGTTGATTACCACGCCGGAACCGGCCGGCACACTGGCCACCGGTGTGCCCTTGTGGCCGAAGTTCTTGTGGTTGTTGCCTTCGATTTTGTTGCGGAACACCCGCGTAACCCGGCCGGCCTGCGGCAGGTTGGGCATGTTGAATACCAATATGCCCCCGGTATTGCCGGTGGCCACGTTGTCATAAACGTCAGCACCAATGGTGTTCTCGATCTCGATGCCGGCAACGTTGCGCTCGGCGCGGCTGTTGCGTACCACCACATTGCGCGACTGGCCAACATAGATGCCGGCGTCCGATGCGCCGATGGCCACCGCGCCGTCAATCAGGGTGTTCTCGGTTTGCACCGGGTAGATGCCGTACGCACCGTTCTCGGTGGCCGGCCCGTTGGTCCATTCGGTGCGCACGCGACGAATGATGATGTTTTTGCCGCCCACTACTTTCAGCGAATCTCCCTTGGTGTCTTCGAAGGCAATGTCTTCAATGGTGAAGTCCGATGCATCTACCAGCAAACCTTCGGCACCGGATTTTTGTCCCTTGAAGCTGAGGATGGTCTTATCCATGCCCGCGCCCTTGATGGTCACGCCGCTGACCTTGAGGCTCAGGCTGCGATCAAGCTGGTAGGTGCCGGCCGGAATTTCAATCACGCTGCCAGGCTTGGCCTTGATCAGCTGGGTTTGCAGGTCTTTCTGAAAATCCAGGTTGGCCACCGGGGCCGGTTCTTCACCGCAGGCGGCCAGCAATAGGGGCAGAGCAAGTATGGAAAGCGGGGCAAGGCGCATGGCAATCTCCAGCGTTATTTTTATTAACTGGAACGATAGTACCAACTAATAAGAAAAAACCAAACACCCTACGAAAGCTGCTTGGCTGGCCCGCCCAACAGCTGACCTACGCAGAGCGCCACGCATCCGTTACCATCGCCGGCAATTAAGCGAAGAGATGCGGCATGTATATCTATCGATTGGTGCTGATCCTGGTGGTGGGGATCTACCTGTTCTCCCCGGCCATCATGGACTGGTGGATCGACCCCAACGGGGCCTGGTACCGCCCTTATCTGCTGTGGCTGATTCTGATCGTCGTGACCTTTATTCTGCAGAGCCAGCAAGATGCCGATGAACTCTGAACCCCTGCGGCGAATGTTGATGCTGCCTTTCATTTACTCGCCGAGCCAACCTAATGCTGACGAGCTTTAGCCTGAGCCAGCTGATCCTGATCAGCGCCGCCTACCTTCTTATTCTGTTCGGCGTGGCCTGGATCAGTGAGCACGGCCTGATTCCGCGTTGGGTGATCCGCCACCCGCTGACCTACACCCTGTCACTCGGCGTATACGCCAGCGCCTGGGCCTTCTACGGCACGGTGGGCCTGGCCTACCAGTATGGTTACGGCTTCCTCGCCAGTTACTTGGGGGTGTCTGGGGCCTTTCTGCTGGCACCGGTGCTGCTCTATCCAATTCTGAAAATCACCCGCACCTACCAGCTGTCATCCCTGGCTGACCTGTTTGCCTTCCGCTTCCGCAGCACCTGGGCCGGCGCCCTGACCACGGTATTTATGCTGGTCGGCGTGCTGCCATTGCTGGCCCTGCAAATTCAGGCGGTGGCCGACTCCATCGGTATTCTCACCCGCGAGCCGGTACAGGAACGTGTTGCTCTGGCTTACTGCGGGCTGATCATCCTGTTCACCATTCTGTTTGGCGCCCGCCATATCGCCACCCGTGAGAAGCACGAAGGCCTGGTGTTCGCCATTGCCTTCGAGTCGGTGGTCAAGCTGGTGGCAATCAGCATTATCGGCCTGTATGCCTTGTACGGCGTATTCGACGGCCCGCAGGACCTGCAGTCCTGGCTGGTGCAGAACCAATCTTCGCTGACCAGCCTGCATACGCCCTTGCAGGAAGGCCCGTGGCGCACGCTGCTGCTGGTGTTCTTCGCCTCGGCCATCGTCATGCCGCACATGTACCACATGACCTTCACCGAAAACCTCAACCCGCGTGCCATGGTCAGTGCCAGTTGGGGCCTGCCACTGTTCCTGCTGTTGATGAGCCTGGCGGTGCCGCTGATTCTCTGGGCCGGGCTGAAGCTGGGGGCCACCACCAACCCGGAATACTTCACCCTCGGCGTGGGCATCGCCGTGAATAGCCAGACCCTGGCGCTGATCGCCTATGTCGGCGGGCTGTCGGCCTCCAGCGGGCTGATTATCGTCACCACGTTGGCGCTGTCCGGCATGCTGCTCAACCACATCGTGCTGCCGCTGTACCAGCCGCCCTCGGAAGGCAATATCTACCGCTGGCTGAAGTGGACCCGCCGCGCCCTTATCTTGCTGGTCATCATGGCCGGTTACGGCTTCTACCTATTACTGGGTGCCGAACAGGACCTGGCCAACCTGGGCATCGTCGCTTTCGTCGCCACCCTGCAGTTCCTGCCCGGCGTACTCTCGGTGCTGTATTGGCCGACCGCCAACCGCAAAGGCTTTATCGCTGGGCTATTGGCCGGCATCGGTGTGTGGATAGTGAGCATGCTGTTGCCGATGCTCGGGAATCTGCAAGGGTTGTACCTGCCTTGGTTCAACGTCATCTATGTACTGGACGACAGCAGCTGGCACATGGCGGCCATCGGCTCGCTGGCGGCTAACGTACTGATGTTCACCTTGGTATCACTGTTCACCGAAGCCAGCCCGGAAGAGAAAAGCGCGGCCGAAGCCTGCGCCGTGGACAACGTGCGTCGTCCGCAACGGCGTGAATTGTTGGCGAACTCGCCGCAAGAGTTTGCCGCGCAACTGGCCAAACCCTTGGGTGCAAAAACCGCACAGCACGAGATCGAACAGGCGCTGCGCGATCTGCATCTGCCATTCGATGAAGGTCGCCCCTACGCCCTGCGCCGCCTGCGTGACCGCATCGAAGCCAACCTTTCAGGACTGATGGGCCCCAGCGTGGCCCAGGACATAGTCGAAACCTTTCTGCCCTTTAAGGCGGGCAGCGAAACCTATGTCACCGAGGACATCCACTTTATCGAAAACCGCCTTGAGGACTACCACTCGCGCCTCACGGGCCTGGCCGCCGAACTCGACACCTTGCGCCGTTACCACCGGCAAACGTTGCAAGAGCTTCCCATGGGCGTCTGCTCGCTGGCCAAGGACCAGGAAGTTCTGATGTGGAACAAAGCCATGGAAGACCTCACCGAGATCCCTGCCCAACGCGTTGTCGGCTCACGCCTGAGCACCCTGGCCGAACCATGGCGGGCCCTGTTGCAACACTTTATCGAACTGCCGGACGAGCACTTGCATAAACAGCGTCTGGCCCTCGACGGCCAGACTCGCTGGCTGAACCTGCACAAAGCGGCCATCGACGAACCTCTGGCACCCGGTAACAGTGGCCTGGTACTGCTGGTTGAAGACCTCACCGACACCCAAATGCTGGAAGACAAGCTGGTGCATTCCGAACGCCTGGCCTCTATCGGCCGTCTCGCCGCAGGCGTCGCCCACGAAATCGGCAACCCGATCACCGGCATCGCCTGCCTGGCGCAAAACCTGCGCGAGGAGCGCGAAGGCGACAGCGAACTGACCGAAATCAGCGAGCAGATCATCGAACAGACCAAACGTGTGTCGCGCATCGTCCAGTCGCTGATGAGCTTCGCCCACTCCGGCAGTCATCAGAACAGCGAAGAACCCGTCTGCCTGGCCCAAGTCGCGCAAGACGCTATCGCCCTGCTGGACCTCAACCGGCGCAGTGTCGAGGTGCAGTTTTTCAACCTCTGCGACTCCGACCATTGGGTAGTCGGTGATCCGCAGCGGCTGGCCCAAGTGCTGATCAACCTGCTGTCCAACGCCCGCGACGCCTCACCGCCGGGCAGCGCGATACGGGTTAAAAGCGAGGTGTTCGAACACACCATCGACCTGATCGTTGAGGACGAAGGCACCGGCATTCCTAAGGCAATCATCGACCGCCTGTTCGAGCCCTTCTTCACCACTAAAGACCCAGGCAAAGGTACGGGACTGGGCCTTGCACTGGTCTATTCGATCGTGGAAGAGCATTATGGACAGATAACAATCGACAGCCCGGCTGACCCCGAGCTTCAACGCGGCACCCGCATCCGGGTCAGCCTGCCGAGGCATGTCGAGGCGACGTCCCTAGCGACTTAAACCAGCTATCAGAGAGCGTGCCTGCAAGGCCAGTTGGCCCAGCGGCATGCCCCGAGACCGTCGAGAGACCAAATTAATGCCTCATATTTTGATCGTCGAAGACGAAACCATTATCCGTTCTGCCCTGCGCCGCCTACTGGAACGCAACCAGTACGAAGTCAGCGAAGCCGGCTCGGTGCAAGAAGCTCAAGAACGCTTCAGCATTCCCAGCTTCGACCTGATTGTCAGCGATTTGCGCCTGCCTGGCGCACCCGGCACCGAGCTGATCAAGCTCGGCCAGGGCACGCCGGTGCTGATCATGACCAGCTACGCCAGCCTGCGCTCAGCCGTCGACTCGATGAAGATGGGCGCGGTCGACTACATCGCCAAACCCTTCGACCACGATGAAATGCTCCAAGCCGTGGCGCGTATTCTGCGCGATCACCAGCAAGCCAAACACGCACCCGCCCCTGCTGCCGTGAGCTCGAAAGCCGGCAGCGAAAAGGTTGTGGACAACAGCAATGGCGAAATCGGCATCATCGGCTCCTGCGCTTCCATGCAGGAGATGTACAGCAAGATTCGCAAGGTCGCGCCCACCGACTCCAACGTACTGATTCAAGGCGAATCCGGCACCGGTAAAGAACTGGTGGCCCGCGCCCTGCACAACCTCTCTCGCCGCGCCAAGGCGCCGTTGATTTCGGTGAACTGTGCGGCCATCCCCGAATCGCTGATCGAGTCTGAATTGTTCGGCCACGAGAAAGGCGCCTTCACCGGTGCCAGCGCTGGTCGTGCAGGTCTGGTGGAAGCCGCCGATGGCGGCACCTTGTTCCTCGATGAAATCGGTGAGCTGCCTTTAGAAGCGCAAGCACGCCTGCTGCGCGTGCTGCAGGAAGGTGAAATTCGCCGGGTGGGCTCGGTGCAATCGCAGAAGGTCGATGTACGCCTGATCGCTGCGACCCACCGCGACCTAAAAAGCTTGTCGAAAATCGGCCAGTTCCGTGAAGACCTGTATTACCGCCTGCACGTAATCGCACTCAAACTGCCGCCGCTGCGCGAGCGTGGGGCTGACGTGAGCGATATCGCCCGCGCCTTTCTGATTCGCCAGAGCACCCGCCAGGGTCGACTCGACATGTGTTTTGCTGCGGACGCCGAACAAGCCATTCGCCATTACCCTTGGCCGGGTAACGTGCGCGAACTGGAGAACGCCATCGAGCGCGCGGTGATCCTCTGCGAAGGTAATAGCATCTCGGCCGAGCTGCTGGGCATCGATATCGAATTGGACGACCTTGAAGACGACTTCACTGGCCTGCCGCCCCACAGCAGCGGCATGGGACATGAGTCGAGCGAGCCAACCGAAGACCTGTCACTGGAAGACTACTTCCAGCACTTCGTGCTGGAGCACCAAGACCATATGACCGAGACCGAACTGGCCCGCAAACTCGGTATCAGCCGCAAATGCTTGTGGGAGCGCCGCCAGCGGCTGGGCATCCCACGACGCAAATCTTCGGGTGCAACCGCGGGCTGACAGGCCGTTTAAACCCCTAGCCGAGCCTGTGCTGACGCCGCGCCGCCAATGCAGGTAGTGCTTCACAGCCTGTAAAGCGCGGCGACTGGGTGACAGATGGGTGCGCAAGAGGTTCCGCAGTCTGTTACCCAATCAACACTTAGTAACAAAGCCGGGTCTTATGGTAACGAGAACCCGGCTTTTTTATGCCCTCAGTCAGACGGCAAAACCACTCAAGCCATTGATTTATAAGGGTTCGTAAAAACTGGCACGGGATCTGCTTTATCACTTGTACAAAAACAATAATAAGTACGCAGCAAACCTAATAAAAATAAGACATACCGACTCCAGCACAATAAAAACAACAATGCAGAGGCGTAGCTAACTGATTCTTTTGGAAAGGAATTGCCTTTGGGGTTCGCCCCAAAACCAGGCCGAGAATTATAAAACTGCCCTAAGGCAGAGCCTGTACTGGTTGGGTCACAGTGTGATCATGGCAGCGTCAGCATCCAAAGTAATCCGTTTGCTCTTGATTCCCTTGATTCCCATCTTGGGAAGTTTTCCAAAAGTCCCTGACTGGATGGAACGGGTAAATCAACAAAAACAACAAGCCCGCCATAATAATAAAAACAGAGCACGCAGCAATTTAGGGGGGAGCTTCGGCTCCCCCAGTAGCTTCAAACTCCCCGCCAGCAACAGTCTCCTGCCGTTTCCTGCATCAAACCCCTACTCAATGCTAGAATCCGCGCCATTCCTGTGGCCGGCATATACTCTGGCCAGTCATTTAGTCAAACAGTGCCTCCCATGCTGAAAAAGCTGTTCAAGTCCTTTCGTAGCCCTATCCGTCGCGGCAACCACTCGCACAGCACGCCTGAAGTGCTGAGCAGTAGCCAGCACCCTATCGAGCGCGGTGAAATTAGCCGTTATGCCGTCAGCGTGGTCGAACGCCTGCAGCAAGCGGGCTATCAGGCCTACCTGGTCGGTGGTTGCGTACGCGACCTGCTGCTAGACATCGAGCCTAAAGATTTTGACGTAGCCACCAGTGCGACACCGGAGCAGGTGCGGGCTGAATTCCGCAATGCCCGGGTCATCGGCCGTCGCTTCAAACTGGTTCACGTGCATTTCGGCCGCGAAATCATCGAGACGGCGACCTTCCGCGCCAATCACCCCGAAGGTGATGAGGAAGAGAACAGCAACCTGTCCTCACGCCATGAAAGCGGGCGCATTCTGCGCGATAACGTCTATGGCAGCCTGGAAGACGACGCCCAGCGCCGCGACTTCACCATCAATGCGCTGTATTACGACCCGGTCACAGAACGCATCCTCGATTACGCCAATGGCGTGCACGACATCCGCAACCACCTGATCCGCCTGATCGGTGACCCAACCCAGCGCTACCAGGAAGACCCAGTGCGCATGCTGCGCGCGGTGCGTTTCGCCGCCAAGCTGGATTTCGACATCGAGAAACACAGCGCCGCGCCCATCTACAAACTGGCTCCGTTGCTCGCTGGCATCCCCGCTGCGCGCCTGTTCGATGAAGTGCTCAAGCTATTTCTCGCCGGCTACGCGGTCTACACCTACGAGCTACTGGTCGATTATGGTCTGTTCGGTCAACTGTTCCCGGCCAGCGCCGAAGCGCTGAAGCTCAACCCCGATTACACCGATCAGTTGATCCGTAATGCCCTGGACAGCACCGACCTGCGTATTCAGCAGGGCAAATCGGTTACCCCGGCTTTCCTGCTCGCTGCCTTGCTTTGGCCAGCGTTGCCGGCCCGCGTAATCAAGCTGCAGGATCGCGGCATGCCGCCGATCCCGGCCATGCAAGAAGCCGCTCACGAACTGATCAGCGAACAGTGCCAGCGTATCGCTGTGCCTAAGCGCTTCACCATGCCGATCCGCGAAATCTGGGATATGCAGGAACGCCTGCCGCGCCGCAGTGGCAAACGCGCTGACACGCTGTTAGAGAGTTCACGCTTCCGTGCCGGTTACGACTTCCTCCTCCTGCGCGAAAGCGCGGGCGAGGAAACCGGTGGCCTGGGCGACTGGTGGACGCGTTATCAGGACGTCAGCGACAGTGAGCGACGCAACATGATCCGCGACCTCAGCAACAAAGATGATGCCGCCGGCGCACCGCGCAAACGCAAACGTAGCAACAGCAAGCGCAAACGCGGCCCAGCGACCGATAGCCCGAGCACCCCAACGGGCGAATAATGACACGCGTCTATATTGGCCTGGGCAGCAACCTGGCCACCCCGCTTGAGCAACTGCACAGCGCTTTCGCGGCGCTGGCAGCCTTGGCGCACACCACATTGGTTGCCCAATCCTCGTTCTATGCCAGCGACCCGCTCGGCCCGGCCGACCAACCGCGCTATGTAAATGCGGTGGCAGCGCTCGACACCACGCTTAGCCCCCTGACGTTGCTTGATGCGCTACAAGCCATTGAGCTGGAACAAGGGCGCACGCGCAAAGCCGAACGCTGGGGCCCGCGCACCCTGGATCTGGATATTCTGCTATTCGGCAACCAGCAGTTGGACACCCCGCGGCTGACCGTGCCGCACTATCACATGCATGCCCGCGCCTTTGTGCTCTACCCGTTGGCCGAGATCGCTCCAACGCTGCGACTACCCGATGGTCGCGCCTTGAGCGAATTGCTCGACAGCTGCCCCTTTGTGGGTTTGGAACAGCTGAACTGAGCAACACCGTGCTGAGCGCAAACCCTCTGCGACTGCGGAGTCACACCTTGAGTACCGCGCCCACCCCGTCAAGCAGCAAGCAGATTGGCGGTAACGCCAGTAACAAGCCGGTAACACCTGCAATTGACTTCGAGCCCACCCATCTGGACTATAGGCGTCCCGTTGCCCCGCACCGGTGCAATTCGCGGCCAATGCAGGCCAACTTGAAGCAGCACAACTGCTGACTGAACGCCTGAGTGAGGACAGTTTTCATGCCTGATGTAACCCTGACCACCCTGCAAAGCCTCAAGCAGAGCGGCGAGAAAATCGCCATGCTGACCTGCTATGACGCCACGTTCGCCCAGACGGCCTGTCAGGCCGGCGTCGATGTGCTGCTGGTGGGCGACTCCCTCGGCATGGTCTTGCAAGGCCATGACAGCACACTGCCCGTCACGGTTGCCGACATGGCGTACCACACCTCCTGCGTGAAACGCGGCAACCAAGGCGCGCTGATCCTCGCTGACTTGCCCTTTATGGCCTACGCCACCCTTGAGCAGACCATGAGCAATTGCGCTGCGCTGATGCAAGCCGGTGCGCACATGGTCAAGCTGGAAGGTGCGGCCTGGCTGGCCGAACCGATTCGCCAGCTGGCCGAACGCGGCGTTCCCGTGTGCGCCCACCTCGGCCTGACTCCGCAAGCGGTGAATATCCTCGGCGGTTACAAGGTTCAGGGCCGTCAGGAAGCATCAGCACGGCAGATGCGGGCCGACGCCATGGCGCTGGAGCAGGCCGGCGCGTCCATGTTGCTACTCGAATGCGTGCCCAGCGAACTGGCCGCTGAAATCAGCCAGGCGGTAAAGATCCCTGTAATCGGCATCGGCGCTGGCAGCGCAACAGACGGCCAGGTACTGGTGCTGCACGACATGCTCGGCCTCTCCCTGAGCGGCCGCACACCCAAGTTCGTGAAGAATTTCATGGCCGGCCAGAGCAGCATCCAGAATGCCATCAGCGCCTACGTCAAAGCGGTCAAAGACCAGAGCTTCCCAGCAGCCGAGCACGGATTTTCTGCATGAACACAGTTAAAAGCGTGCGCGAGTTACGCGCCGCTGTCAGTCAGGCGCGCGCCGAGGGTAAACAAATCGCCTTCGTGCCGACCATGGGTAACCTGCATGCCGGCCACGCCGCACTGGTGGAAAAAGCAGCGCAGCGAGCGGACTTTGTGGTGGCCAGCATTTTCGTCAACCCCTTACAGTTCGGCCCCAACGAGGACCTCGACAGTTACCCGCGCACCCTGCTTGCCGATCAGGAAAAGCTGGTTCAAGCGGGTTGTCACCTACTGTTCACCCCAGATGTCGCGGAGATGTACCCACACGGTACGGACGGTCAGACCCGCGTCAGCGTAGCAGGGGTATCCGAAGGCCTCTGCGGAGCCAGCCGCCCGGGGCACTTTGAAGGTGTCGCCACCGTGGTGAGTAAATTGTTCAACATGGTGCAGCCGGACCTGGCGATCTTCGGCCAGAAGGATTTCCAGCAACTGGCGGTAATCCGCACCCTGGTGCGTGACCTGAACATGCCGATCCAGATTATTGGCGAGCCAACCGTTCGCGCCGAAGACGGCCTGGCGTTGTCTTCGCGCAACGGTTACCTGAGCGCCGAGCAACGTGACGCCGCACCATTGCTGTATCGCACGCTGAAAGAAATGGCCAACGCCATTAAGGCCGGAGAGCGCGACTACGCCAAGCTGATTACTGCCGCGCAAGCACAGCACAGTGCGGCGGGCTTGCGCCCAGACTACTTGGAAGTGCGTGAAGCTAATGGCCTGCGCCCCGCCACAGCCGACGATCGGCATTTGGTTATTTTAGTGGCGGCCTTTACCGGCAATACCCGGCTGATTGACAACCTAGCGTTCGAGCTCGACACCCCGACCTGAACGCTGGTTGCCTGCTACCTGCCACTGCCAGTTACACTTAAGGCCCGGATCACTCCGGGCTTTTTTGCATGACGCGCCGTACCCAAAATAAGGAATACGCATCAAATGGCCTATTACCAACAACCGCATGACGTCACCTCCCTGCCCGCCTGGCAGGCGCTACGCGAACATCGCGAGCAGATGAACGACTTCAGCATGCGCGAGGCCTTTGCCAGTGATCCGCAACGCTTTAACCGTTTCTCCCTCAGCAGCTGCGGCTTGCTGCTGGATTATTCGAAGAACCTGATCGATGAAAAAACCCTTGGCTTACTCGTGCAACTGGCCGAGCAGAGCAAACTAGGCGAATCCATTCAAGCGCTGTTCAAGGGTGAGAAAGTCAATGCCTCCGAAGGCCGTGCAGCGCTGCACACCGCGTTGCGCAGCCCGATTGGTCGGCGCCTGGAACTGGATGGCATCGACCTGATCCCCCAGGTGCACCGCGTACTCAGCCAGATGACTGACCTGGTCAGCCGCATCCACAGCGGCCTGTGGCGCGGTTACAGCGAAAAACCCATCACCGAAGTGGTAAATATCGGTATCGGCGGCTCCTTCCTCGGCCCGCAACTGGTGTCCGAAGCATTACGCCCCTTTACTCAGCGCGGTGTGCGCTGCCATTACCTGGCCAATATCGACGGCAGCGAATTTCGTGACCTGACCGCCCGACTGAACCCGGAAACCACTCTGTTTATCGTCTCATCCAAGTCCTTCAGCACCCTGGAAACCCTGAAGAACGCCCTCGCGGCGCGCGATTGGTACTTGGCCATGGGCGGTCCGGAAGCCGAGCTGCACAAGCACTTTATCGCGGTGAGCAGCAACCAGAAGGCCGCCATCGAGTTCGGCATCAAGGCGGAAAACGTCTTCCCGATGTGGGACTGGGTCGGCGGTCGTTACTCACTCTGGTCAGCCATCGGCTTACCTATCGCCCTGGCCATCGGCATCTCCAACTTCAAGGAGCTGCTGGCCGGCGCCTATGCCATGGACCAGCACTTTACCCAGGCGCCGCTGGCCGAAAATATGCCTGTACTGATGGCCCTGCTGGGGATCTGGTACGGCAACTTCTGGGGCGCGAAAAGCCAGGCGATCCTGCCCTACGATCATTACCTGCGTAACATCACCAAGCATTTGCAGCAGCTGGACATGGAGTCCAACGGTAAAACAGTACGTCAGGACGGCAGCCCGGTAGACTTCAGTACCGGGCCCGTGATCTGGGGCGGTGTCGGCTGCAACGGCCAGCACGCCTATCACCAGTTGCTGCATCAGGGCACCGAACTGATCCCGGCGGACTTTATCGTGCCGGTCAACAGTTTCAGCCCATTGTCTGACCATCACCAGTGGCTGTTTGCCAACTGCCTGTCGCAAAGCCAGGCTCTGATGCATGGCAAGACCCGCGCCGAAGCTGAATATGAATTGCGCAGCAAAGGCCTGGACGAAGCCGAGGTACAACGCCTGGCTCCGCACAAGATAATCCCCGGAAACCGTCCGAGTAACATCCTCGCGCTCAATCGTATTGACCCGTTCAAACTCGGCGCCCTGGTCGCCCTGTATGAGCATAAAGTCTTTGTACAAAGCGCGATCTGGGGCACCAACGCCTTCGATCAGTGGGGCGTCGAATTGGGTAAAGAGCTCGGCAAAGGCGTTTATCAGCGCCTAACCGGGCAACTCGATGAGCCCGCTGCCGACGCCTCGACTCAAGGCTTGATTCAGCATTTCCGCGACCATCATCGCGGCTGACCCGGCACAATACTCAAGGCCCGGCATGGATGCACAGGGCCAGCACTTGAACCAAGCACCCGCTTGGGTGCACCCTTACCGGGGTCTGTTGCCGTTTCGTCGCGAACCGCGTTGCTGCGAAAAATCTCGCCAGGCCAGGCGGAGGACGCAGGTAATGGTTTTCCCTTGCCAAGTCCTCCAACACCGCATGGCGAGATTTTTCGCGCAACCCGAAGGGCCGGGCCTGTTTTGGCGCGATACTGCGTTTCTCGATACTCATTTGGAACGACCAAACTTCGTATCTCGTGTCTTGTCTCGCGCCAAAACAGGCTCCGGCGCGGCCGCGAACGAAACGGCAACAGACCCCGATATCGCGGAACACAACAACAAGGACCCGCCATGTTCGAAATCACCCGCCACCCAGTTGCCGATGCCGTGCGCCAACGCGCTCACCTGGACAACGACGACTACCAACGCCTCTATCAGCAGTCGATCGAGCAACCAGAAATATTTTGGGCCGAGCAGGCCAAGACCTTTCTCGATTGGTCCAAGCCCTGGACCAGCGTGCAACAGGGTGACCTGCTCAGCGGTCACGGCTCCTGGTTCAAGGGCGGCCAACTGAATGTCAGTTACAACTGCATTGACCGCCACCTGGCCACGCGCGGCGAGCAAATTGCGTTGATCTGGGAAGGCGACAACCCCAGCGAGTCGGCGCACATCACCTACAAGAAGCTGCACCACAACGTCAGCCGCCTGGCCAATGTGCTGAAAAGCCGTGGCGTAAAAAAGGGCGACCGGGTGTGCATCTACATGCCGATGATCCCCGAGACCACCTACGCCATGCTCGCCTGCACCCGTATCGGTGCGGTGCATTCGGTGGTATTCGGCGGCTTCTCCCCGGATGCGCTGCGTGACCGCATTCTCGACGCCGATTGCCACACCGTCATCACCGCCGATGAAGGCGTGCGCGGCGGCAAGTACGTGGCGCTCAAGGCCAATGTCGACAAGGCGCTGCAGAACTGTCCGGCAGTCTCCACGGTCGTAGTGGTCGAGCGCACCCAGGGCGACATCGACTGGGTGGAAGGTCGTGACATCTGGTACCACGAAGCTCTGCACGAGGCCGACAGCGATTGCCCGCCGGAGCCTATGGACGCCGAAGATCCGCTGTTTATCCTCTACACCTCCGGCTCCACCGGTAAACCCAAAGGCGTGCTGCACAGCACCGGCGGCTATCTGCTGATGGCGGCAATGACCCACAAGTACGTGTTCGACTACCACGAAGGCGATATCTACTGGTGCACCGCCGACGTCGGCTGGGTCACCGGGCACAGCTATATCGTCTACGGCCCGCTGGCCAACGGCGCCACCAGTTTGATTTTCGAAGGTGTGCCCAACTACCCAGACGCTTCGCGCTTCTGGCAGGTCATCGACAAGCATCAAGTGAATATCTTCTACACCGCGCCAACGGCTCTGCGCGCGCTGATGCGTGAAGGCGAAGGCCCGGTTAAAGCCACCTCGCGCAGCAGTCTGCGCTTGCTCGGCAGCGTCGGCGAACCGATCAACCCAGAAGCCTGGGAGTGGTATTACAACGTGGTCGGCGAGCGCCGCTGCCCCATCGTCGACACCTGGTGGCAAACCGAAACCGGGGCGATTCTGATCACCCCATTGCCTGGCGCAACAGACCTCAAGCCCGGTTCGGCGACTCGTCCGTTCTTCGGCGTGCAACCGGTGCTGCTGGATGAGCAGGGTAAGGAGATCAATGGCCCGGGCTCAGGCGTATTGGCGATCAAGGACAGTTGGCCCAGCCAGATTCGCAGTATCTACGGTGACCACCAACGGATGATCGACACTTACCTCAAGCCTTATCCGGGTTATTACTTCAGTGGCGACGGCGCACGTCGTGACGAGGACGGTTACTACTGGATCACCGGACGTGTGGATGACGTGATCAACGTCTCCGGCCATCGCATCGGCACCGCCGAGGTGGAAAGCGCACTGGTGCTGCATGACGCCGTCGCCGAGGCGGCTGTGGTGGGCTACCCGCACGACCTCAAAGGTCAGGGCATCTACGCCTTTGTCACACCGATGAACGGCATAGACGTCAGCGACGCACTGAAAAAAGAATTGCTCGCCTTGGTCGGCAAGGAGATTGGCGGTTTCGCCAAACCCGAGCTCATTCAGTGGGCACCGGGCCTGCCGAAGACCCGCTCAGGCAAAATCATGCGGCGTATCCTGCGCAAGATCGCCTGCAACGAGCTGGAAAACATGGGCGACACCTCGACCCTGGCCGACCCCGGCGTGGTGGACGGACTGATCGAGCAACGCCTAAACCGCTAAGCCGAGCGGTAGGGTGGATGACGCTCTGCTCATCCACCACGGCCCACGGTGGATCGATAGAGCGCGATCCACCCTACGAGCTCAACCAGTGATCCGCACGGCGGATGCACCCGCCCTACACCAGCAAGCGAACAACCTATTCCATGGAATTTATTCGCCGCCGCATCGAAAGCCAAGTCCTTAGCCTGAGCGGTATCGCCCTCGGTCAGATCGACTTCGAAAAGCCCCAGGGCGACCCTGGCCTGTTCGGCCCAGACTCGGTGAGCTGGCAGGTGCATGGCGACTTCACCAGCATGCTGATCGGCGGCATCAGCGCCCTGCTGCTGCAGGCCTTGCACCCACTGGCGCTGGCCGGTGTATGGGACCACTCGAATTTTCGTGACGACCTGCTCGGCCGCCTACGCCGCACCGGGCAGTTTATTTCCGGCACCACCTACGGCTCACGCGCCGATGCCGACTGGCTGATCGACAAGGTCAAAACCATTCACCTCAAAGTCACGGGCACCACCCCAGATGGCCGCGCCTATGCCGCCAGTGATCCTGCGCTGCTGACCTGGGTGCATGTGGCCGAGGTGTACAGCTTTCTTCAGGCTCATCTACGTTACCGCAACCCGCAGCTGAGCGAGGCCGACCAAGACCGCTACTACGCGGAAATCGCTCTGATCGCTGAACGCCTGGGGGCGAGCCAAGTACCGCGTTCACGCGCCGACGTTAATACCTACCTGGCAGCGGTACGCCCCGAGCTACGCTGCGATGAACGCTCCCTGGAAATCCTGCGCATCTTACTGGGCGCACCCGCCCCTAGCGCCATCGCCGCGCCGGTGGCCAAACTGTTGATGCAGGCCGGCATCGACCTGCTACCCAACTGGGCGCAGGAGATGCTCGGCCAGCAGATCAGCCCGGCTCGCAGCCGGCTGATTCACTCCGGCGTACACAGCCTGGCCCCCGTGCTGCGCTGGGCGGTACGCGGCGGCGCCATCCACCGCGCACGCAAACGTCTGCAGTTGCCGCCACGCTGACCGGTCGGTTCGCGCGCTGGCCGTAAACAAAGCCGCTGTGCCACCATAGCGACCTTTCGCGGCCCGCCGCGCCTGCTACTTGTGAGGATCACGTTATGCAAGACGTCGTCATCGTTGCCGCCACCCGCACCGCCATCGGCAGCTTCCAGGGTTCACTGGCGAACATTCCAGCACCGGAACTGGGCGCTGCGGTAATCCGCCAGTTGCTTGCACAAACCGGCCTGGACGGCGCGCAGGTCGACGAAGTGATCCTCGGCCAGGTACTGACCGCAGGCTCCGGGCAAAACCCAGCGCGCCAGGCCGCGATTCTCGCAGGCCTGCCGCATGCCGTACCGGCGCTGACCCTGAACAAGGTCTGCGGCTCGGGCCTGAAAGCCCTGCACCTGGGCGCCCAGGCCATCCGCTGTGGTGACGCCGAGGTGATCATCGCCGGCGGCATGGAGAACATGAGCCTCTCCCCTTATGTCATGCCAGGCGCGCGCACCGGCCTGCGCATGGGGCACGCCAAGGTCATCGACACCATGATCACCGACGGCCTGTGGGACGCCTTTAACGACTACCACATGGGCATCACCGCCGAGAACCTGGTGGATAAATACGACATCAGCCGCGAGGCGCAGGACGCCTTCGCCGCCGCCTCGCAGCAGAAAGCCGTGGCAGCCATCGAAACCGGGCGTTTTGTTGATGAGATCACCCCAATCCTGATTCCCCAGCGCAAAGGCGACCCGGTGGCCTTTGCCACTGACGAACAGCCGCGCGCCGGCACCACCGCCGAATCCCTGGGCAAACTCAAGCCCGCATTCAAGAAGGACGGCAGCGTCACTGCCGGCAACGCCTCCAGCCTCAACGATGGCGCCTCCGCCGTACTGCTGATGAGCGCGGCCAAGGCTGAGGCATTGGGCTTGCCGGTACTGGCGAAAATTGCCGCTTATGCCAACGCCGGTGTCGACCCAGCCATCATGGGCATCGGTCCGGTCGGCGCCACCCAGCGCTGCCTGGCTAAGGCCGGCTGGGCGCTCGCCGACCTGGACCTGATCGAAGCCAACGAAGCCTTCGCCGCTCAGGCCCTGGCGGTCGGCAAGGAGCTGAACTGGGATGCCAGCAAGGTCAACGTCAACGGCGGCGCCATCGCCCTCGGCCACCCGATCGGCGGCTCCGGCTGCCGCGTGCTGGTCACCCTGCTGCACGAGATGATCAAGCGTGACGCTAAGAAGGGTCTCGCCACCCTGTGCATCGGCGGCGGGCAAGGCGTGGCACTGGCTATAGAACGGGCCTGATACCGACGCTCAGCTCTAGCAACGAAAAGCCGGCCCCATCAATTAGGGGGCCGGCTTTTTTATTTGCCATCGACAGCACTGATGATGGCTATTGACCGTCTGCGTTTCTCAAGAGTCAGGCTGCGGCGCAACATTGGCCCCCTAGCCACTTACCCACTCTTTCGAGGACACATACATGAACAAGTACCTGATCGCTTCCCTGCTTGCCGCCGGCCTGGCCAGCAATGTGTTCGCCGCAGACGGCGCCGAGCGCACCCTGAGCAATCGTATCGCCGCTGATGGCTTTGACCGCACCAGCATCAACCGAATCGCTGAAGATGGTGCAGAACGCACGGGCGGTAACCGTGTCGCCGAAGACGGTTTCGACCGCACCAACATCAATCGCCTGGCCGAAGATGGCGCAGATCGTACCGGTGGTAACCGCGTCGCGGCTGACGGTGCTGACCGCACGGGCATTAACCGCATTGCTGAAGATGGTGCAGACCGTTCAGGCGGTAACCGTGTCGCCGAAGATGGCTTCGACCGCACCAACATCAATCGCCTGGCCGAAGATGGCGCAGATCGTACCGGTGGCAACCGCGTCGCGGCTGACGGCGCTGACCGCACGGGCATTAACCGCATCGCCTAATGGCATTACACGCGCAAATTAAAGGGCACCTTCGGGTGCCCTTGCTGTTTTTGCCGAGCCTGCATCCCGGCAGGTGAATCTTGATAAACTGCGCGCCCTCCTTTTTCGAGTTACCGCGCATGCCCGCTCTCGATCAGGCGCTGCGCGCCGCCTTGAATAACCGCCAAGACCTTCTGACAGAACTGCATCAACAGGGCACAGATTGCTATCGCCTGTTCCACGGCAGCCAGGAAGGCGTCGGCGGCCTGACCATCGACCGTTACGGCCCGCAATTACTGGTGCAAAGCTTTCACCAGAGCCTGAGTCGCGACGAATTGCTGCAACTGGCCGAGCAGTGCCAGACCAGCCTTAACGGACAGCTGCTGCTGGTCTACAACGACCGCTCCCAGGGCAATTCACGTATCGACCGCACTGATTCGATCTACCAAGCCGAGCCCGCCGCACTGGAAGACTTAGTCGGCCATGAGTGGGGGCTCAACTACCGCGTGCGCGGCCGCCATGCCGGGCAAGACCCGCTGTTGTTTCTCGACCTGCGCAACGCCCGTGGCTGGGTCAAAGCGCACAGCGCCGGCAAGTCAGTACTCAACCTGTTTGCCTACACCTGTGGCGTCGGCTTGAGCGCGGCTGCAGGCGGGGCCAGTGAGGTGCTCAATCTGGACTTTGCCGAAGGCAATCTGGCGGTCGGTCGCGAGAATGGTCAGCTCAATCAGCAGCTGCGGCCCATGCAATTTGTACAGTCCGATTATTTTCCAGCGATTCGCCAGCTGGCCGGCCTGCCGATTAGCGCGCGTCGTGGCCACAAACTGCCGGACTATCCACGCTTAACGTCGCGTCAGTTTGATCTGGTGTTACTCGACCCGCCCGCCTGGGCCAAAAGCGCGTTCGGCACCGTCGACCTGCTGCGCGACTACCAAAGCCTGCTCAAGCCCGCGATCCTCGCCACGGCTGATGACGGCGTGCTGATCTGCTGCAATAACCTGGCAAAAGTCGCCATGGCCGATTGGCGTGAGCACGTGCTGCGTTGCGCGGAGAAAATCGGCCGCCCCGTGCGCGATTGCCACGCACTGGCACCGGCCAGCGATTTCCCGTCACAAGATGCTCAACCACCACTAAAGACCCTGATCCTGCAGTTCTGATCGCACCCACACTTGGAGAAAATGCCCACGCAGAGCCTCTGCGGAACCGCGCACGCGTGCCATACTCCAAGGCACTTTTCGTCGGGATAGATGACGTTTTTATGCTTAAAGGAATAAAGCGCGCTGCCAGCGCCATTGCCATCACCGTTGCCCTATACAGCCTGCTGGGTTTTCTGATTCTGCCCGGTATCGGCCTGCGCATCGCCAATCAGCAACTGGCGCAATACGCCGAAGTCCCCGCCACACTGCAACGCCTGCAATTCAACCCGTTCAGCTTGGAGCTCAGCCTCTGGGGCCTGCAGATTGGCGAAGCCGAACAGCAACAGATCGCCTTCGAACGCCTATATGCCAACCTGCAACTCGACAGCCTGTGGACAGGCATGTTGCATCTGGCCGATATCGAGCTGGACAAACCGCACAGCGAAGTACTCTTCGGCAAGGACGGCCGGCTCAACCTGACTCAGCTGTTCAACGTCCCGGCGAGCACACAGCCCGAGGTCGAAGAACCCGCCGGCGAACCGTTCCCACTGCGTATTTCGCGGATAAAACTGAGCGGTGGCAACGTGCACTTTCAGGACTTGCGCCCCAGCCAGCCGATCAATTTTATCTACGACGACCTCAACTTTGAGCTGCTCAATCTGAGCACCCTGCCCGACGATAACGCCGACATGACCCTGGTTGCCACTGGACCCAAAGGCGGACGCATCGACTGGAGCGGGCGCATCAGCCTGGTGCCGATCAGCTCCAGCGGCAGCCTGAAAGTCACTGACGGCAAGTTGAAAGGCGTCTGGCCTTATGTGCGCGATGCGCTGCCACTGGTTTTGGAAGACGGCATCATCAACCTCAGCAGCGATTACAGCCTGAACCTAGCCAAAAACACCGAACTGTTGCTGAGCAACACCCAGCTCAGCGTCAGCAACTTTGCCATCAAGAGCCCGGCGAACAAGCCCCTGCTGCGCCTGGAAAGTCTGGATATCAGCGAAACCAGCGTGGACCTGGCCAAGCAACAGGTCCTCGTCGGCAAGATTCGTAGCCAGAAACTGGAAACCTGGGCCGCACGCGAGGCCGATGGCCAGCTCGACTGGCAGAAGCTACTGGCCAGCCAACCTGCTAAACCGGCTCCAACTCCAACTTCAAATGAGGGTGGCGCGGGCTCCACCGCGGCACCAGAAACCGCGCCGGTGAAAAGTTCATCCGAGCCAACCACCGCCGAGCAATCCGCTGAGCTGCAAACCGCTACTGCAGGCCAACCGCAAAAGCCCAGCAAACCCTGGCAGGTGATCCTGCGTGACGTGCAATTGCGCGACTATCAGGTACACCTGGCCGACCGCGCCGGCGGCGCGGAAGTCAAAATCGACCTGGCTCCGCTTAATCTCGACCTGAGCGATTTCGACAGTCTGGGCACTTCACCTTTCGGCCTTAAACTCGATACGGGGGTGAACAAGACCGGGCAGATCAAGGCCGACGGCCAGGTACAACTGACCCCGACCACAGCCAAGCTGCAGGTTGCCACGCGCGATATCGACCTACGCCTGGCACAGACCTACCTGAGCCCCTTCGTGCGCCTGGAGCTGCGCAGCGGCAAGCTTGGCAGTGACCTGGCGGTCGACTTGCAAAGCGTCGAACCGCTGGCCTTCAGCATTGGCGGGCAGGCCGAGATCAACCAGCTGCATACCCTCGACACACTCAAGAACCGCGACTTCCTCAAGTGGCAACAAGTCGTGGTAGATGGGCTCGATTACCAGCACGGCAAGGGGCTGGTGATTGACCAGGTGAAACTGCAACAACCCTACGTGCGCTTTATCATCAACGAAGACCTGAGCACCAATATCAACGACCTGATGGTGCCCCAACCCGCCAGCGCCGAAACGAGTAAAGCATCGGCCGAGAAATCGCTACCGATCCGTATCGGCGGCGTCAGCATCAAAGACGGCTCGGCCAACTTCGCCGACTTCAGCCTGCGCCCCAACTTCGCCACGGCCATCGGCCAACTCAACGGCCAGATCGGCACCTTGGACAACCAGAGCCCCAAAGCCGCCAGCGTTGATATCAAGGGCAAGATCGACAAGTACGCCCCTGTCAGCATCAAGGGGCAACTCACCCCATTCGACCCGATGAACAGCCTGGACATCACCACCCGCTTCAAGAACGTCGAACTGACGACCCTGACCCCATACTCCGGCAAGTTCGCTGGCTTTCGCATCCGCAAGGGTCGCCTCAACCTTGACCTGCATTACCAGATCGAGAAAGGCAACCTCAACGCCGAGAACAAACTGCTGCTGGAAGATCTGCAACTGGGCGAAAAGGTCGACAGTAAAGATGCCATGGACCTGCCTATTCGCCTCGCTGTGGCGCTCCTGAAAGACACCCAAGGCAATATCGAAATCCAGCTGCCCGTCCAAGGTAACCTCAACAGCCCACAATTCAGCGTGATGCCAATCGTCTGGCAAACCCTGCGCAATCTGGTGCTGCGTGCGGCTCAGGCCCCGTTCAAATTTATCGGTGGGCTGGTCAGTGGTGGTAATGTCGACCTCAGCACCGTGCGTTTCACTGCCGGAAAAGTCGAACTCGACGCCGATGCGCAGAAGGCCTTGGACACCCTGGCCAGTGCTTTGAAGGAACGCCCTACCCTGCGCCTGGAAATCGAAGGCATGGGCGCTGAAAGCAGCGACGGTCCGCCATTGGCCGCAGCACGCCTAGAGAGCGAATACCAAAAAACCTGGTACAAGATGCTGCAACGCCGTGGCGATGATGTACCTGCCGAGGCCAGCGATCTGGTGGTGGATGAGGACGACAAAAGGGTACTGCTCGAAGGCATCTACCGCACCCGCCTCAAACAACAACCACCGGCCGAGTGGGCCGAACTGAACGACGAAGAGCGCAGCGTAAAAATGCGTGAGAGCGTGCTGCAATCCTGGGCGCAGAGCAAACTGCTGTTGCGTCAGTTGGCCCAAGTCCGCGCGGCCGAAATAAAGAGCTATCTGGTGGAGCGTGGTGGGCTAAGCGACGAACGTATCTACCTGCTGGATGTCAACATCACACAGGCTGACGCCGATGGCCGCGTCGCCACCACCCTGCACCTTGGTAGCGAGTAACGTTGATGTTGATGCGCGCAATTCCCACCACTTTATTGCTCGCACTGACTGGTGCAGCTTCCATGGCGCAAGCCGAGACAATGCGCTGTGGCAGTCAACTGGTGAGCCTGGATGACCGGCGTTTCGAAGTCCTGCAGAAGTGCGGCGAACCGGTGTTTCGCGACCTGGTCGGCTACTCGCTCGGCCCGAATGAACGCCGCGAATACCAGATCGAGGAATGGGTCTATGGGCCTGATAATGGCATGCTGAGCATCCTTACCTTTGAAGGCACGCGCCTGCGCGCCATCGAACGGCGTCGCAGCCGCTGAACCGTACCCCCGGAAAACCTATGAAAACGTTGATATGCAGCTTGCTGTTTGTTCTGCCGCTGACGGCACACGCGTCTTCGACCCTGCGTTGTGATAGCGGCCTGATCAGCCTGAAAGACTCAACCAGCATTGTCAGCAACAAGTGCGGAGAGCCGATCAGCCGTGAGTTTGTCGGCTATCGCGAAGTGCTGGATGAGTACGGCTTTCGCAATGAAGTGGCCGTAGAGGAATGGGCGTATGGTCCGCGCAATGGCATGTATCAGTTTCTGCGCTTCGAGGGCAATCGCTTAATCAAGATCGAGAGCAAGCGCGGTAAGTAAGCAGGTCAACTTACCGCACATAAAAAAGCCCCGCAGGCTTGGCCTGCGGGGCTTTTTAACGCTGGGTTACAGCTTGCTGCTGAAATCACGCAGCTCGTCCTGAGCTTTTTCCTTGGTCCAACCGTAACGCTCTTGCAGCTTGCCGGCCAGGTATTCGCTGTGGCCTTCAGCAACATCCAGATCATCGTCGGTCAGGTTGCCCCAACGCTCCTTGATACGGCCGTTCAGTTGTTTCCACTTACCTTTGATTACGTCGGAATTCATAACTCAATCCTCGTGATGGTATGGACAGCGGGCTCTTACGCGAGCCCTGGGGCCATTGGTTTATTCAGCAGTTTTCAAGGCTTCGGCGGAAACAGCAGTTACGCCTTTGATTTCTTTCGCCTTGGCTACGGCCAGGTCGTGCTCAGCTTCGGTAGCCACAACACCCGACAGGGTCACTACGCCTTTATTGGTTTCGACTTTGATGTCGATACCGCTCAGTTCACTGTCCGCCAGAAAGGTCGACTTCACTTTGCTGGTAATCCAGGTATCGGTGACTGCATCTTCCGTGGTGTTCATGGTTTCACTGGCGGCCAACATTGTTGGCTGTACCACCGTGCTGGTTTCGGCAAGAGCCGGCCCGGCCAATAACAGGCTCAGGGCAGTGGCGGTCAGAGTGGCGCTGGCAACGTGCTTGATTGACTGTTTCATGGATAGTGCTCCTGCATGAGTAAAATTAACTGCAACCATCATTGGTTGCGGTGACACAAGTACTATTGCAGGTGGCGTGCCAGGTTTTTAAAAGTTAAATTTATCTTTAATATCAATAACTTAGTAAATTTACCTATCATCATGACTCGTGCATTTTGCATGCCCCGCCTGATTACCCCATGCACGGTGCACGACTTAGCAGGTGCTTTTCTAAGGGCAATAAAAAAGGGCCCCGAAGGACCCTTTTTTACAGCGAAGCAGTTAGACGATTAAACGCCTGACGCTTTAGCCGCCGCTACATCTTTGATGGACAGCTTGATACGGCCGCGGTTGTCCACGTCCAGAACCAGCACTTCAACTTCCTGACCTTCTTTGAGAATGTCGGTGACTTTCTCAACGCGGGCATCGCTCAGCATGGAGATGTGCACCAGGCCGTCTTTGCCCGGCAGGATGTTGACGAAGGCACCGAAGTCGACGATGCGCTCAACCTTACCGACGTAGATCTTGCCGATTTCAGCTTCCGCGGTGATACCCAGAACGCGCTGACGCGCAGCTTCTGCAGCTTCCTTGGTTTCGCCGAAGATCTTGATCGTGCCGTCGTCTTCGATATCGATCGAAGCTTTGGTTTCTTCGCAGATGGCACGGATGGTTGCACCACCTTTGCCGATCACGTCGCGGATCTTGTCGGTGTCGATCTTCATCGCGATCATGGTTGGGGCGTTAGCCGACAACTCAGTGCGCGAAGTCGCGATGACCTGGTTCATCTGACCGAGAATATTCAGGCGTGCTTCCAGTGCCTGATTCAGGGCGATTTCCATGATCTCTTCGGTGATGCCCTGGATCTTGATGTCCATCTGCAGCGCAGTAACGCCATTGGCGGTACCAGCAACCTTGAAGTCCATGTCGCCCAGGTGATCTTCGTCGCCGAGGATGTCGGTCAGAACAGCGAATTTCTCGCCTTCCTTAACCAGGCCCATGGCGATACCGGCAACCGGCGCCTTCATCGGCACACCGGCGTCCATCAGAGCCAGGGAAGCACCGCAAACCGAAGCCATGGAGCTGGAACCGTTGGATTCGGTGATTTCCGAGACCACACGGATGGTGTACGGGAACACGTCAGCCGATGGCAGCATGGCCGCGATAGAACGACGCGCCAAACGGCCGTGACCGATTTCGCGACGGCCAGTGGCGCCCATGCGACCACACTCGCCCACCGAGTACGGCGGAAAGTTGTAGTGCAGCATGAAGGGGTCTTTACGCTCGCCTTCGAGAGTGTCGAGCAGCTGGGCGTCGCGGGCGGTACCGAGGGTGGCTACCACCAGCGCCTGGGTTTCACCACGGGTGAACAGGGCCGAACCGTGGGTTTTGGCCAGTACACCGACTTCGATGTTCAGACCACGAACAGTGCGGGTGTCACGACCGTCGATACGCGGCTTGCCGTTAACGATGTTCTCGCGCACGGTGCGGTATTCGATTTCGCCGAAGATTTCTTTGACTTCACCAGCGCTTGGCTGGCCTTCTTCGCCGGAGAACTTGGCCACGATTTCGTTACGCAGCTCACCCAGACGGGCATAACGCTCGTGCTTGATGGTAATGGTGTAAGCCTGAGAGATCGCTTCACCGAACTCGCTACGGATAGCGCTCAGCAATGCAGTGTTCTCAGCCTTCGGCTGCCAGTCCCATGTCGGCTTAGCGGCTTCAGCAGCCAGCTCGGCAATCGCATCGATCACAACCTGGAACTCATCGTGGGCGAACAATACAGCGCCCAACATCTGGTCTTCGGTCAGCTCTTTGGCTTCGGATTCAACCATCAGCACGGCGTCTTTAGTACCGGCTACGACCATGTCCAGGCTGGAAGCCTTGAGCTGCTCGTAGTTGGGGTTCAGCAGGTAGCCAGTTTCCGGGTGGAAGGCTACGCGCGCGGCGCCGATTGGGCCGTTGAACGGGATGCCGGAAATCGCCAGGGCAGCCGAAGTACCGATCATGGCCGCGATGTCCGGATCGGTTTTCTTGCTGGTGGAGATCACGGTGCAGACAACCTGCACTTCGTTCTGGAAACCTTCTGGGAACAACGGGCGGATCGGACGATCGATCAGGCGCGAGGTCAGGGTTTCTTTTTCGCTTGGACGGGCTTCACGCTTGAAAAACCCACCTGGAATTTTACCGGCTGCGTAGGTTTTTTCTACGTAGTGCACGGACAGCGGGAAAAAGCCTTTGCTCGGGTCGGCAGTTTTGGCGCCGGTAACAGCGACCAATACAGCAACGTCGTCGTCAACGGTGACCAGCACTGCGCCGGAGGCTTGACGGGCGATACGGCCAGTCTCGAGGGTAACGGTCGATTGACCGAACTGGAACTTCTTGATTACCGGGTTCACGGTGTTTTCCTTCTCTTCATTGCCCTTGGGGAAAGCGGTTCTTGCTGCCGTTCTATCACCCTTAGATGAACAAACGGGTCTTGCAGAATGAGTGGGCGGTTACGGGTATCGGACCCGCTATCGTCCAAAACAGCTAAAGCACAAAAACAAAAGCTGGAAGCAGGGCAAACCCCACTTCCAGCTTCGGCAGTCAGCTACGCATAAGCATTGCTTAGCGACGCAGACCCAGGCGACCGATCAGGGCGCTGTAACGGCTAACATCTTTACCCTTCAGGTAATCCAGCAGCTTACGACGCTGGTTAACCATACGGATCAGGCCACGACGCGAGTGGTGGTCTTTACCGTTGGCCTTGAAGTGCCCCTGCAGCTTGTTGATGTTGGCGGACAGCAGTGCAACCTGCACTTCCGGGCTACCGGTGTCGCCTTCAGCTTGCTTGTAGTCGGTAACGATTTGAGCTTTTTCTTCAACGCTGAGTGCCATGTGGGCAATCCTCTCAATTACGAAACGGCTGCAACGCAGCAGTTTCAATAGGCCGGGAATCACTTCCCGTGTTTTTAAGTGAGGAATGACCGTGCCTATTAACAGCCACCCTCGATACACGCAGGCCAGAGCCGAAACCCCTTGCCTGCGCTACGGCCATACTGACCGAATCCTGCATCACAGGCCTATGGCCCGTGTTTATAACCAAGGCTAGGCCTTGTTCGCAATCAATCGACGCGGCGCAATGCGCCCATCTTCGCTCACTTCACCGATACCGATAAAGCGACCGTTGTGATCTTGCACCCGTACCATGCCGAACTTCGGCGCTTCCGGTGCGCGTACCGGCTGCCCTTGCAACCAGTAGAACGAACTGTGTTCGGAGAACTGCAGCAGCGGCCAATGTTGCAAACCACTGTCGGATGGCAACAAGAACTGATCGACCGCCTCGTTACCGCCTTCGCCATGCACCCGTTCCAGCTCTTCGAGCGTGACGGTGCGGGTCAAATCAAAGGGGCCGGCTTTGGTTCTACGTAGCTCTGCAACGTGTGCGCCGCAACCTAGCAAGTGGCCAATGTCTTCGACCAACGTACGGATATAGGTGCCCTTGGTGCAATCCACCGCCAAGCGTGCTTGGTCCGCCTCGCAGCCCAGTAATTCCAGGCGCGCAATAGTAACAGAACGCGGCTCGCGCTCCACTACTTCACCCGCGCGGGCCAGCTTGTAAAGTGGTTGGCCGTCACGCTTGAGCGCCGAGTACATCGGCGGTATCTGGCTGATTTCACCGCGAAAACCGGGCAAAACCGCTTCGATATCGTCGCGACCAACGGTCACCGGGCGACGCTCCAACACTTCACCTTCGGCGTCTGCCGTGGTGGTGGTAACGCCTAGCTGCATCAGGGTCTCGTAGCCTTTGTCGGCATCGAGCAGGTACTGGGAGAACTTGGTCGCCTCACCAAAGCACAGCGGCAATACGCCGGTAGCTAAAGGATCAAGGCTGCCGGTGTGCCCGGCTTTTTCGGCATTGAGCAACCAGCGCACCTTTTGCAGTGCAGCGTTGGAGCTGAAGCCTTTTGGCTTATCCAACAAAATGATGCCATCGACGGCACGACGAATACGTTTTACCTGGGCCACGCGCTTACTCCTTGGCCTCAGTTGAATCTTCATCGTGCTGACGGTCTTCGCTCACCGCACGCTCGATCAGCGCCGACAACTCCGCGCCGCGAATCACGCTGGCATCGTAGTGAAAGCGCAGGTTCGGCACGCTGCGCAGCTTCATTGCCTTACCCAACTGCATACGCAGAAAACCGCTGGCATCGTTGAGCACCTTGATACTCTGCACCACGGGATCAACACCCTCTTCAGGCTCGCCACCCATGATGGTGACAAACACCTTGGCATGACTGGAATCGCGACTCACTTCCACTGCAGTGATGGTCACCAGACCGCCAAGACGCGGGTCTTTGATTTCCATACGGATCAGCTGCGCCAATTCACGCTGTATCTGGTCGCCGATGCGCTGAGCCCGGCTAAATTCTTTGGCCATTTCTACTACCTTCACTCGTCACGCGGCTCAAACAAGCAGCGGACCTAAAAGCGGCAAACGCCCGGCCGCGCAAAAGCGGGGCCGGGCGTTGCGTGTTGCGACTCGAGCTTACAGGCTGCGAGCCACTTGGACTTTCTCGAACACTTCGATCTTGTCGCCGACTTTGACGTCGTTGTAGCTCTTCACGCCGATACCGCACTCCATGCCGTTACGCACTTCGGCCGCATCGTCTTTAAAGCGACGCAGAGATTCCAGCTCGCCTTCGAAGATCACCACATCGTCGCGCAGTACGCGGATCGGACGGTTACGGTGAACCGTACCCTCGAGCACCATACAACCGGCAATCGCGCCGAACTTCGGCGAACGGAACACGTCACGCACTTCGGCGATACCCAGAATGTTCTCGCGAACATCGCTGCCGAGCATGCCGGTGAGGGCTTTCTTGACGTCTTCGATGATGTCGTAGATCACGTTGTAGTAACGCATATCCAGACCTTCCTGCTCGACGATCTTGCGCGCGCCAGCATCGGCACGCACGTTGAAGCCGAACAGTACAGCGTTGGAGGCCAGCGCCAGGTTGGCATCGGATTCGGTGATACCACCGACGCCGCCACCGACCACACGCACTTGCACTTCATCGTTACCCAGGCCGCCGAGCGAGCCTTGCAGCGCTTCCAGGGAACCACGGACATCGGATTTGAGGACGATATTAAGCGTCTTCTTCTCTTCCTGACCCATGTTCTCGAAGATGTTTTCCAGCTTACCGGCGTGAGCACGGGCCAGTTTCACTTCGCGGAACTTGCCTTGACGGAACAGCGCGACTTCGCGAGCTTTCTTCTCATCAGTCAGAACGCTCATGTCGTCGCCGGCATCCGGCGTGCCGTCCAGACCGAGAATTTCAACAGGAATCGACGGACCAGCTTCTTTGATCGGCTTACCATTCTCGTCGAGCATGGCGCGGATGCGACCGAAGTTGGAGCCGATCAGCACCATGTCGCCTTGACGCAGGGTGCCGTCCTGAACCAGTACGGTGGCAACCGGACCGCGACCTTTATCCAGGCGCGATTCAACCACTACACCGCGACCCGGGGCCGATGGCGTAGCTTTCAGTTCGAGAACCTCGGCTTGCAGCAGCACGGCTTCCAGCAGGTCATCAACACCGGTACCGACTTTCGCCGATACGGAGACGAACGGTGTATCACCGCCCCACTCTTCCGAGGTCACGCCGTGTACCGAAAGCTCGCTACGGATGCGGTCGAGATCAGCACCCGGCTTGTCGATCTTGTTCACCGCAACCACCAGCGGCACACCAGCAGCTTTCGCGTGCTGAACGGCTTCAATGGTCTGCGGCATTACGCCGTCGTCCGCTGCAACCACCAGGATCACGATATCGGTCGCCTTGGCACCGCGGGCACGCATCGCGGTAAACGCGGCGTGGCCTGGGGTGTCGAGGAAGGTAACCATGCCGCGCTCAGTTTCTACGTGGTACGCACCGATATGCTGGGTGATGCCACCGGCTTCGCCAGCAGCAACCTTGGCACGACGGATATAGTCGAGCAGCGAGGTTTTACCGTGGTCAACGTGGCCCATTACGGTCACAACCGGTGCACGGGAGAACGACTCACCTTCAAACTTCAGAGACTCGGCCAGGGAATCTTCCAGAGCATTGTCGCTAACCAGCTTAACCTTGTGGCCCAGCTCTTCGGCGATCAACTGGGCAGTTTCCTGATCCAGTACCTGGTTGATGGTCACTGGGGTGCCCATCTTGAACATGAACTTGATAACTTCAGCCGCTTTAACCGACATCTGCTGAGCCAAATCGCCCACAGTGATGGTCTCGCCGATGGCAACGTCACGAATCACAGGGCCGGTTGGGCTCTGGAAACCATGAGCGTTGCGCTTCTTCAGCTTACCTTTGCCACGGCCGCCACGACGGAAGCTGTCGCTTTCTTCGTCAATGGTGCGCGGGGCAACGCGCGGAGCTGGAGCCTTTTCCTTGGCGCTCGGGCGATGCTGAGTGGTCTTGCGCTCGCCACCACGACGGTCAGCGTCATCATTGCGGGCTTTATCTGGACGGCGCGGTTCGTCTTTTTTACGCTCGTCAGCTACCGGGGCAGTGACAAACGAGACGTCTACCGGAGCCACTGGCGCAGGTGCAGCCTCAGTAGCGGCAACGGCTTCGGCAGCAACACTTGGGCTCTGCACGTTTTCAGCTGCACGACGCTTAGCGTCTTCTTCAGCTTTCACCCGCACGGCATCAGCAGCAGCACGTTGCTCAGCCAGTTCACGTTGCTTCTCAGCTTCGATCTCTTCTGGGCTGCGCTTGACGAAGGTCTTCTTCTTACGCACTTCGACGCTAATAGTCTTGCTACCGGCAACCCGTAGTGTGCTGGTCGTTTTGCGCTGCAAGGTAATCTTGCGCGGCTCTTCTGTTTTGCTGTCGCCGTGACTGCTCTTGAGATGGGCCAACAAGGCCTGCTTCTCACTGTCAGTTACCGCTTGCTCAGCACTCTTGTGCGGCAAACCTGCCTCACTCATTTGCTGGAGCAGGCGTTCAACCGGCGTATTGACCACTTGGGCCAGTTCTTTAACCGTGACTTGCGTCATGCATTTCTCTCCTCAGGCCGCAACTGCTTACTCGAACCAATGGGCTCGGGCGGCCATGATCAACTTGCCGGCTCGCTCAGCGTCGATACCGTCGATGTCGAGCAGGTCATCAATAGACTGCTCGGCCAGGTCTTCGCGGTTAACAACGCCGCGCACTGCCAGTTCATGCGCAAGCGCCTTATCCATCCCCTCAAGCGAGAGCAAGTCTTCGGCTGGGTGGGCATCTGCCAGCTTTTCCTCGTTGGCGATGGCTTTAGTCAGCAAGCGATCTTTGGCACGAGCGCGGAGCTCGCTGACGATATCCTCGTCAAAACCATCAATGCTGAGCATTTCTTCCATCGGTACGTAGGCAATTTCTTCAAGGCTGGTGAAGCCTTCTTCGACCAACACCTGGGCTAACTCTTCATCAACTTCCAACTCGTCGATAAAGCGCTGCAGGATGTCGCCTGTTTCCGCCTGCTGCTTGGCCTGGATGTCCGCTTCGGTCATCACGTTCAAGGTCCAGCCAGTCAGTTGACTGGCCAAACGCACGTTCTGACCGCCGCGACCAATGGCCTGAGCAAGGTTGTCTGCGCCAACGGCGATGTCCATAGCATGAGCATCTTCGTCGACAATAATGGCGGCCACTTCGGCTGGCGACATGGCGTTGATCACGAATTGTGCGGGGTTGTCATCCCACAGCACGATATCAACACGCTCACCCGCCAACTCACCGGAGACTGCCTGCACGCGCGAACCGCGCATACCGATACAGGCACCCTGTGGGTCAATGCGCTTATCTTTTGAACGCACAGCCAACTTAGCGCGCGAACCTGGATCACGGGCAGCGCCCATCACCTCGATCAGCTCTTCAGCAATTTCCGGCACTTCTATGCGAAACAACTCGATGAGCATTTCTGGCGCTGTACGCGAAAGGATCAGCTGCGGGCCGCGGTTTTCGGTGCGAATTTCCTTGAGCAATGCACGCAGGCGCACACCGACACGGAAAGTTTCACGCGAGATGATGTCTTCGCGGGCTAGCATCGCTTCAGCGTTGTTACCCAAGTCAACGATTACGCTGTCACGGGTGACTTTCTTCACTGTGCCGGAGATGATTTCACCCAGACGCTCGCGGTAAGCCTCAACCACCTGAGCACGCTCAGCCTCGCGGACTTTCTGCACAATCACTTGCTTGGCAGTTTGCGCAGCAATTCGGCCAAACTCGATCGAATCGATCTTCTCTTCCAGCACGGTGCCAACGCTTGCACTGGCTTCGACTGCGCGTGGCATGTCAGTGGTGACCTGATGTGCAGGATCATCAAAGTCACTTTCTTCCACCACTGTCCAGCAGCGGAATGTTTCGTAGTTGCCGGTCTGACGATTAATCGTCACACGCAACTCAACTTCATCTTCAAAACGCTTCTTGGTAGCCGTGGCCAACGCCAGCTCCAGCGCTTCAAAAATAACGTTAGCCGGCACGCCCTTTTCGTTGGATACCGACTCAACAACCAGCAGTACTTCTTTGCTCATCGTACGCCTCGCCTTTCGCAATCCATTGGATCCGCGCTATCCGCGCCACTTGCGCGGGATCCGCGTCTCAATCAAACCTGGGGATAATATTGGCCTTGTCGATCATATCGATCGGCAACAGAAACTCATGGTCATCCACCTGCACCACCACGTCCTGCTCTTCCACACCGCGCAGAAGGCCCTGAAAGTTGCGTCGCCCTTCAAAAGGCGAGCGCAGTTTGATCTTCACTTGCTCGCCCGCATGGCCGGCAAACTGTTCAATAGTGAACAGCGGCCGATCCATGCCTGGCGAGGACACCTCAAGGGTGTACTCGGCGCTGATCGGGTCCTCAACATCGAGCACACCACTGATCTGTCGACTGACAATTTCACAGTCCTCGATCAGCACGCCGTCAGGCTGTTTATCAATATAAATTCGCAGCAGAGAATGCCGCCCTTGTGACAGGAACTCGACACCCCAACATTGGTAGCCAAGAGCCTCGACTACCGGGGCCACCAAGGCCTGCAACTGTTCTAGCTTGCTCGACACCTGAACCCCTCGCGCATGCTGTAAAAATAAAAAATGGGCGAAACGCCCATCATCGAACCGCCCATTAAAGGCCGGTAAAGCTGTCACCCAGCTAGCAAAAAGCCCCTTAAAAGGGGCTCCTCTGCAACTCAATGCGGGGGCTGGTTTAACCCAGCCATCTTCGGATTCAACATCCGAGGAGCGACCTTGCTGCTCAATCCCACATCAAAGCTGGGGCCGGATTATACGACTGATCCCATCAAAGGGTCAATCGAAGCTCCAGCAACAAGAAGGCCCGCATCGAGCGGGCCTTCTTGAAAATTGGTACCGAGAAGGGGACTCGAACCCCTACAGCCTATGGCCACTACCACCTCAAGGTAGCGTGTCTACCAATTCCACCACCTCGGCAAAATCATTTACTGCATGTTACTTACTGCGTGTTACTGCTGCTCAGGAGCCTGAGGTACGTCCGCCGCTTCGATAGCCGGCTTAGCTGCATCAAGAACAGGTACATCTTCAACAGCTGGAGCAGCCTGTTGTACTTCCAAGACTGCCGGATCAGGCAAACCAACCTGAGCCATACCATCAGCTTTCTCTTTAGCAAAGTAGCCTAAGCCCAAGCTAGACATGAAAAAAGCGGTGGCAAGTATAGCAGTAACTCGACTCAGAAAGGTAGTAGTTCCTTGACTACCGAACACAGTAGAGGACGCGCCAGCACCAAAAGAGGCACCTGCATCAGCACCTTTACCCTGCTGCAGCAAAACCAGCACAACAACGCCGATGGCACCCAGCAGATGAAGAACAACGATAACTGTTTCCAGCATTTTCTTAGCTTCCTGCGGCGCGACAGATCGCACCGAACTCATCTGCATTCAGAGAGGCTCCACCCACAAGCCCCCCATCGATATCCGGCATACCGAACAACTCGGCTGCACTGGCGGCTTTAACACTGCCGCCATATAGAATTCTTACTTTCTCTGCCAGCTGAGGGCTTTTCGCCGCCAACTGCGCACGAATCGCCGCATGCACTTCCTGAGCCTGCTCAGGCGAGGCAGTTAAGCCCGTACCAATAGCCCAAACCGGCTCATAGGCAATTACGGCATCAACAAAAACCTCAACACCTAAAGCATCTGCCACCGCAGACAACTGCGCAGCGACCACTTCGAGCGTCTGCCCCGCCTCGCGCTGAGCCAAGGTCTCACCAACACACAGCACCGGTAGCAAACCCGAGGCCTGAGCCGCAGCAAACTTGCGCGTCACAACCTCATCACCCTCACCCAGCAAAGACCTGCGTTCGGAGTGACCAACCAACACCAGCGAGCAAAGGGCGTCGCGCAACTGACTTGCCGCCACCTCACCCGTCAAAGCACCTTGCTGCGCCTCGGTCGCGCAATCTTGCGCACCTACCGCAACAACCTTGCCTGTCAGGCCATCAACCACCTGACCGAGATGCAAGCAAGAGGGAAAAACTGCAACATCCACATCAGCAGGCAAAGCCTGCTGAGCGAGACCGTTGATCAGCTCTGCGACGCTGGCGCGGGTACCGTGCATTTTCCAGTTACCAGCTACCATTGGGCGACGCATGCTTTACCTCGTCGGTCAAAGAGGGCGCAGATGTTACCCAACAGCTAAGCGACTGGCAAGCCGAATCAAACACAGGCGCCTGCAACAACTTTAGCTAATTCATCGGCATAGCCGCGCACCTGATCTTCATCGTCACCCTCAACCATGACGCGCACCAATGGTTCGGTGCCAGACTTGCGCAGCAACACACGGCCACGGCCAGCCATTTGCTCGGTCACTCGCGCACTGGCTTCGCGCACCGACGGGTGCTCCAGCGGATCAGCACCGCCAGCGAAGCGGACATTGACTAACACCTGCGGGCATTTTTGCATGCCCAGTCGCGCCTCACCCAACGTTTGCCCACGACGCTTGAGCGCCATCAGCACCTGCAACGCGGCGATGATCGCATCGCCCGTGGTGGTGTGCTGGAAACACACCAGATGGCCTGAGTTTTCACCCCCCAACTGCCAGTTACGCGACAGTAACTCGGCAATCACATACCGGTCGCCGACCTTGGCACGCACAAACGGAATACCCAGATCAGCAAGGGCCAGCTCCAGCCCGAGATTACTCATCAGTGTACCGACCACCCCCCCCTGCAGCTTGCCGCGCTCCAACAGGTCGCGGGCGATGATAAACAGCAACTCATCACCATCAACCACCGCGCCGGAGTGATCGACCATCAACACGCGATCCGCATCACCATCAAAGGCAATACCCAGATCAGCCTGCTGTGCCAGCACTTCAGCCTGCAGCGCTTCGACGTGAGTCGAGCCGCAGTTGTCATTGATATTCAAACCATTGGGCTGCGCCGACAGAACCGTTACCTGTGCGCCCAACTCACGGAATACGCTTGGCGCAACTTTGTACGCCGCGCCATGAGCACAATCGACGACAATCTTCAGCCCAGCAAAGTCAGTACTGCTCGGCACACTGCTCTTACAGAATTCGATATAGCGGCCGGCGGCATCGTTGATCCGCGAGACTTTGCCCAGCTGCTCGGAATCAACCACGGTCATCGGCTGATCGAGCAACTCCTCGATCATCATCTCAATCTCATCCGGCAGCTTGGTGCCCTGCCCCGAGAAGAACTTGATGCCATTGTCGTGATGCGGATTGTGCGAGGCACTGATAACGATCCCGGCCTCAGCATGGAACGTACGGGTCAAGTAGGCGATTGCTGGCGTTGGCATTGGGCCGAGCAGCATTACATCCGCGCCGGCCGCAGACAGACCCGCCTCCAAGGCAGACTCGAACATATAGCCGGAAATACGCGTGTCCTTGCCAATCAGAATGCGGCATTTGCCCTGCTTACGGAACGCCATCCCGGCTGCCCAGCCGAGCTTGAGCATGAATTCCGGGGTAATAGGGAAGTCACCGACACGCCCACGAATACCGTCAGTACCAAAATATTTTCTACCCATCCCACAATTCCTTCTAACTTATTCGGCCGCTTCAACCGCGGCGATCATCCGCACTACATCAACTGTTTGTGCCACATCGTGGACCCGCAAAATATGCGTCCCTTTGCTCAACGCCAGTGCAGCCAAGGCCAGGCTGCCGTATAGGCGCTCACCCACCTCATGCCCCAGCACCTTGCCGATCATACTCTTGCGCGACACGCCGACCAGCAAAGGCCGACCCAACACATGCAGCGACTGCAAATGCTTGAATAGCGAGAGATTGTGCTCCAGGGTTTTCGCAAAACCGAAACCCGGATCAAGGATGACTCGCTCAGCGCCAATCCCAACCGCCGCACAAGCAGTCAGGCGCTCAAGTAGAAACTCGCGCACTTCTGCCACGACATCAGGGTATTGAGGGTTCTGCTGCATGGTGGTGGGCTCACCGCGCATGTGCATCAAGCACACCGGCAAGCCACTGTCCGCCACCGCATCCAAAGCGCCATCACGCTGCAGTGAACGCACATCATTGATCAAACCAGCGCCCAGTCGCGCAGTTTCACGGATGACTGCAGGCGTTGAAGTATCCACTGAAATGATCACATCCAGCTCGCGAGCAATGGCCTCAACGACGGGCGCAACCCGCTCTAGCTCCTCAACCGAAGAAACCGCACGAGCGCCAGGACGCGTCGACTCACCACCGACATCAATCAGCGTCGCCCCCGCTTGCAGCATCGCCTCAGCATGACGTAACGCCGCATCACGCTGACCATAACGCCCGCCATCGGAAAACGAATCGGGGGTTACGTTGAGAATACCCATCACATGCGGACGGCTTAAATCAAGAAACCGGCTGCCACACGGCAGCCGGTCAAAGGTAGGCACAACAGACATGGAGAGCCTTAGAGTTCCGCGGCAGGGCCACCGATTGGCTTATCCGAAGGCTCAACGAGGCTTACTGGCGCAGTAGGCGTACCGTCGTTATCGTCTTTACTCTGCCAACCCTTCGGTTCACGCGGCGCGAGACCATTCATGATGTCCTCGATTTGCTCAGCGTCGATGGTTTCATACTTCATCAGCGCCTCAGCCATTGCATCCAGCTTGTCGCGATTTTCTTCCAGCAAACGCTTGGCGGTGGCATAACAGCCGTCGATGATGCTGCGTATTTCTTGGTCAATCAGCTTTGCGGTGTCAGCAGAAACATTGCTCTGATTGCTGCCCATGCTACGACCAAGGAAGACTTCACCCTCTTCTTCCGCATACATAAGCGGGCCGAGTTTTTCCGACAACCCCCACTTGGTCACCATATTTTTGGCCAGCTGCGTGGCGCGCATGATGTCGTTGGATGCACCGGTGGTGACGCCGTCGAAGCCCAAGGTCATTTCTTCGGCAATCCGCCCACCGAACAACGAGCAAATCTGACTGGTCAACGCACGCTTGCTCAGACTGTAGCGGTCTTCCTCAGGCAGGAACATGGTCACGCCCAGGGCGCGACCGCGCGGGATGATCGACACCTTATAGACAGGATCATGCTCAGGCACCAAGCGCCCAACAATAGCGTGACCGGCTTCGTGGAAGGCGGTATTGAGCTTTTCCTTATCCGACATGACCATGGTCTTGCGCTCGGCACCCATCATGATCTTGTCTTTGGCCAGCTCGAATTCCTTCATCTCAACCACACGCTTACCGGAGCGCGCAGCAAACAAAGAGGCTTCATTGACCAAGTTCGCCAAGTCGGCACCGGAGAAGCCCGGCGTACCACGCGCGATCACACCCGGCGCGACATCTTCGCCCATTGGCACTTTGCGCATATGGACCTTGAGGATTTGCTCGCGACCACGAATGTCCGGCAAACCCACCACAACCTGACGGTCGAAACGCCCTGGACGCAACAGAGCTGGGTCAAGTACGTCTGGACGGTTGGTAGCGGCAATCACGATGATGCCGTCGTTCGCTTCAAAGCCATCCATCTCCACCAGCAACTGGTTGAGTGTCTGCTCACGCTCATCATGACCACCGCCCATGCCTGCGCCACGATGGCGACCAACGGCATCGATTTCGTCGATAAAGATGATGCATGGCGCGTGTTTCTTGGCCTGCTCGAACATGTCACGCACACGAGATGCACCGACACCGACGAACATCTCGACGAAATCCGAACCGGAAATGGTAAAGAACGGAACCTTGGCTTCACCGGCAACGGCTTTGGCCAGCAATGTTTTACCGGTACCAGGCGAACCAACCATCAGCACGCCGCGTGGAATACGACCACCCAGGCGCTGAAACTTGCCTGGGTCGCGCAGAAACTCAACCAGCTCGCTGACTTCTTCTTTGGCCTCGTCACACCCGGCGACGTCAGCAAAAGTGGTTTTAACCTGATCTTCCGACAGCAAACGCGCCTTACTCTTGCCGAAACTCATCGGCCCGCCTTTACCGCCTGCGCCACCTTGCATCTGGCGCATAAAGAACATGAACACCGCGATAATCACCAGGATCGGGAAGCTGGCAACCAGCAACTGAGTCCAGATGCTCTGCTGCTCAGGCTGCTTGCCGACGATCTCGACGTTATTGTCCATCAGGTCCTTGATCAGACCGTTATCCTGAATCGCCGGGCGCACGGTCTCAAATGACGAGCCATCGCTGCGCGTGCCGCTGATGATGAAACCATCAACCGTCACACGCTTAACGCCGCCATCCTGAACCTGCTGGATAAACTGCGAATAATTGAGTTTGTTGGACTCACTCGGGCTGGAAAAATTATTCATCACCGTCACCAAGACGGCGGCGATGATCAGCCACAGGACCAGATTCTTTGCCATGTCGTTCAATTAGCTACCCTCTGAAGCAGGCCCCTTGCTGAAGCGCGCTTCGCATGACGACCAGTTATGTACTGATCTAACTTACTACACAACGCCCACCCCTGGCAGGCGCCGTCTGTAACCCTTTATTTGTTCGGCAGTACACCCAGCACAGGCTCAGGCCTCGGGCTGGCCGCGAAAACCACGCGCCAACATATATTGCTCACGCGAACGATCACGTGAAGACAGCGGCTTGCGCATCTGCACCTTGTCGAACAACTGGCGCACTTGCTTGTGGTATTCAGCAAAGCCTTCGCCCTGGAAGATCTTGATCAGAAAATCACCACCGGGACGCAGAACCCGCGTCGACAAATCCAGCGCCAATTCGCACAGGTACATCGCACGCGGCTGATCCGACTCCCTTACACCACTCATATTGGGGGCCATATCTGAAATAACAAGGTCCACCGGACGCCCCCCGATCGCCTCAAGCAACTGCTCGAACACTGCATCCTCGGTAAAGTCACCCTGAATGAAAGTCACATCCGGGATACTGTCCATCTCAAGGATGTCGGAGGCTATCAGCGTGCCTTTATCACCAATCACCCGACTGGTGACCTGTGACCAGCCACCGGGCGCTGACCCCAGATCGACTACCGTCATGCCAGGCCGGAGGATGCGATCCTTCTCTTGGATCTCTAGGAGCTTGTAGCTGGCGCGCGAACGATAGCCATCCTTCTGCGCCATTTTGACGTAGGGGTCGTTGAAATGCTCTCTCAGCCAACCTTGACTGCTCTTGGTACGGGCCACGCAATACCTCGGTATGTGTAACGCATGAATATCTGGGCGACCCCGAAGGCGCTCGGGTAAACTAACCGTCGTTTTTACCAGATTAAATGCAGGAATCAGATTATGCCGCTCACTCAAGAGCAGAAGAAACAATTCAAATCCATTGGCCACCACCTCAAACCTGTGTTGATCGTGGCTGACAATGGTTTGACCGAAGGCGTACAGGCTGAGCTGGAGCGCGCACTGAGCGACCACGAGCTGATTAAAGTACAACTGCGCATCACTGAGCGCGAAAGCCGCCTAGCCGCCATTAACGAACTGTGCAAAGCCGGCAATGCCGATCTCGTCCAGGTAATTGGCAAAATGGCGTTGATCTATCGCAAAAATCCGAAAGTGAACAAGAACCTGTCCAACGTTCACCGCCATCACGCCTGATCCCGCCGCCACTGCGAGGCGCACACAGCGCCTTCGCAAACATCCTACCGTACACAAAAGCCTGTGCGATCAGACCTTAGGCCTGAAGCGGTCAGGTACCGGTTGCAAGACCAGTAACAACCCGCAGAACGCCATCACTAGGTAGCTGAACATCTGCCATAACCCGGCTGTGGGTAGCCATTGGCGCACGCCAAAGTAACTGACTGCCATTGCTATCACGACCAGCAGCAATTGCCCGC
Organism: Pseudomonas leptonychotis; assembly: GCF_004920405.1. NCBI lineage: Bacteria > Pseudomonadati > Pseudomonadota > Gammaproteobacteria > Pseudomonadales > Pseudomonadaceae > Pseudomonas > Pseudomonas leptonychotis. Next base: position 81,508 of record NZ_RFLV01000003.1, read on the forward strand.
GCATATCGCGCACCAGGCTGACCAAACGCTCGGCTCGAATCAACACCAGCACCTGCACGCACGCACAAACAGCCGCCAAACCGACCAGCAGCGGCCGCAACGTGTCGCCAAGCTCTTCAACCAGCAGCGACGCCAGCCCGACCTTGGATATCGCCGGCATTATCAAAAAATGCAACAACCAGAGGCCGCCGACCCAGAGAGTCTGAGCCAACAACCAACTGATTGCGCCAGCATCACGCGAGCCTGGCTTAGATATGACGAACCTCGACTATTTCGTATTCGATCGGGCCGCCTGGGGTCTGCACGATAACCACATCCCCTTCTGCCTTGCCGATCAAAGCACGCGCGATGGGCGACCCAACCGACAGCTTGCGCTGCTTGATGTTCGCTTCATCCTCACCAACGATCTGATACGTCACGCTTTCATCGGTTTCGCAGTTGGCGATTTCTACAGTCGTGCCGAAAATCACCTTGCCAGTGTGCTCGATGGTGGTGACATCAATAATCACCGCATTCTGCATGCGGCCTTCGATATCACGGATACGTGCCTCGACCATCCCCTGCTGCTCACGAGCAGCGTGGTATTCGGCGTTTTCCTTGAGGTCACCGAGCTCGCGCGCAGTACCAATTTCTTGGCTGAGCTTGGGCCGCAGCACCTTAGTCAGGTGCGCGTGTTCTTCTTCCAGGGCGCGAGCACCCTGAACGGTCATAGGGTATTTAGTCATGCTTGATTCCTGCATGCAGATCCTGCAGCCGGCGCACGGTCTTTTCTGGACCAAATTTGAGCGCTTCACAGATCGCCTGCCCCGCCGCAATGGTGGTGGTGCAATAGATCTTGTGCTGCAGGGCGTTACGACGAATGGAGTAGGAGTCGGCGATGGACTGACGACCTTCGGTGGTATTAATGATCAGGGTGACTTCGTCATTCTTGATCATGTCGACCACGTGCGGACGACCCTCGGTCACCTTGTTAACCCGGCGTACGGGCAAGCCAGCGGCCTCGATCACTTTAGCGGTGCCTGCGGTGGCCACCACTTCGAAGCCCAGCGCGACCAGATCGCGAGCGACTTGCACGGCTTCCGGCTTGTCGTCTTCACGCACACTGATAAAGGCGCAACCGGTGTTCGGCAGAATTTCGCTGGCTCCCGACTGGGCTTTAGCGAAGGCTTCGCCGAAGGTATCACCCACGCCCATGACTTCACCGGTGGACTTCATTTCCGGGCCAAGGATTGGGTCAACACCCGGGAATTTAGCGAACGGGAACACCGCTTCTTTAACGCTGAAATACGGCGGGATGATCTCTTTGGCGTAACCGGCTTCAGCCAGCGACTTGCCCGCCATCACACGGGCAGCCACTTTGGCCAAGGAGACACCGACGCACTTGGAGACGAACGGCACGGTACGCGAGGCGCGCGGGTTCACTTCGATGACGAAGATGTCCTCGCCCTGCACAGCCATCTGCACGTTCATCAGACCAACTACACCCAGCTCCAAGGCCATTTTCTTGACCTGATCGCGGATCTCATCCTGGATATGCGCCGGCAGCGAGTATGGCGGCAGTGAGCACGCCGAGTCGCCGGAGTGCACACCTGCCTGCTCGATGTGCTGCATGATCGCGCCGATTACCACGGTCTCGCCATCGCACACCGCGTCGATATCGACTTCGATGGCGCAGTTGAGGAAGTGGTCGAGCAGCACCGGGCTGTCATTCGACACTTTTACCGCTTCGCGCATATAACGCTTGAGCTCGTCTTCTTGGTAGACAATCTCCATCGCACGACCGCCCAGCACATAGGACGGACGCACCACCAACGGATAACCAATCACTTTCGAATGCGCCAGCGCTTCGTCTTCGCTACGCGCGGTGGCGTTGGCAGGCTGACGCAGACCAAGGCGCTGCACCATCTGCTGGAAGCGCTCACGGTCTTCGGCACGATCGATCGCGTCAGGCGAAGTACCGATAATCGGCACGCCTGCTTCTTCCAAGGCGCGGCAAATCTTCAATGGCGTCTGACCGCCGTATTGCACGATCACACCTTTCGGCTGCTCGACACGGACGATTTCCAGTACGTCTTCCAGGGTCACCGGCTCGAAATACAGACGATCAGAGATGTCGTAGTCGGTCGAGACGGTTTCCGGGTTGCAGTTGACCATGATGGTTTCATAACCATCTTCACGCAGTGCCAGCGCCGCATGCACACAGCAATAATCGAACTCGATACCCTGACCGATACGGTTAGGGCCACCGCCAAGGATCATGATCTTGTCGCGGCTCGACGGATTGGCCTCGCACTCTTCCTCATAGGTCGAGTACATGTAGGCGGTGTCGGTAGCGAACTCGGCGGCGCAGGTGTCAACGCGCTTGTACACCGGCAGCACCTTGAGCTTATGGCGCTGGCTGCGCAGGGTTTTCTCGGTCACACCCAGCAGCTTGGCCAGGCGAATATCGGAGAAGCCTTTGCGCTTGAGCTTGTACATCGAGTCACGGTCGATGCTGGACAGGGCCAGCGTCTTGATCCGCTCTTCGTCTTTGATCAGGTCTTCGATCTGCACCAAGAACCATTCATCGATATTGGTCAGCTCGAAGACTTCTGCCACGGTCTTGCCCGCACGGAAAGCATCGCCGATGTACCAGATGCGGTCGGCGCTGGGCACGGTGAGCTCGCGACGCAGGGTGCTTTCGACTTCGGGATCAGCCAGATCGAGCATCGGATCGAGGCCTGAAACGCCTACCTCCAAGCCACGCAGCGCTTTCTGCAGGGACTCCTGGAAGGTGCGGCCGATGGCCATGACTTCACCCACCGACTTCATCTGGGTGGTCAGGCGCGCGTCGGCTTTAGGGAACTTCTCGAAGGCGAAACGCGGGATTTTGGTCACAACGTAGTCGATGGCCGGCTCGAACGAAGCCGGGGTGCGGCCGCCGGTGATGTCGTTGGAGAGCTCATCGAGGGTGTAACCGACAGCCAGCTTGGCGGCGATCTTGGCGATCGGGAAGCCGGTAGCTTTGGAGGCCAGTGCCGAGGAACGCGACACGCGCGGGTTCATCTCGATCACCACCATGCGGCCAGTATTCGGGCAGATGCCGAACTGCACGTTGGAGCCGCCGGTTTCCACGCCGATCTCACGCAGTACCGCCAAGGAGGCGTTACGCAGGATCTGGTATTCCTTGTCCGTCAGGGTCTGCGCGGGCGCTACGGTGATCGAATCACCGGTGTGCACGCCCATCGGGTCGAAATTTTCGATGGCGCAGACGATGATGCAGTTGTCCTTTTTGTCGCGGACCACTTCCATCTCGTACTCTTTCCAGCCGATCAACGATTCGTCGATCAGCAGCTCGCTGGTCGGCGACAGGTCGATACCGCGGGCGCAGATTTCTTCGAATTCTTCGCGGTTGTAAGCGATGCCGCCGCCGGTGCCGCCCATGGTGAAGGACGGCCGGATGATGCAGGGGAAGCCAACCTTATCCAGCACGCCGTAGGCTTCTTCCATGTTGTGCGCGATACCGGAAACCGGGCAGGCCAAACCGATGTCTTTCATCGCCTTGTCGAAGCGCGAACGGTCTTCGGCTTTGTCGATGGTGTCGGCGTTAGCACCGATCATCTCGACGCCAAACTTTTCCAGCACGCCGTGCTTTTCCAGGTCCAGTGCGCAGTTCAGTGCGGTCTGGCCACCCATGGTCGGCAGCAGGGCGTCTGGACGCTCCTTCTCGATGATCTTGGCCACGGTGGACCACTTGATCGGCTCGATGTAGGTGGCGTCGGCCATGGCCGGGTCAGTCATGATGGTGGCTGGGTTGGAGTTCACCAGGATGACGCGGTAGCCCTCTTCTTTCAGGGCTTTACACGCTTGAGCACCGGAGTAGTCGAACTCGCAGGCCTGGCCGATAACGATCGGGCCAGCGCCGAGGATCAGGATGCTTTTAATATCTGTACGTTTTGGCATAGCGGTTACTCGAATCCTTGGGTCAGTCGGCGAGGTTTAGCGGCGCTTGGCCATGGTTTCGATAAAGCGGTCAAACAGCGGGGCCACATCGGCTGGGCCGGGGCTCGCTTCAGGGTGCCCCTGGAAGCTGAAAGCATCCTTGTCAGTGCGCTCGATGCCCTGCAGGGAGCCATCGAACAGCGACTTATGGATCGCGCGCAGATTGCTCGGCAGGCTGTCTTCATCCACGGCAAAACCGTGGTTCTGACTGGTGATCATCACCACACCGGTTTTCAGGTCTTGTACTGGGTGGTTAGCACCATGGTGACCGTGGCCCATTTTCAGGGTCTTGGCACCAGAAGCCAGGGCCAGCAACTGGTGGCCGAGGCAGATGCCAAATACCGGGATGTCGGTTTCCAGCACGTCTTTGATCGCTTGGATGGCGTAATCGCACGGCTCAGGATCGCCCGGGCCGTTGGACAGGAACACACCATCGGGATTGAGTGCCAACACGTCGTTCGCCGGAGTTTGCGCCGGTACCACAGTCAAACGGCAACCACGCTCAACCAGCATGCGCAGGATGTTCCACTTAACACCGTAATCGTAAGCGACCACGTGATACTTCAGCTCATTAGCCGGGACTTCTGGATGGCTGTCGGTTTCTAGATTCCACACATTAGAGCGCCACTCGTAACGCTCGGTGCAGCTGACCACCTTGGCCAGATCCATGCCTTTCAGGCCAGGGAAGCTACGCGCCAATTCCAGGGCTTTTTCTTCGGTAGCGTCGTCGCCTACGAGGATGCAGCCGTTCTGCGAGCCCTTCTCACGCAGAATGCGGGTCAGGCGACGGGTATCGATGCCGGCGATGGCGACGGTACCGCTCTCTTTCAGGTATTCATCCAGCGGTTGCTTGTTACGCCAGTTGCTGGAGGTCAGCGGCAGGTCACGAATGATCAGCCCGGCGGCCCATACACGATTGGACTCAGCATCTTCCGGCGTGGTGCCGGTGTTGCCGATATGCGGATAGGTCAGGGTAACGAGCTGTTGGGCATAGGAAGGATCGGTAAGGATTTCCTGATAGCCGGTCATGGCGGTGTTAAAAACCACCTCACCAATAGTCTGGCCATCGGCACCGATGGCCTCGCCACGAAAAATACTGCCATCAGCAAGAGCCAAAATGGCAGGTTTAAGGGCTGGCTTACTCAAGAAAACCTCCGAAGATCAAATCGTGAAGCAAACGCAGATTGTAAAAAAGCGGGATGACGTATGCACCGTCACCCCGCTTTTTTATCTGATTCATTCTGCGCAACTTTAGTGGACACACTAAAGCAGAAAGCTTACAGGAAACTGCCTTTTTGGTCCACCACCGGTGCGACTAAGACCCAGGCAAAAGCCACTACTGCGACAGAATGCCTCAGTTGAGCCCCAGAACGTCTTGCATGTCATACAGCCCTGGCTCGCGCTTATGCAGCCACAACGCCGCGCGCACTGCGCCTTTGGCAAAGGTCATACGGCTCGAAGCTTTATGTGTAATCTCCACCCGCTCACCATCGGCAGCGAACAGCACAGTGTGATCACCGACCACATCGCCGGCGCGCACAGTGGCAAACCCGATGGTTTCGCGCTCGCGCGCACCGGTCTGGCCTTCGCGCCCATAGACGGCGACCTTGTGCAGATCTCGCCCCAGCGCATTGGCCACGACTTCACCCATGCGCAGCGCAGTACCGGAAGGCGCATCGACCTTGTGGCGGTGGTGCGCTTCGATGATTTCGATATCCACGTCATCACCCAACACGCGCGCGGCGGTATCCAGCAATTTCAGGCACAGATTGACGCCAACGCTGAAGTTGGCGGCAAACACGATCGGAATCTGCTTGCCGGCATCGGCCAGCAGCTGCTTTTCTTCTGGCGAAAAACCGGTGGTGCCAATGATCATGGCCTTACCGGCCTGACGGCAGACTTCCAAGTTTTTCAGGGTGACCGAAGGATGGGTAAAGTCGATCAGCACATCGAACTGATCGAGCACCGCGCTCAGATCACCGACCAGGTTGACGCCGATCTTGCCCTGCGCGACCAGCTCACCGACATCCGCACCGACCAGGCTACTGTCAGCACGATCAACCGCCGCACTCAGCTGCGCGCCATCGGCCAATTGCACGGCCTCGATCAGGGTTTTACCCATGCGCCCAGCGGCGCCCATCACTGCAATACGTTGCATAGAACTTAACTCCAAACTGCAAGCCACAAGTTGTGGGGTGCCAACTCAGCCGCACCGCACAACTTGCCGCCCGAGGTTACAGGTCGCCAAAGAAGCGCTTAACACCCTCGAACCAGCCATTGGCCTTCGGCGAGTGCGAGCTATTGCCCTCCAGGGTTTTGCGGAACTCGTCCAACAGCTCGCGCTGACGCTTATCAAGATTGACCGGGGTTTCCACCGCCACCTTGCACATCAGATCGCCCGCACCACCACCGCGCACCGGGGCCACGCCCTTGCCGCGCAAACGGAACATCTTGCCGGTCTGGGTGCCTTCAGGGATTTTCAGTTTGACCCGACCGTCCAGGGTTGGCACTTCCAGTTCGCCACCCAGGCCTGCATCAGCAAAGCTGATCGGTACTTCGCAATACAGGTGCTTACCGTCGCGCTGGAAGATCGCATGCTCGCGCACATTCACCACAACGTACAGATCGCCCGCAGGGCCACCCATCGCACCCGCCTCGCCCTCCCCGGTCAGACGGATGCGGTCACCGGTATCAACGCCCGCTGGCACTTTCACCGACAGGGTTTTGCTTTCTTCCACACGCCCCTGACCATGGCACGAGCCGCACGGGTCAGTGATCATCTTGCCGCTGCCATGGCAGCGTGGGCAGGTTTGCTGCACCGAGAAGAAGCCTTGCTGCATGCGCACCTGGCCAATACCGCCACAGGTGGTGCAGGTGACTGGCGCCGTGCCTTTTTTCGCACCCGAGCCATCGCATGGCTTGCAGTTGACCAGCGTCGGTACGCGAATGGTCACCGTGGTGCCGCGCACAGCCTCCTCCAGATCCAACTCCAAGGTATAACGCAGGTCGCTGCCACGCTGCGCGCCACCACGCTGGCCGCCACGCTGGCCACCAAAGAAGTCACTGAATACATCACCGAAGATGTCGGAGAAATTCGCCCCGCCTGGGCCGCCACCGCCGCCACCCATTTGCGGATCAACACCGGCGTGGCCGTATTGATCGTACGCCGAACGTTTGGCCGCATCGGACAGCACTTCGTAAGCCTCGTTGGCTTCCTTAAACTTCTCTTCCGAGGCTTTGTCGTCGGGATTGCGGTCCGGGTGATGCTTCATGGCCAGGCGGCGATAAGCCTTTTTCAGCTCCGCCTCACTGACACCGCGCTCAACACCGAGCACCTCATAAAAGTCACGTTTAGCCATAAGTCTTCAACACCTTAAAATCGTCTACTCCAGACACGCCAACGCGGGAGCAAGCTCCCGCGCGGCGAATCATGCCGGGCGCAACTCGCGCCACGCCCGGCCAGAACGGCATAAGCTTGCGCTTACTTGTTGTCTTTAACTTCTTCGAACTCAGCGTCGACTACATCATCACCTGCGTCCTGAGCTTGCTCAGCGCCTTGCTCAGCAGCACCTGGCTGCGGCTGCTCGGCATACATCTTCTGCGCCAGCGGAGCAGTGACTTCGGACAGCGCGGTCATCTTGGCTTCGATATCAGCCTTGTCGTCGCCTTTAACCGCCACTTCCAGTGCGCTCAGCGCAGTTTCGATGGCTGCCTTCTCATCAGCAGTGGCTTTGTCGCCTGCTTCAGTGATCATCTTGCGAGTGGCGTGTACCAGTTGGTCGCCCTGGTTACGCGCAGTAGCCAGCTCTTCGAACTTGCGGTCTTCCTCGGCATTAACCTCGGCGTCACGCACCATCTGCTCGATTTCTTCCTCGGAGAGACCGGAGTTGGCCTTGATCACGATGGACTGAGTCTTGCCGGTGGCCTTGTCTTTCGCGCCAACGTGCAGGATGCCGTTAGCGTCGATGTCGAAGGTCACTTCGATCTGCGGTACGCCACGCGGTGCTGGCGGAATCTCAGCCAAGTCGAACTTGCCCAGCGACTTGTTACCGCTGGCCTGCTTACGCTCGCCCTGCAGCACGTGAATAGTCACAGCGCCTTGGTTGTCGTCGGCAGTCGAGAACACTTGCGATTTCTTGGTTGGAATCGTGGTGTTCTTCTCGATCAGCGCGGTCATCACGCCGCCCATGGTTTCGATACCGAGGGTCAGCGGGCTAACGTCGAGCAGCAGCACGTCTTTCACATCACCCGAGAGTACTGCGCCTTGGATAGCGGCACCCATGGCCACGGCTTCGTCCGGGTTAACGTCTTTACGCGCTTCTTTACCGAAGAACTCGGTGACCAGCTTCTGCACCAACGGCATACGGGTCTGACCGCCGACCAGGATCACGTCGTTGATCGCGCCAACGTCGATACCAGAGTCTTTCAATGCGATGCGGCAAGGTTCGATGGTGCGCTGAACCAGGTCTTCTACCAGCGCTTCAAGCTTGGCGCGGGAGATTTTTACGTTCAAGTGCTTAGGACCGCTGGCGTCTGCTGTGATGTATGGCAGGTTCACATCGGTCGAATTGCTCGAAGACAGTTCGATCTTGGCTTTCTCAGCGGCTTCTTTCAGGCGCTGCATCGCCAGCGGGTCACCCTTAAGGTTCATGCCGCTTTCTTTCTTGAATTCGTCAACGAGGTAGTCGATCAGACGAATATCGAAGTCTTCACCGCCGAGGAAAGTGTCGCCGTTAGTGGCCAACACTTCGAACTGGTGCTCACCGTCGACTTCAGCGATTTCAATTACGGAAACGTCGAACGTACCGCCACCCAGGTCATAAACGATCACGGTGTGATCGCCCTTGGCCTTGTCCATACCGTAAGCCAGTGCGGCTGCGGTTGGCTCGTTGATGATGCGCTTAACGTCCAGACCAGCAATACGGCCGGCATCTTTAGTGGCCTGACGCTGGCTGTCGTTGAAGTAAGCCGGAACGGTAATCACCGCTTCGGTCACCGCTTCACCGAGGTAGTCTTCGGCGGTCTTCTTCATCTTTTTCAGAATTTCAGCCGAGATCTGTGGCGGTGACATTTTCTGGCCGTTCACTTCAACCCAAGCATCGCCGTTATCTGCCTTGGAAATCTTGTAAGGCACCATCTGGATGTCTTTCTGCACGACTTCTTCGTCAAAACGACGACCGATCAGACGCTTTACCGCGTACAGCGTGTTGTGCGGATTGGTCACTGCTTGGCGCTTGGCCGACTGACCGACCAGAATCTCGCCATCATTGGCGTAGGCAATGATCGACGGCGTGGTGCGTGCACCTTCGGCGTTTTCAATAACTTTGGCTTTGCCGTTTTCTAGAACGGAGACGCAGGAGTTAGTGGTCCCCAGGTCGATACCGATAATTTTGCCCATCTTTACTCTCCCGAAACTTTGATAATCCCGCTGCTGTTTATTGACAGCTGCGGTAGCACTAAAACGCTTGACTGTTTAATGGGGGCGGCTCGGTGAATTTCAAGCCTGCTCATCAATCGAGGGTGGCGCTTCCACCGGAGCCTTGCTGACCACCACCATGGCGGGGCGCAACAAGCGGCCGTTGAGCATGTAGCCCTTCTGGAACACCTTGAGCACGCTATTAGGCTCGACGCTAGTGCTTTCCTGCATTGCCATGGCCTGGTGATGCTCGGCATTGAACGGCGCACCGTGCGGGTCGATAGCATCCAACTGGAAACGCTTAAGGGTGTCGTGGAACAACTTGAGCGTCAGCTCCATGCCCTCACGCACCGCTTTGATTGCTTCGTCATCCGGACTGGATAGCTCAAGGCCGCGCTCCAGACTGTCCACCACCGGCAGCAAGTCATTGGCGAATCGCTCCAGCGCAAATTTGTGCGCTTTTTCTACATCTTGCTCGGCGCGACGGCGCACGTTCTGCAGATCGGCAGCCACACGCAGCGATTGATCCTGCGCAGCGGCCAGTTGCTCTTCCAGCGCTTGCACGCGAGCAACTAAGTCATCGCCCGCAGCGGCTTCAGCCGCTGTTTGTACATCGGGGTTCTGCGTATCCAGGGTCTGTTCGTCAGCCATGCGTCTCTCCTCTTAAAATTCGACGCGAGCCTCAACTCACGTGCTTGACCGGTATATGGGGGCAAAAAATATGCTTTCAAGGACAGCAGATGGATTGTCAGCCCACAAAAAAACACTGTATAAATAACCAGACATGAACTTGGGAGGCCCTCACCATGCTGGTGCACCTGTCCGTACACAACTACGCCATTGTTGAACACCTTGACCTAGAGCTAGACGCCGGCATGAGCGTGATCAGCGGCGAAACCGGCGCAGGCAAATCCATCATGCTCGACGCCCTCGGCCTGACCCTGGGTGATCGCGCCGACAGCGGCGTGGTGCGCCCCGGTGCAGACAAAGCGGACATCCTCGCCAGCTTCGACCTGAGCAACATTGCCGAGGCCCGCGCCTGGCTGGCGGAGCGCGACCTAGAAAACGACGGCCCGTGCATCCTGCGCCGCGTGATAACTGCCGAAGGCCGCTCGCGGGGTTATATCAACGGTTCACCCTGCCCCCAAGGCGACCTCAAAGCCCTGGGTGAACTGTTGATCGACATCCATAACCAGCATGAACACCAATCATTGCTAAAGCCGGAGACCCACCGCCGTCTGCTCGATGAATATGCCGGCAGCCAGGAACTGGCGCGCCAAGTGCAACTCGCCGCACAGCGCTGGAAGCAAACCAAGAATGAGCTGGAGCGTGTATCCAGCATCGGCGACGAGCAGCGCGCCCGTCATCAGCTGCTCAGCTATCAACTTGAGGAGTTGGATAATCTGGCCCTTGGCGAAAATGAACTGGAACAGCTTGAGCTGGAACACAAAAATCTGACCAACGCCGAAAGTCTGCTCAGCGCCTGCCGTCTGGTCATTGAGCAATGCAGCGAGAATGACGCTGGCAACGTGCTGTCCGCACTCACCAACAGCCTCAACCGTCTCGGTGCCTTTCAGGGTCAGCCAGGGGCGCTCAGCGAGGCCACTAACCTGCTGGCCAGTGCGCAGATTCAGGTCGAAGAAGCCGTTGGCGAACTGAATCGCTTTCTCGATCATTTCGACGCCGACCCCGAGCGCCTACGACAGATGGAAGAGCGCTTGGATGCGATTTACACCCTGGCGCGCAAGCACCGCATACAGCCCAGTGAACTGGGCGCCAGGCAGCAGCAGTTGTTCGAAGAACTGGAAAGCCTGAATGCCGACGACCAGGCCGCTGAACGCCTGACAGACGAGCTGGCGGCCTTCGCGCGCCACTACCAAGACAAAGCGACGGAACTCAGCACCCTGCGCAATAACGCCGCTGGCCAACTGGCCAGTGCGGTAGAAGTGGAGATGCAGACCCTCGGCATGCCGGGCGGGCGCTTCAATATCAAGCTCAGTGCCAACAGCAACAGCGAACCACACCCCAATGGCCTAGAACAGTTGGAGTTTCTGGTCAGCGCCAACCCTGGCCAACCGCTGAAAGCCCTGGCCAAGGTCGCCTCGGGTGGCGAACTGTCGCGTATCAGCCTGGCGATTCAGGTCATCACCGCGCAAACCTCGCGCGTACCTACCCTGGTCTTCGATGAGGTCGATGTCGGCATCGGCGGCCCCACCGCCGAAGTGGTCGGGCAGCTGCTACGCCGTCTCGGCGAACGCGGCCAGGTTTTGACCGTTACTCACTTGCCGCAAGTTGCTGCCCAAGGCCATCAGCATCTGTTCGTACACAAAGTGCGTGAAAGCGACGCCACACGCACCGCAGTCAGCAAACTCAGCTCGACGCAACGGGTTGAGGAAATCGCGCGCATGCTTGGCGGTGTCGATTTGACCGAAGAATCACTTGCCCACGCGCGCCAGATGGTCGGCAGCGCTCAAGCCTGATTTAAAAGCCGCAGAAAGCACAAAGGCGACCCTGGGGTCGCCTTTGTCATGCCTGCGTCAATCAGGTTTTCTTGCGTACATACAGCACAAGATTGTGATCAACCAACTCAAAACCGTGCTCTTTGACGATTTCTTTCTGGCGTTTTTCAATCTCGGCATCGAAGAACTCGATCACTTCACCGGAATCGACACAAACCATATGGTCGTGATGGCCGCTGTCCGCCAACTCGAAGACCGCATGACCGCCATCGAAGTTGTGACGAACCACCAAACCGGCCGCCTCAAACTGGGTTAATACACGGTAGACAGTCGCCAAACCCACGTCATCGCCCGCCTCCATCAGTGCCTTGTAGACATCCTCGGCGCTCATGTGACGCTGACCGGCAGAGTCGAGCATTTGCAGTATCTTGACCCGTGGCAGGGTCACTTTCAGGCCAGCCTTGCGTAGTTCGCTATTTTCAACCATGGTCTGCTTTCTCACGGAAGCGGCTTCGCAGCTTCCTTTATTGCGGGTATGATCCGGGGTTATATTGCCCAGCCAAGATAGTGGAAGTCGCCCACCGATGCAAAAAACCAAACTCCTGCTGACCAGCCTCACCCTTACGGGGCTACTCGCACTCGCCGGTTGTTCATTCCCCGGGGTTTATAAAATCGACATCCAACAGGGCAATGTCGTCACGCAGGACATGATAGACCAGTTGCGTCCGGGAATGACCCGTAAGCAAGTACGGTTTATCATGGGTAACCCCCTGCTCACCGACACCTTCCACGCCAACCGCTGGGATTACCTGTACAGCATTCAGCCAGGTGGCGGTGAGCGCTTGCAGGAGCGTGTCAGTGTGAACTTCGGCGCTGACGATCAGCTGGTAGGCCTGTCTGGCGACTTTATGCCGGGCGTCAGCCGCGACCAAGCGATCCTGGGCGAAGGCAGTGGGGTGACCACGCCGCAAACAACGCAACAGGTTGAAGAAAAACCTGCTCCGGGTTCGCTGCTTGAGCAGATCCAGCGTGAAGTGGACGATGTAAAAGTCGTTCCAGTGCCAACACCAGAACCCCTGGAAAGCACTCCGCAGTAATATCTGCCGACAAAAAAGCCCGGACATGTCCGGGCTTTTTTATGCTCCGCCGCTCATCACGGCCGCTCTATACGCGTTACTGCTCGCCGCCCTCTGCTTTAGCTTGCGCCGCCTTGGCCGCACGCTGCTTGCGCACCTCTTTCGGGTCGGCAACCAATGGCCGATAAATTTCTACCCGCTCGCCGTCTTCCAGCACCCGCTCATCCGGCTTACTCACCGCCTTGCCAAAGATACCCAGCGGACTGCTGTGCAGATCCACGTCGGGGAAATGCACCTGCATGCCGGACTGCAGAGCCGCCTGCCGCACCGTACTGCCGTAAGGCAGGCTCAAGCGCAGCAACTTCTGCTTATCCGCCAGGGCATAAACCACTTCAACCACGATATTGGGCTTATCCATAAAGTTGTTTGGCCCTTTGGCAAAAGGCATCGACCAAGGTATTGGTAGCTTGATTGAACAGCGGTCCAAGCGTGGCACGCACCAGAGGGCCCGCATAATCAAAGGTCAGGTCCAGACTGATCTTGCACGCCTTGTCGCCCAACGCCTTGAACTCCCAATGACCATATAGCTGGGTAAACGGACCCTCAACGAGATTCAAGGTAATCCGCTCACCGGGCACCAAGGTATTGGCCGTCACAAAGCGCTGACTCAATCCGGCTTTGGCGACAGCCAAGCTGGCGCGCATATGCGTTTCACTGACCTCAAGCACTTCACTGGCTGAACACCAAGGCAGAAACTGCGGGTAGCTGGCCACATCATTGACCAGATCAAACAACGCCTGCGCCGGATAAGGCAACAACGCTGAACGCTGAATATGCGTACTCATAACGCAACCACCTGGCTAAACAGAATGCCAAAAATCATTTACTCAACTCGGCAACAAAGACGATCAACACCCCAATCGGCGCGACCACACGAATTAACCAATACACCACGTTGAACAGCAGCGGGCTTTTCATCGCCAGCTCTTCACGCACCGCCTCACGCTTGAGTACCCAGCCCGCGAATACGGCAAAGGCCAGCCCACCAAGCGGCAGCAGAATACGACTGGTCAGGTAATCGATAGTGTCGAAGAAGTTTCGCCCACCCTCGGCGCCCCACTGGAACAAGTGGAAACCATCTTCAGCGAAGACAAAAAACTTAGCCTCAGCCCCCAGGTTAAAGGACAGCACCGTACCCATGCCAACCGCCCAGCAAAGAAACGCCAGCACACTGGTCACCAGCACCCGACTGCGCTTGCTGCGCTCGACCAGATAGGCCACCGCCGGCTCCAGCATGGAGATCGATGAGGTCCAGGCGGCAATTAGCACCAAAATAAAGAACAGCGTCCCCATCACCTGACCAAAGGCGATGTTGCCAAACGCAACCGGCAGCGTAACAAACATCAGCCCCGGCCCAGCACTCGGCTCCAACCCACCCGCAAAGACGATGGGGAACAGTGCCAAACCTGCAGTAAGAGCCACCAGGGTATCGAGAATACCGACGGTGAGGATGGTGCTGCCAATCGAGGCGTTCTTCGGCATATACGAGCCGTAGACCATGATGGCGCCTACACCGACACTTAAGGTGAAGAAGGCATGACCCATGGCAGCCAGCACGCCATCGAGCAACCGATCAGGCTGAAAATCGAATAAGAAGTGAAAGCCCTGCATAAAATGCCCAGTGGTCATGCTGTAACCCAGCAGCACCAGCAACAACACAAACAGGAGCGGCATCATGATGCGCAAGCTGCGCTCAAGACCGGCCACCACCCCACGGGCGATAACAAAGCCAGTCAGCAGCATAAACAGCGTATGCCACAAGGTCAGTCGCCATGGGTCAGCGGTCAGCGCACCAAACGCCGCACCAGCGCCCTCGGCACTGACGCCAGCAAACTGCCCGCCGCCCATGCTGAGGATGTAATCCAGCGACCAGCCCGCCACCACACTGTAAAACGACAGGATCAGCAGAGCGGCAACCATCCCCACCAGCGCCGCCCAGGACCATTTCGGCGAGGCGCCCGATTCAATAGCCAGGGCCTTGAGGGTATTCACCGGGCTCTGCCGGCCGCGCCGACCGATCAGGGTTTCGGCAAGCATGATCGGCAAGCCGACCATAAAGATGCACACCAGGTACATCATCACGAACGCCCCGCCGCCGTACATGCCGGTCATATAGGGGAATTTCCAGATATTGCCCAAGCCGACGGCCGAACCGGTCGCCGCCAGAATAAATACCCAGCGGCTGGCCCAGGCACCGTGGATCGAAACCTTGTCGTTCGCCATGTTCGGCTAGCCCGCTCTGTTGATAAAAGACCGCGCATTGTCGGGGATTCACCAGAACGGCTCAAGCGCAGCCGACGCCATGTGGCATCAGGCGCGTAGCAAAGCTGATTTTGCCTCGTCGCACACATAGCGCCCGCGCCAGTGACTCCCTATAATGCGCGCCCTATGGCTAAACAAAAGAAACACCCACAAGGCACCATCGCGCAAAACAAAAAGGCGATGCACGACTACTTCGTCGAAACCCGTTTCGAGGCAGGACTCGTCCTGGCTGGCTGGGAAGTGAAAAGTCTGCGCGCAGGCAAGGCTCAGTTGGTTGACAGCTACGTGCTGCTCAAAAATGACGAAGCCTGGCTGATGGGCTGCCACATCACCCCTCTGACTACGGCCAGCACCCACGTGATCGCCGATCCGATACGCACGCGCAAGCTGCTGCTGAACAAGCGCGAGCTGGACAAGCTGTTCGGTGCCGTGCAGCAGAAAGGCTATGCCTGCGTCGCCCTGTCGATCTATTGGAAGGCGCACCTGATCAAGTGCGAAATTGCCTTGGGTAAAGGCAAGAAGGACTTCGACAAACGCCACACCGAGAAAGAGCGCGACGCCGATCGCGAAGTGCAGCGCGCGATGCGCACCAAAGGCAAAGACGACTAAACGCGCCGCGCCAAACAAAACGCCCCGCTAATGCGGGGCGTTTTTGTTAGTGCATTCAGCTCAACGCAACTCAGTGAAGGCCAATTTGACGCCCAAACCTATCAGCACCGTACCCATCAAACGATCAAACCAGTGCCCCATTCGCGCAAAACCGGCACGCACCCGCTGATGACTGAACAGCTGGGCAACCATGCAAAACCACAACGCTGTTGCCACCGCCAGGTAAACCCCATAACCCGCCTGCACGGGCAGCGGCGTATGCGGGTTGATCACCACAGTAAACAGCGAGAGGAAAAACAGCGTGGCTTTGGGGTTCAGGCCGTTGGTCACAAAGCCGGCGACAAAGGCTGCACGCGGCGAGCGTGCCCCCTCATCCAGATTCAACTCCGCTTCGCTCGGGCTTGCCGGTTTGGCGCGCAATGCTTTGATGCCGATGTACAGCAAATAGCCTGCGGCCAGCCATTTCAACGCATTGAACAGTACCAGCGATTGCGAGACGATCAAGCCGATGCCCAGCAGTGAATACGCCACATGGATAAAAATCCCGCAGCCCACACCTATCGCACTGAAGATGCCGGCACGCCGGCCATGGCCAACACTCTCGCGCACCACAATCGCAAAATCCGGGCCTGGACTGGCCACCGCCAGCAAGTGAATCAAGGCCACAGCTAAAAACTCAGTCCAGTACATGGGGCGACTCCGCGACGTCGAAATGATTCTGTTAGGCTCGCCACCTTACTCCCCGCCCAAACCCGCAGGATAGATACAGCTGATGAGTAACAGTCACCGCGCCGTTTTTCTCGACCACAACTCACTCGACTTGGGCGACCTCGACTTGTCCAGTTTGAGCGCTTGCTTCGCCGAACTGCAGCTGTATCCGCACAGCACCCAGGCGCAAACCATCGAACGTTTGCAAGGCGCGCAAGTGGCGATCAGCAACAAGGTGCCACTAAGTGCCGAGGTGTTTGCCGCCTGCCCGGAACTGCAACTGGTGTTGGTGGCCGCCACCGGCACCAACCCTATTGACCTGGCCGCTGCCCGCGCACACGGCGTTAGCGTGAGCAACTGTCAGGGCTACGGCACGCCATCGGTGGCACAACACACCTTGATGCTGCTACTGGCGCTGGCCACGCGCCTGTCTGACTACCAGCGCGACGTTCGCGCCGGCCACTGGCAACAGGCCCAGCAGTTCTGCCTGCTTGATTACCCAATCGTCGAACTGCACGGCAAGACCCTCGGCCTACTCGGCCATGGCGAACTGGGTGGCGCAGTCGCCAAACTGGCAGAAGCCTTTGGCATGCGTGTACTGCCTGGACAACTGCCAGGCCGTCCGGCGCGTGCAGACCGCATCCCCCTAGATGAACTGCTGCCGCAGGTCGATGCACTGACCCTGCATTGCCCGCTGAACAGCGACACCCTGAACATGCTCGGCGCCCGCGAACTCAGCCTGATGAAACCCACAGCATTTGTGATCAATACCGCCCGCGGCGGCCTGATCAACGAACAGGCACTGGCCGACGCCTTGCGTGCCGGCCATCTAGGCGGCGCGGCTACCGATGTGCTGACCCAGGAACCACCAAAGGACGGCAACCCCTTGCTCGCTGCCGATATTCCACGGCTGATCATCACCCCACACAGCGCCTGGGGCAGCCGTGAAGCCCGGCAACGCATCGTCGGCCAGCTCAGCGAAAACGCACTGGGATTCTTCAGCGGCGCGCCTGTGCGCGTGGTCAGCTAAGCGCTAAGCTACGCCACTTTTTCCGAGGAGCGCTTATGGACCCGCGAAGCGAAGTACTGCTGCGCCAGGCCGACCTATTCAAAGGCCCGCTGCTGTTGGCCGGTTTGCCAGCGGATGACCTGCTGGGTCAACTCCCCGAAGCTCACGGCTGGAGCTGGCATGCCGGCGAGCACGCGCTGCTGGACGCCCGCTTCAGCAAGCGCTGCCACTTTGGCACCCAGCCCGGCGAACGCGACTTCCAGGCGGCCGTGCTGTTTCTGCCAAAGTCCCGCGAGCTGACTGAATACCTGCTCAATGCCCTGGCGACCCGCCTGAACGGTCGCGAGCTGTTTTTGGTTGGTGAAAAACGCGCTGGCATTGAGCGCGCAGCCAAGCAGCTGGCGTCTTTTGGCCAAGCACGCAAACTCGACAGCGCGCGGCACTGCCAGCTCTGGCAGGTAAGGGTTGACCACGCGCCCGCCTCGCCGGACCTGCACAGCCTGGCGCAACGCTATGAACTCGCCCTGGCCGACGGGCCGCTACAAGTGCTCAGCCTGCCAGGCGTCTTTAGCCATGGTCGCCTGGACGTTGGCAGCGCGCTGCTGCTTGAACACCTCGACAATTTACCCCGCGGGCACATCTTAGATTTTGGTTGCGGAGCCGGCGTACTCGGCGCAGCGCTGAAACGCCGCTACCCGGACAGCCAGATCACTCTGTTGGATGTGGACGCCTTTGCCGTCGAAAGCAGCCGCCTGACCTTGGCAGCCAACGGCTTGCAGGCTGACGTGATCAATGGCGACGGCATCGATGCCGCGCCTACGGGCCTGAGTGCGATCCTTAGCAACCCGCCGTTTCACCAGGGTGTGCACACCCACTACCAGGCCACCGAACACCTGCTGCGACAGGCCAACCAGCATCTGGCCAGCAAGGGCGAGCTGCGCCTGGTCGCCAACAGCTTTCTCAAATATCCGCCACTGATCGAACAACACCTCGGCCCCTGCCAAACCATGGCCCACGCCAAGGGCTTTCGCATCTACCGCGCCAGCAAAGGTTAACCGGAGCTTGCCCTATCACGGATGCGCGGGCAGAATGCGCGCGTCCTAGGGGAGTAGTCTCCCGCGAGCGCCAGCTCGCCCGGCACGCGTCAACATACTTGCTCGGCAGAGCATGGCGCGTGCGACCCAAGGCCTTCTTAGCGAGGCCTGCGGTTTGACCAGACCTATGACACGCACACCTTACCCGGGGCGGGAAGGCTGTACGTGTCATAGCCATGTCGACCCGCCCCTTAGGAAGCCTGATGCTCGAATCTCTGTTTGTTCCAACCTTTATCGTGGCCCTGGCCGAAATCGGCGACAAGACGCAGCTGCTCGCGTTGCTGTTGGCCGCACGCTTTCGCAAACCCTGGCCGATCATCTGGGGCATCGTGGTGGCCACCCTGGCCAACCATTTCGCCGCCGGCGCGATCGGCAACTGGGTTGCCAGCTTCTTCTCCCCCGCCACCCTGAGCTGGATTCTCGCTGCCAGCTTTGTTGCCGTAGCGCTGTGGACACTGATCCCGGACAAACTGGATGACGATGAAAGCTCAAAACTCAAGCGCTACGGGCCATTCCTGACCACCCTGATCGCGTTCTTCCTCGCGGAAATGGGTGACAAGACCCAGATCGCTACCGTGATGCTGGCCGCACAGTACCCGCACTTTATCTTGGTGGTGATCGGCACCACGCTGGGCATGCTATTGGCTAACGTGCCAGTGGTGCTGGCCGGCAACTTCGCCGCCGACCGACTGCCCTTGACGCTGATCCGCCGTGTCGCCGCTTGCGCCTTTGCAGCCCTGGCACTGTATGCGGGGTATCAGGCGCTGAAGTTCAGCGGGCTAATTTGACATCAAGCTGACGCCAGTTCACTGGCGTTTCGGCCACTACCTCCGCTTCCAAACGACTGCTACAGTGCGCAAAATCCTGCCCACTCGCAGTCAGGGATATGCGCATGTCACTGGATGATCGGAAAAAACTGGTACGTCATCATATCGACCTGTCGTGGAACAAAGGCCGCACAGCGCTCGCCGAGCAGTTGCACAGCAAAGACTTCCTCTACAAAAGCTCATTTATCGGCAGGCCACTGAGCAGCCCCGCGTTTGCACAGATGGTGCAAGATATTCGTCATGCCATGCCGGACCTGCAGGTGGTGATCGAAGAATGCATCGCCGAAGGTAACAAGGTGGTCACCTGGAGCACCCTGATTGGCACCATCCAGAAGCCCGCGCTCGGCTATCCACCCAGCGACAAAGTGTTGAGCATCTCCGCCATGGCCTTCTGGACGCTGAGCTCAAG
The DNA here is from genome assembly GCF_004920405.1 of Pseudomonas leptonychotis. Lineage (NCBI taxonomy): Bacteria > Pseudomonadati > Pseudomonadota > Gammaproteobacteria > Pseudomonadales > Pseudomonadaceae > Pseudomonas > Pseudomonas leptonychotis. Next base: position 101,418 of record NZ_RFLV01000003.1, read on the forward strand.
CAACGAGATCCAGGAAATCTGCACCATGTTTGACATGGAAAGCTTTCGTTCCCAGCTTGGCTTACCCACTCAACCCTTTGCCGCCAAAGCTATGCCTTGAGAGACACGCTGCAGTGCATAACAAAAAAGCCCCGCATGTGAGCGGGGCTTTTTGTTTACGACGCTTTAACGCGCCTGTTCATACAGCGGCATCACCTTGGGAATAGCCGCCTGTAGCGCCGCAATACGGCTGCTTGACGATGGGTGCGTGCTCATAAACTCGGGCGGAGCACCTTCGCTGGCCCTGGCCATTTTCTGCCACAGACTGACGGCGGCATTGGGGTTGTAGCCTCCCCGCGCGGCCAGTTCCAGGCCAATCAAATCCGCTTCGTTCTCGTTACCACGGCTATTGGGCAGAGTCATGCCGTACTGCACCGCCGCATCGGCCAGCGCCATGCTGTCAGAGCCCAGACCAAGCAAAGCGCCTGCCCCCTGCTTAGTCAGCTCGATACCATAGGCTTTGGACATCGCTTCACGGCTGTGCTCGCGCAGGGCGTGAGCCATTTCATGACCCATGATCGCGGCAATTTCATCATCACTCAGCTGGAGCTTCTCGATGATGCCGCTGTAAAAAATTATCTTGCCGCCCGGCCCGCAGTTAGCATTTAGCTCGGGGCTCTTGATCAAGTTGACCTCCCACTGCCACTGCGCCGAATCCGGACGAAACAGCGGAGCCTGCTTGATCAGACGATTAGCAATTGTGCGCAAACGTTTAGCGTTATTGCTGGTTTTATCCAGCACGCCCTTACTGGATGCTTCCCCCAAGGTCTGTTGATAAGACTTGGCATACATCTGATTGACTTCTTGAGTCGAGAGCGCACTGAACATGTACTGCTTACGCTCAACACCTACGGCGCCGCCACTGGTGGTGTTCACCGCCTGGCAGGCTGTCAGCAGGCTGCAGAGCGCCAGGCTGGCCAGACGAAATGGGGTATTCATGTTCGTTCTCCTTCACAACAGGGGCCGTATGCTAGGTCGTGTGCCAGGGCAACACAACCTGCACGGCTTGCACTATGCCTCTCAAGGCTCTTTGCTAGATACAGCGACGAGCTCATGCTTTGACGCTAGGCTGCCGATACGCCAGAAACAGGCGCAACTATCGTGTTGAGGAGTCCCTATGCGATTCAGGTCGATCCAGTCCTCCGTTGCTCTTATGGCGGGGGCCAGCATCCTGGCAGTGGTCGTCGCCTTGGTGCTCTACGCCTTGTTTGCCGGAGCGCGAACCCAGACTCAGGTACAAGAGCGCACCCAAGGCCTCTTGGAGGACGTGATCGACCAACGCCTCAACGCCCTGGCCAGAGCCCAGGTCGGCCAACTGCAACGTCAATTCGAACACCCCATGACGGTGGCGAAGGGCCTGGCCACCCTCAACAGCCAGATGAGCAGCACCGATGGCAGCCCTGGCATCAGCCTGACCCGCGAGGAGCTGAGCAAGCTGGTAGGTGACTACCTCAAGGCCAACCCTGACCTCCTCGACCTTTATATCGGCTGGGAACCCAACGCCTTCGACCAGGACGACGATCTCTACGTCAATCAGAAAGAAAACGCTTACGACCATACAGGCCGCTTTATGCCCTGGTGGTACCGGGATGGTGACCAGCTGAAGCTTGACGCTCTGACTGTGGAGCAGATGGAAAGTGAGGAAGTTCAACCCACCGGAGTGCGCACTGGCGAGTACTACCTGTGCCCCAAGGAAACCGGCAAACCCTGCGTAATTGACCCGGCCTCCTACGACTTCGGCGGTAAACAGGTACTGGTTGCCGCCTTCAACGCGCCGATCATGGTCAATGGCCAGTTCCGGGGCGTTGTCGGCAACGACCTGGCTCTGGATTTTATCCAGGAGCGCCTGAATACGGCCAAAGGTGAGCTCTACGGCGGCGCAGGTGAACTTGCCCTGATCGCCGCCAACGGCACCCTGATTGCTGCAACCCAGGACGCCGCCTTGATTGGCCAGCCGGCGAGCAAGGCCATCGATCCAGAGCTGCTCAATCAACTCAAACAGAGCAGCAACGATCAACCGATCAACATGCTCGACGAGCAACGCCAATTACTGCAATTGCTGCTGCCGTTCCAGGTTGCCGGCACGTCAACACGCTGGACCCTGGCCATCGTACTGCCGACCAGCGCGGTATTCGCCGACCTGCAGGAACTGCAAAGCGGCCTTACCAAGCAAGCCGAGGCTGACACCCTGGGCATGGCCCTGGTAGGTCTGTTGGTTGCCGGCGTTGGCATGCTGGTGATCTGGTTTGTCGGCTACGGCATCGCCCGCCCACTGCGGCAGATGGTGGCCATGCTCGATGACATCGCCCAGGGTGATGGCGACCTGACCCGCCGCCTGGAGGTGAATCGCAGCGATGAATTGGGCGATATTGCCAAGGGTTTCAATACCTTCCTCGGCAAGCTGCAAAGCATGATTAGCCAAGTGGTCAGTTCGGTACAGAAAGTCAGTGATTCCTCCGAGCACACCGCCGACATCGCCATCCGCACCAATACCGGCGTGCAGAAACAGCTGGCAGAGATCGAACTGGTCGCCACCGCCGTGCATGAAATGACCGCCACCGCTCAGGACGTAGCGCGTAATGCCACCCATGCGGCCGAGGCCGCCAACCATGCAGACCGCGCGGCCAATCAGGGCAAGCAGACGGTGCAGCACACCGCCGATGCGATTGCCGCCCTGGCGCAGGAAATCGGCCGGGCGGTCACCGTGGTGCAAACCCTGGCCAAGGACAGCGAGAACATCAACGCCATCCTGGTGGCGATTCGCGGGATTGCCGAGCAAACCAACCTGCTTGCGCTCAACGCCGCCATCGAGGCTGCTCGCGCCGGTGAACAAGGCCGCGGCTTTGCGGTGGTAGCCGATGAGGTACGTAACCTGGCGCAGAAAACCCAGAAAGCCACCGAAGAAATTCAAACCATGATCCAGCAGCTACAGCAGGGCACCCGCGACGTGGTCAAGGTGATGGAAGACAGCCAAGGCAAGACCGATATCAGTGTGCAGCAAGCCAGCCAGGCCGCCGCCGCACTGGAGTCGATCACTCAAGCCGTATCGGTGATCAACGACATGAATACCCAGATCGCCAGCGCCGCCGAAGAGCAGAGCGCCGTCGCTGAAGACATCAACCGCAACGTCACCAACATCGGTCAAGTGGCCAATGAAGTGGCCGGCGGTGCTGACGAGGCCAGCCAAGCCAGTGCAGAGCTGACCAAGTTGGCCGAGCAACAACGTCGCCTAATCAACCAGTTCAGGGTCTGAACGAACCTTAATAAAAAGGCGGGCTGCCACGCAGTCCGCCTTTTTATTAGCCCCGCATGTCACCGCTTATGCGGGAGTCAGGCATTCGGGCGCATCGAGCTTGGGATCATTAATCAGATTGGCCAGCACTCGCTCACGCAGAGCAACCGGCGGCCGTGCCAGTAATGCCTGTAGCTCAACCGGTGATGTATCAGCAGCCAGCCAGGCGGCCTGCCCGGCCTCATCGAGAATCAACGGGCGACGCTGACTGGCAGCGGCCTGAGTGACCACCGCGGCACTCAGGTAAACGCAACCTTCAACCGGGTAGGCCTCCCATAAGGCCGCGAAATACAGCGGTGTGGTCTCAGCGGTAAGCCAATAGGGACGTTTGCGCGCCGTGCCTCGCCATTCATAAAAACCGTTAGCCGGCAGCAAACCGCGCCGCAGGCGAAACGCTTCGCGAAACATCGGTTGCTCGGCAAGGGTTTCCGCACGCGCCTGGGCGGGGGTTTTAGTCAGGTCAGTCAACCAGGGTGGCGTCAGCCCCCAACGGGCGCGCGTCAGTTGGCGCTCGCCCTCAACGTTGCGCAGCAGCAACACCTGGCTATTGGGCGAGATGCTCCAGTGCGGTAACTGGTCAGCAGGGAAGCCGGGAATCGCCGCAAATGCAGGCGTCCAACGGAACAGGGCATAACGTCCACACATGGGGAAACTCGATAGCGCTTGGAGTAAAGACAGTAGCTGTGCAGAGGCGTTTTAAACCTGCTTTACGGGCTTGCGAGCTTGCGCCATGCAAAGCGAAAACAGGCTGTTAGCAGAGCAACGAGCCTTGATGATTGTCCGGCTCATCGCCGGGCAGCGGTAGCGCGCTATTGTACGCGGCGATGAGTTCGTGTGCCCTACGTGCCTGCTCATCGTCAACCATCAGCCCGAGCAAACCGCAGGCGGGTAATTCACCCACCGCACCAGCCAAATGCTGCCCAGTTAGATAGGCCTCAATACCCTCACTGGCCAGCATGCCTAGCAGTAACTCGCCCTCCATCAGGTCCTGCGGTTCATAAATTCGCTGCATCAATCATTCTCCCCACGCACATCCAGGCTCCAATCCTCGCCATCGGTCTGCAGTGAAAACACGATGGGGCGACAGCACACGGGGCAGTCTTCGATGTATTGCTGATCACCCGCAGACAGGTCGAGTAACGCCTCGACCTGCTCACCACAATAAGGGCATTGGTAGTCCTGACTTTCCAGCATCGCGGTCTCCTTGTGACTTGGGCGTATAATCGCCGGTCTATAGCTGGCCCTGTCGTCGTGCACCCGATGTTTTAGGCGCGACGATCAGCGCAGTAAGCATTACCAAAGCCAACCACAACAAGAGAGCATGATGGGCGAATTCGATGCCATCCGACCTTACGCCGACGCCGAAGTCCCTGCCGTGCTCGCGCGCCTGCTGGCAGACGATGAGTTTCTCGGCATTCTCACGCAGTTCCGCTTCCCCCGTTTGGCAGGCCCTTTAGGCTGGCTGCTTAAACCACTTATAGCCTATCGCTTGCGTCTTGAGTTTCGTGACGTGCGTTCAGTGGCGCAATTGCAGACGCGGGTCGAGCGCTACGTCGACCACAGCATCGAGCGCGCGACAGATGGCGTGACCTATTCCGGCATAGAGCGCCTGCAGGCGGGTAACGCTTACCTGTTCATCGCCAACCACCGCGACATCGTTATGGACCCCGCTTTCGTCAACTACGCGGTGTACCACGCAGGCCTGCCGACGCCGCGTATCGCCATCGGCGACAATCTGCTGCAGAAGCCCTATGTCAGCGACCTGATGCGCCTGAACAAGAGTTTTATCGTGCATCGCTCAATCAGCGGTCGCCGCGAAAAATTGGCGGCGTATCAGCTGCTGTCGGCCTATATCAACCACTCAATCCGCGTCGACGGCGAATCGATCTGGATCGCCCAGGCCGAGGGCCGCGCCAAAGACGGTGATGACCGCACCGACTCAGCAATCCTCAAGATGTTCCACATGAGCCGCAAGGGCGAGCCATTCGCCGAGGTAATCAACGCACTGCAGCTGACGCCGGTATCAATCAGCTACGAGTACGACCCCTGCGACCAAGCCAAGGCTCGCGAGCTGTCTATTCGTGCCAACAGTGGCAGTTACACCAAAGTGGCCGGCGAGGATGATCAAAGCATCGCGCTTGGTATTACCGGCTATAAAGGCCGCGTGCATGTGCACTTCAGCGCACCGGTCAGCCAAGGCCTGGAAGACAGCAAACTGCTGGCAACGGAGATGGATCGGCAGATCCTCAGCGGCTATCGGCTGTTCCCCGTGCATTACCTGGCGTACGCCATGTGGGCTGATCGTGACCCTGCACTGGCAGTGCCCACAGCGGCAGAGCGCTTCCCGGCTGAAGAACTTCGCGTAGCCGAAACGGAATGGCAGCGTCGCCTGGCCAACTGCCCGCCCGAGCAGCGCCCTTACCTGATCTTGCAATACGCCAACCCTGTGCGTAACCAGTACCGGGTCAAGGCTGGCCTGCCACTGTAGGCCATTCGCCGCCCTAAAAAGACAGCCCTCTGAGGCTAGCGCTTTTTAGGGCCCGCACGGGCACTACAACAGAGTGCTCAACCAGGACAGCAGCAAAGCCGTCACCAGGCAGGCATAGCCAAAGCGATAGAAAAACCGGTTCAACCGTAAAGTCGGTGCATCAAAGCCATAAGCCTCAGTCGCCAGCTCATTGAGCTCACTGCCCGCCAGCAATCGCGCCCAAGCACGCTGCTCGCGCATGCGAGTGGCCAGCAGAAGCCAAGCACCCATCATGGCAAAAAACAGCGCCAGTCCGTTCAGCCACTGCCCAGGCTGACCTTCTGCCAGCAACCAAAGCGCTTGCAAAGACATCCACACCCCCAACTTCTTAAAGGCAGCGAGCAACCTCACGCCTGGTTATCAATGCGCCCGATGCAACATCTGGCAGTCAAAATAAGGGCGCGGAGTCTACCGAAGGATGCACTGCCAGCGGCTTGATTCCGACGAATCGCAGTCGCTATGACCAAGCGGTCTAAACACTGTCATCTGCGTAGGCTATGGTCTAAGACTCACCCCCAGCGCCTTAGCCACAATGGCTTGGCGCGCGGCGAAAGACCTAAATATCCATGGAGGAACGCACTATGTTGCATGCCCAACCCCAAGACCGCGACTACCTGATTGATTCACTGGATGACATAGAGGCCGTCATCGATGAGCTGTCATTCAACGTGCAGGACGATCACTGGCTGGTGTACTGCGCCATGGGCGGACATGAGCATTACGCCCTGCCCGATATAGACACGCGCACCGGCATGAGCCTGCCAGAGTTCTACAGCGAAGCCGCTTGATGCCGCCGTCGCCATAAAAAATAGATGTAAAAAAGCCCGGACTTGTCCGGGCTTTTTTATGGTTACGAGAGGGCTTATTGCGCGAGCATCTGGCTGATGGTCGGGTCCTTGAAGGCGCGGGTCAGCGCATCGCTCATCACATCACTGATCAGCTTGGTATTGGTGGCCTGATTGGGCGCCATACCGAACCGCTGATTCAACGATGCGCCGTAACGGCCGCTGTAGCGCCGGCTGCTGTTCTGCACATCTACGCGAAAGGTCGCGGTCATGTCAGCCTCAGTCACATACATGCCCTCCTTCGGCGACTGGTACTTGAGTTCAGCCAGCGTCAGGGTCAGTTGCGGCGCATTGACGGCATTGGCGCTTGGGGTGAAACCAAGCAAACGCACGGCGGCCTCGGCCTGGGCTTGCAGCTTAGGCAGGATATCCTGACCGGTCACACTGATAGCGCTGGTCTCAGGGTACAGACCACCGCGGGTGCCCAGCACGGGTGAAGGACGGCCATCGGCCACTCGCACTACCACAGGCTGGCCTTGGCCAACGGCTGTGAGCGGACTATTAAGCTTGGGTTGTGGGCTGAGTTGTTGCGGGCTGTGGGCACAACCCACCAGAGTAAGGCTGGCAACAGCCACCAGACCAAACAGCAGACGATGCAGCATGCTCAACTCTCCATAAATAAGGGGTAGACGTGGCGCGCAGTATAACCAGCGCTGGATATGCCTGACAGCGCTGCTTTCTAGGACGTTTATCACGGCCACTGGTTCCCGTAACGCGCCTGTCATGCGTATCAGGCATAAGACTTTAGTCTTCCCTGTTCGTGAGTAATTCGCCATGTTCTCACTGCGCAACCTGCTCGCCCCACGTCGTTCAATGCGCTCGTTTGCCCTGCTCGACGCACAAGGCATCTGCCGCGCCTTGCGCCAGTCAACCCAGGCGCCGCAAGGTTCGGGCTGGGTTGAGGTGCAACAGAGCTGCCTGAGCTGGCTCAATCAACCGCTGCCAGCCGGCGCCAGAACCGCCCAAGTCACGCCATGCCTGCGCATCCAGCAAATGCTGGCGGCCTGACCGGCGGAAGAAGAAAAGTCACGCCAAACGATCAATTTCCCCGCTTTCCCCTTATAATCGCGCCCCGATTATAAGGACGCCTCCTGTTCGGGCCCTGCCGTAGCGCTGATGCATCATTCATCGGCCGCGCCCCAGAGAGTCGCCCACTTCGCGCTGCCTTCGGTTGCCGCTTTTTCCCCTGTATAACGCCATGCATTACCTGCAATGGCTGCTTTACGGCGCTGGAAAATTGGTCCGGGCAGACGTGTATTGAGGCTCACGACTCCAAAAGAGCGTGAAAAAACGGTTTGGAAAACTTCACAAGAGTGTGGCGAAAATGAATGATCTCGCGGTTGGCATCTACTCCCAGAAGCCAGCTTCCTTCAACCCTGAGCGTCTCGACGACTGCTAATCGGCTGTGGTTGCACACACAAGCTAACTAACGTCAATTGAGTGCTGGTTTGCGGAGAAGTGGTAATGGCGCAGAACGATTACGAAACAATGGATGTGGTGCTGGTTGGCGCCGGCATCATGAGCGCGACCTTGGCCGTGCTGCTGAAAGAGCTCGACCCAGCGATCAAACTGGAAGTGCTCGACATGATGAGCACGGCTTCGAGTGAAAGCTCTTATCCGTGGAACAATGCGGGCACCGGCCATGCGGCCCTGTGCGAGCTGAACTACACGCCGGAAGCGGCCGACGGTTCTATCGACATCCAGAAGTCGGTAAGCATCAACACCCAGTTCGAGGAGTCCAAGCAGTTCTGGGCCTATCTGGTCGAGAAAGGCCGCTTTGGCTCGCCTAAATCATTCATCAGCCCGGTTCCACACCTGAGCTTCGTGCGCGGGCAGAAAGGCATCGACTTCCTGAAGAAGCGCTTTGCTGCACTGAAAACCCACCATGCCTTCACGGAAATGGAATACACCGAAGACCGCGCCACCATGGCCGAGTGGATGCCGCTGATGCTGCCGGGTCGCGACCCGAATGAGCCCATCGCCGCTACCCGCGTGATGGCAGGCACCGACGTTAACTTCGGCGCACTGACCCTGCACCTGCTCGAGCACCTGCGCCAGCAGAACGAAGCCAAAGTCACCTGCAGCCAGAAGGTCGTTGGCCTCAAGCGCAGTGGCCAAGGCTGGCGCGTCAGCGTCAAAGACCTGCAAAGCGGCAACAACCGTGAAATCCAGGCCAAGTTCGTCTTCCTCGGCGCCGGTGGGGCGGCGCTGCCGCTGCTGCAAATGTCCGGCATTCCAGAAGGCAAAGGCTTTGGCGGCTTCCCGGTCAGCGGCCAGTGGCTGCGTTGCGACAACCCAGAAATCGTCAAGCAGCACCAGGCCAAGGTCTATAGCCAAGCGGCAGTTGGCTCACCGCCAATGTCGGTGCCGCACTTGGATACCCGCGTAGTAGAAGGTAAAACCTCGCTGCTGTTCGGCCCCTACGCAGGCTTTACCACCAAGTTCCTCAAGCGTGGCTCGTTCTTGGATCTGCCGCTGTCGATTCGCTTCAACAATATCGGACCAATGCTGGCCGTAGCGCGCGACAACTTCGACCTGACCCGCTACCTGGTCAAAGAAGTCTTGCAGTCCGAAGAGAAGCGCCTTGAAACGCTGCGAGGCTTTTACCCTGAAGCCAAAGCTGAAGACTGGCGCATCGAGATTGCCGGCCAACGCGTGCAGATCATTAAAAAGCATCCGAAAAACGGCGGTATTCTGCAGTTCGGTACCGAATTGGTGGCGGCAGAAGACGGTTCTCTCGCGGCTCTGCTCGGTGCATCACCAGGCGCATCGGTGACTGTCTCGATCATGCTTGATCTGATCCAGCGCTGCTTTGCTGATCAATTCAAGTCTGAGCAGTGGAGCAACAAGCTGAACGAGATCTTCCCGGCAATGAGTGCCGTTCTGGCCAGTGATGCCGAGCGTTACCGCGAAGTGCAAACACGCTCAGATGCCCTGCTGCAACTGGAGCAGGCAGCCAGCGTTTAACTCGCCCGCCAATAAAAAACCGCCTTATGGGCGGTTTTTTATTGTTTGGAAAGCCTGCCGGACGACCTCAGGCTGATGTGGCCATCGGCCTAAAACTGAAGTAATGCCGCAAGGCATCGACCATCTCAACGTAATCGGCGGGCGGCGCCACCAGCGCGAATCCGGAGTCGTAGCAGCCAGGCGTAACATCCTCGCGGCACCACTGGCAGGCGGCCGAAAAATCGACGAAATGCGGTGCATCATGCCCAGGGATTTTCAACCGCATATCAAAACGCGCACCCACCAGCAGGGGCAGCTGGCTAATCAGCAGCAAACCGTCCAGGGAGACGTTACCGATATAACCCATGGGTTTGTCGGTGATGCGATTGAACACCTTCAGGTAGTAAGGCAGCTGGTGGCGTTCGATGCTGCGCTGAACATGTGTGGACATAGTGGCAAATCGCTATAGATGGCCATTTAGTATGGCCCCACTACTGCGCTTAAACCAGTTTCAGGAACAGCGTTCAGACACCTGGCTCTGCAGTTGCTGACGAGCGGTATCGACCTGCTCATCACTGTAATAACTGCGCTGGCCATCCGCTTCAGTACGGTAATAGCTGCGACCTTCTGGAATCGAGGCCAGTCTCTGACGCAGGTCGCGGCATTCATCGGCGCGCTTAGCCTGTCGCTCGACGGCCACCTGCGAGGCCTGCGCTTGCTCATCACGGCGCGCATCGTAAAAACGGCTGGCGCGCTCTTCCCGCTCACGGGTTTGTTGGTCGCGCTCAACCACCTGTGGTTTGACTTCGACCTTCTCGGCACCAGCCGCAGCCGGACGCTGGCCGAAGTGCACCTGGCCATTGGCATCGGTCCAGCGATAGATTTCCGCAGCCGCCAGCCCCGGTAATAACAGCAGGCACAACAAAACGCGCATGGATTCCCTCCCGTAAAGCCTCAGCTTAATGCCGAATGGAGCTTTCTATAACCTGTACGACCAGCGGTCAAGGCTTGACCGCGGTAACTTTGGCCGCCACACCCACGCCCTCATGGCCGAGTTCGCGCAAGGTTTCCATACGCGCACGGGCGCGATAGGCGTACTCGCTGGCGGGGTAATGGGTGAGGATAAACTGGTAGGTCTGCATGGCGTCGACGAACAGGGCCTGCCGCTCCAGACACTGGCCACGCAACAGGGAGATTTCTGGCTGCATATAGCGCCGTGAGCGGCTGTTACGTTCGGCTTTGGACAGCGACAGGATCGCCGCTTCGCATTCACCACGATCATAAGCCTCGTAGGCACTATTGAGGTGATGATCAAACGAGTAGCGATTACAACCCACCACACCCAGCACCAGCAGAACAATTAACAGTATGCGCATAAGCCTCTCCTCCGATGAGCAGTGTATCGACTGCGCGGGAAAATTCTGCAGCAACATATCCTCTGATGGGTAATGCCGCCAAGGACTTGGCCGCCGCCCATGCGGCTAACTAGACTGGCGCGCAATGGCCATTGCGCCCAGGAGTTATCATGCCGCCTTTATCCCGCCAATTATTAATACTCTGCGCCTCGCTACTGAGCGCCTGCTCACCCACTACACCGCTTTTTATCGCGCAGATCACCACCAACGAGGTGGTCGAATACAAGACCCTGAAGAACAACCGCATGCTCGCCGCCATCGAAGAGGAAGGTGACCTGCTGACCTACAGCGCCCAGGCCATCCGCGATGCCAAGAGCGAACAGGCCGAGCAGTTGTACCTCACCGGTTACCGTGACGAGAAACTCAGCGGCGAGGTGCGCGCCATCTCGTTGTACCAAATCGGTTTGCTCTACATGAACCGCTTCAACGAACAGCGCGATGACAACAAGGCGCTCAACTACTTTTATCAGGTGCTCAACCAGTTCCCCGCCAGCCGCGCCGCCGAGCGTGCCGAAGCGCGCATCGTGATGATCCGCGAGCGTGCAGACGAGCCGGTGCAGCAAACCTCACGCGAGCTGCTCGCTCACTGGAAGCCCAATCAGCAGCTCGATCTGTACAAGCCCAGCCTCGACCCTGACATGACCCTGCTGTCGCGCCGCGCCGTGCTGAAAAACCGCGTCAGCGAAGCCGAAGAACTGTATCTGCTAGCACTGAGCGACCCTGGCATCCCCGCTGATATCAAGGAAAAAGCCCTGTACCAGCTCGCCTTGATGTACCTGGCGCCGGACAACGCCCAAGCCAGCCGCGACAAGGCCATCACCTACCTGCGCCGCCTGCTGGTGCAATACCCCGAGAGTGAATTGAACAGCAAGGCCGCCCGCCACCTGGACCAAGCACTCAATCGATAAGAACCTGTTTACGATCTCGCGAGCTAGAGACCGGCAAGGCGCTACGTTAGTAACAGCCTCCGGCTGGTCAAAACAGGCGAGTAAGCGGAGTGTACTTTTGTACATGAGCATTACTCGTTCCACTCGCCCTCTGGGCCGCGCTAAAGCGCGTTAGCCGTATACGGCTTGCCGAGCCGATTTTTAACGCAACAGGGCCGACGCGCAGCAGATCGTATATAGGTTCTGGTAGTGCAGAGGAACAATGACTACATAGTTGCGGCATAGTAGCCTCGTGCCCAGATGCAACTCAGGAGTCTCTGCATGACCGTTCGCCGCACCAAAATCGTCGCCACCCTCGGCCCTTCCAGCAACAGCCCCGAAGTGCTTGAACAGCTGATCATCGCGGGCCTCGATGTCGCCCGCCTGAACTTCTCCCACGGCTCGCCTGATGAGCACAAAGCCCGCGCTAAGCTGGTGCGCGAGCTGGCGGCCAAGCATGGCCGTCACGTTGCCCTACTCGGCGACCTGCAAGGCCCGAAAATCCGCATCGCCAAATTCGCCGACAAGCGTATTGAGCTCAAAGTAGGCGATCGCTTCACCTTCTCCACCAGCCACCCGCTGACCGCCGGCACCCAGGAAATTGTCGGTATCGACTACCCGGACCTGGTCAAGGACTGCGGTGTCGGCGACGAGTTGCTGCTCGACGATGGCCGTGTGGTGATGCGCGTAACCAGCGCCACGGCTGATGCCCTGCACTGCGACGTGATCATCGGCGGCCCGCTGTCCGACCATAAAGGCATCAACCGCCGCGGCGGCGGTCTGACTGCGCCAGCGCTGACCGAGAAAGACAAAGCCGACATCAAACTCGCGGCCGAAATGCAGCTGGATTACCTAGCCGTGTCTTTCCCGCGCGATGCCGACGACATGCACTACGCGCGCAAGCTGCGTGATGAAGCCGGCGGCACCGCCTGGCTAGTGGCCAAGATCGAACGTGCCGAAGCCGTGGCCGATGACGAAACACTCGACGGCCTGATCCGTGCCAGCGATGCGGTGATGGTGGCTCGCGGCGACCTTGGTGTGGAAATCGGCGACGCCGAGCTGTGCGGCATCCAGAAGAAAATCATTCTGCATGCGCGCCGTCATAACAAGGCTGTGATCACGGCCACACAGATGATGGAGTCGATGATCCAGAACCCGATGCCGACCCGCGCCGAGGTTTCGGATGTGGCCAACGCCGTGCTCGATTACACCGATGCGGTGATGCTCTCGGCGGAAAGTGCCGCGGGCGCCTACCCACTGGAAGCGGTGCAAGCCATGGCGCGCATTTGCCTGGGCGCGGAAAAGCATCCCACCAGCAAGAAATCCAGCCACCGCATCGGCACCGAGTTCGAGCGCTGCGACGAAAGCATCGCCCTGGCGGCGATGTACACGGCTAACCACTTCCCTGGCGTGAAAGCGATTATCGCCCTGACCGAAAGTGGCTACACCCCACTGATCATGTCGCGCATCCGCTCTTCGGTGCCGATCTTCGCCTTCTCGCCGCACCGCGAAACCCAGGCCCGTGCGGCCATGTTCCGTGGCGTCTACACCGTGCCCTTCGACCCCGCCGCCCTGCAACCGGCGGAAGTCAGCCAGGCCGCAGTGGACGAGCTGCTTAAGCGCGGCGTAGTGCAGGCCGGCGACTGGGTGATCCTGACCAAGGGCGACAGCTACCACACCATCGGCGGCACCAACACCATGAAGCTGCTGCATGTCGGTGAAGCACTGGTGTAACTGCTTCGCTGCAACGCAAAAGGCCGCTCATTCGAGCGGCCTTTTTGTTCGCCTTAAGGTCTCAGGCAAACTTGCTGAAATCCGGCGTGCGCCGCTGCATAAAGGCCGTCAAGGCCTCGATAGCTTCCGGCGAGCGCAAACGCTGGCCGAACAGCGCGCCCTCTTCCTCAATGACCCGGCGCAGCTGCTCGCGATCCGGCGCGCGCATCAGCCGCTTGCTGTCCGCTACGGCTGCCGGTGCCAGTTGCTGAAAGCGCAGGGCCATTTGCCGGGCCTTGCCCAGAGTTGCCGCTCCGTTATCCAACGCCTGATTGGCAATGCCCCAAGCTGCAGCCTGTTCGCCAGTAAAGCTCTGCCCGAGTAGGAGCAATTCGGCAGCGCGAGCGTGGCCTAGAAGGCGCGGCAGGATCAGGCTGGAACCGTATTCAGGGCACAGGCCAAGGTTGACGAAGGGCATCTTCAACGTGGCCTCGCGGCTGACGTACACCAGGTCGCAGTGCAGCAACAGCGTTGTGCCGATGCCCACGGCCGGGCCGTTGACGGCAGCCACCACCGGTTTACTGAACTCAAACAGCGCCTGCATAAACTGGAACACTTCGCTGTTCAGCCCGGTCGGTGGCGCCTTGATAAAGTCTGCAACATCGTTGCCGCTGGTAAAGCAGCTCTCGCCACCGGTGATCAGCACGGCGCGCACGTTTTTATCCTGATCGGCCTGCACCAGCACTTCGGCCATGCCGCTGTACATGGCGCGGGTCAGGGCATTCTTCTTATCGGGGCGGTGCATGCGCAGGGTCAGCAACCCTTGCTCACGCTCAACCAGCAGGTGCTCGCTCATCATTGTTCCTCACGGCAGGCCACCCGCGAGCTGAAAACCTGAATGGCTAGCGCGCGTGGGGCAAAAAGACGTCAGCGAAAACCTGGCTACGCGGTAAGCCCGCCAGATACAGGCGGCGCGCAAAGGTTTCAACGCTGTCGGGGTGGCCGCAGAGTAAGGCGATGGTTTGTCGTGAAACAAGGCGCAGTTCGGCCAAAGCAGCCGGCAACTCGGCCGACACAACTTGTGCGACCTGCACCTGAGGATGGCTGGCCGCGAGCGCCTGCAAGGGCTGCGCAAGGTAATGCGCGGACTGGTCATGCGCCAGATGAATAACCCGGATAGCGCCCTGATGTTGCTGGCTTAGCGCCTCGCGCAACAGCCCATACAGCGGCGCCAGCCCGGTACCGGATGCCATCAGCAACAGCGGTCGAGCTTGCCACTCAGGGTCATAATGCAGGGCTGCGCCGCGCAGTTCACCCAAGCGCAGATTATCGCCGGGCTGCAAAGCCCGTGCTGCGCTGGCAAAGGCACCCAGGTGGCGGCAATCGATATGAAATTCCAGCCAGGGATCTTCGCCGGGTAGGCTGGCCAGCGAATAGGGCCGGGCAATGCCCTCCTCACTCCAGAGCTGCACATGCTGCCCGGCCCTGTAGCGTAATGGCCGTTGTGGGGTCAGGCGCAAGCACAGCACGTCGTGACTCAGCCAGTCGCAACTGAACACCGTAGCCGGCAGGCCATCGCGCCGCGGATCAAAAACCTCAATTT
Source organism: Pseudomonas leptonychotis (assembly GCF_004920405.1). Classification (NCBI taxonomy): domain Bacteria; kingdom Pseudomonadati; phylum Pseudomonadota; class Gammaproteobacteria; order Pseudomonadales; family Pseudomonadaceae; genus Pseudomonas; species Pseudomonas leptonychotis. Next base: position 116,724 of record NZ_RFLV01000003.1, read on the forward strand.
CAACATCACCCACCACCCGGCACTGGCACGCCAGTCGCCAACCTTGCTCACGCTGCGTCTGAGCAAGCGCCTCGGGCTTGGCATCGAGTAACTCACCGCGCACGCAGCGCACCAGGCAGGCATGGCAACTGCCGGCCCGGCAGCTGTAGGGCACAGCAATACCAGCCGCTAACAGGCTGTCTAAGAGGTTACTGGCAGAAGGGACTTCAAGACAGCGTTCAGCGGCCCGCAACTCAGGCATCCACATCCTCCCAGGTCGCCGCGCAACGGTTACGTCCGTCACGCTTGGCCTGGTACAGCGCCTGATCGGCACGTTGCAGGGCTTCATCAAGGTCATCGTGCACCGTCAGCAAGGTCATGCCGATGGACACACTCAGGCTGGCCACTTTCACGCCCAGCGGTTCGGAGCGATTGAACGCCTCACGCAGACGCTCACAACAGGCCGAGAATTGATCAGCGTCGGTGTTGGGTAATAACAATACAAATTCCTCACCGCCGTAGCGGGCCACCACATCACCATCGCGCAGACAGGCGCGGGCGACGGAGGCGAACGTTTGCAGAACCCGATCCCCAGCGGCATGGCCGTGGACATCGTTGATCCGTTTGAAATGATCCAGGTCGAGCAAGGCCAAGCCGTGCTGGCCCCCGCTGCGCAGCTCGGCCAGCGCGCGACTGGCCAAGCGCAAGAAGTTACGACGATTGCACAGACCGGTCAGTTCGTCCGTAGCCGCCAGGTCTTCCAGCTGGCGCATCATGCCACGCAGTGTGTCTTGATGCGCCTGCAAGGCAAAGCGGCGTTGGCGCATCCGCTGGCGCATGGCCTGCGCGTAGCTGGCAAACAGGCACAGCCATACCAGCACCATTGCCAACACGCACGTTTGCATCAACGCCACACGCGGTGCGCTGAGCTGCAGGGTATAGGCTTCATACAGGTTCAACCCGGCAAAGCCAAAAAAGGCAAACAGCGCGCAACGGGCGAACACCCTGGGCGGCAGTTGAAACACGCCGAACAGCAAAATAAGCAGGTAGATCACCAGCATGCTGCCGCGCCCTTCACTGAACAGCGACAACAACACAGTCAGCCAAGCCAAGGCCACCAGCACCTGGGGTTCAGTCAGGCTGGGATCGGCGGCACGCAGATTGAAACGCGATAGAAACAAGCCAAGAAACAACAGCTGGCTCAGAGCGGCCAAGGCCGTGATGGTCAGAGCCGTTAACGGAGAGGCGTGCAACAGCCCAGCAAATACAGCGATCCAGCACAACAGCCCGGTCAGTGCATAGGTTGCCACTGCCATGCCGAAACGCTTCAGCAGCAGGCTTTGCAGAGATCGCTGGGTTACCCGCTGGCTACTTAGGCTCATGGGTTTATGGGCTCCATCCCATGCTGGCATCTAGCCGCCACTCTACCCCTGTGCTCACAGAATGCCTAGGCCGCCGCCACGTCATTAGTCGGCTCAATTGACCGACCAACGACCATGGTCGAGGCCTTAGCCGGTGTCCGCCGGGCAGCGTGCGCGGTATACTGCCGCGCCTTTTTATCTTGTGCATATGCCGCGATAAACCTGCGCCGGGCATGCCCCAGCGCTCTTCGACATTTCTGCCCTACTCCTACCCATAGAAAAAGGGAGCGCACCGCATGACCGTGATCAAGCAAGACGACCTGATTCAGAGCGTCGCCGACGCCCTGCAGTTCATCTCCTACTACCACCCCGTGGATTTCATCCAGGCCATGCATGAGGCCTACCTGAAAGAAGAATCCCCGGCGGCGCGCGACGCCATGGCGCAAATCCTGATCAACTCGCGCATGTGTGCCACCGGCCACCGGCCGATCTGCCAGGACACTGGCATCGTCACCGTGTTTATCAAGGTGGGGATGGATGTGCGCTGGGACGGCGCGACCATGAGCGTCGATGACATGATCAACGAAGGCGTACGCCGCGCTTACAACTTGCCGGAAAACGTCCTGCGCGCCTCGATCCTGGCCGACCCAGCTGGCGCACGTAAGAACACCAAAGACAACACCCCAGCTGTGATCCATTACTCCGTGGTGCCCGGTGACACGTTGTCGGTAGACGTCGCGGCCAAAGGCGGCGGTTCCGAGAACAAGTCGAAGATGGCCATGCTCAACCCGTCCGACTCGATCGTCGACTGGGTGCTCAAGACCGTGCCAGAAATGGGCGCTGGCTGGTGCCCGCCTGGCATGCTCGGCATCGGTATCGGCGGTACAGCCGAGAAAGCGGCGGTCATGGCCAAAGAAGTGCTGATGGAACACATCGACATCCACGAACTGCAAGCACGTGGCCCTTCGAACAGAATCGAGGAAATCCGCCTCGAACTGTTCGAGAAGGTTAACCAGTTGGGAATTGGTGCCCAGGGCCTGGGCGGCCTGACCACCGTGCTCGACGTCAAGATCATGGATTACCCGACCCACGCCGCCAGCTTGCCGGTGTGCATGATCCCCAACTGCGCCGCCACCCGTCACGCCCACTTCGTGCTCGACGGCTCCGGCCCGGCCGAACTGGAAGCGCCGGACCTGTCCGCTTACCCGGAAATCGTCTGGGAAGCCGGCCCGAGTGCGCGCCGCGTTAACCTCGACACCCTCACCCCGGAAGACGTGCAGAGCTGGAAGCCGGGCGAGACCGTGTTGCTCAACGGCAAGATGCTCACCGGCCGCGACGCCGCGCACAAGCGCATGGTCGAGATGCTCAATAAGGGCGAGCAACTGCCGGTCGACCTCAAAGGTCGCTTCATCTATTACGTCGGCCCGGTCGACCCGGTCGGTGATGAAGTGGTTGGCCCTGCAGGTCCGACCACCGCTACGCGGATGGACAAGTTCACTCGGCAGATTCTGGAAAGCACCGGTTTGCTCGGTATGATCGGTAAATCCGAGCGCGGCCCGATTGCTATCGAAGCGATCAAGGATCACAAGGCCGTGTACTTGATGGCCGTTGGCGGCGCCGCTTATCTGGTGTCACAAGCGATCAAAAAATCCACCGTGCTGGCCTTCCCAGAAATGGGTATGGAAGCGATCTACGAGTTCGAAGTGAAAGACATGCCGGTTACTGTGGCGGTCGACACCAAGGGCGAGTCGGTGCACATCACCGGCCCGGCGATCTGGAACAAGAAGATCCACGACAGCCTGGCGGTCGAGATTAAGTAAACGTTGTAGCGTTACCACAAACCCGGCCGAGTGCCGGGTTTGTTGTTTTTGCAGCCTTATCTGCGCCGCAATGCCTGGGCCATCGCCTGGTCAACATGCGTGCGCCACTCACGGTCGCGGTCGCGCCAGCCATCATCCTGCCACTCACGCTCGAACTCGCTGCTCTGCCGCGCCTGGCACTGGCGAAAACCATCGTCCCAGCCCTGGGCATATAAGGGCGCTACCAGGTAGCGCGGCACGTCTTTGCGAAAGCCATCGAGGGCGCCAGCAGCCTGTCGGCCACTGCTACAACCGGCCTCAAAACCGTCGACAAATGCTGGCGGATAACCCTCGGCCTGCAACAACTCACGGGTACTTTGGCAGCCGCTCAGCAGCAATGCGATGCAGATAAACGCAGCCATCAACCGACCACCGGAATACGCGCGACTTATGCCAGCAGCCAAGACCGATAGAGCCACCTTGATCACCCGTTGAACGCCTTATCAAACCAGTTTGTGACCGTACACAACGCCCAGGGCGTGGTACTGCATGTGCCGCTGGCCAAGGCCACTTGTAGTTTCTGAATATCAACCTCGCGCAGATAGCGCTCGGCGTCTCCCATGCGGTCTTCACCACCAAAGCCGCCACCGCGCATCTCGGCCAACGCCTGCTGCTTACTCCAGCCTTGGTAGACCACGCGATACATTGCGGCAATCAAGCCGGTGCGGTTCTGTCCGTGCTTGCAGTGAATCAACACCGGCCCACGGGCTTGGGCCTGGCGAATGCTGCGCAAGACCTCTAGTACATCCGCGTCATCAATCCGGTCGGTGCGCAAAGGCAGTTGCACCTGGTGTATCTGCGGGTCATGCAACCAGCTGCCATCACCGCGCTGATAAAAATTGATCACCGTGGCAATGCCCAGGGATTTCAGCAGCGGCTGCGCTGAAGCCTGCGGCAGCGCGCTGCGATACAAGTCAGGCTGCATGCCATAGAGATTGAAGCTCTTATCAATCGGCTGCGCCCAGCTCAGTGGTCGCACCGGGTTACTCGACAGCCACTGCGCCGGCAACGCACTCCAGGCCAGGCTGCTTGGCAGCGCCACTAACGCCAGGGTAAAGAGCAATGCGGCAAAACCAAGACGGCATACATAGATAAAAGTTGGCATCCGTTAGCCCTCTAGTAATTCAAGCTGCAGTTTTGCGACACGTTGCGGTAACGGGGCGCGATAGAGTATCCAGCGATAGCAGAGCAGGCAGATCAGCCAGTCGAAGAGCAGCGTCCACAAGTTGTGTGACAAAAAGTGCGCGCCTTGCATCATCCGTCCGAGCGAAAACACTGCGCCCAGCCCTAACGCAAAAACCAAAGCGAGGCGCGCACGACGCGGGCGCTTATCACGCAACAGAAAAAACAGCGCCAGCAGGGAAAACCCCGATGAGGCATGCCCGCCCGGCCAGCAACGACCCGGCTTTTCAGTCACGGCGCGCTCGCTGAGCAATGGGGTAAAGGTCTCCGTGCCACCAAATTCACTTAAGCTCCAAGGGCAATGCACACCGGTGAGGGCCTTCAAGGGCGTGACGATGCTGGTCGACAGTCCCAGCGCCAGCACCAGAAACCCCAATGGTCGTCGCCATTGCCTAAGCCGGGTCGGCAGCAGACTGATGACCAAGCCAATAATCGCCAGCACGCCAAACACGATGACCAGCTGCTTGGCTCGGTCATGCAGGATGTCTTCCAGCCACACATGGCGCTTGCCGATAAAACCGAGGCCTGGCTGATAGAACAGATGCTCGATGGCGAAATCCAGGCCACTGGGATCAAACAGCAACAGCAAGACCATCAGCGCCACAGGGATACCCAAGCCCAGACGGAAATCAAAATAACGTGAGAACTCGGTAGACCGATTGGCCTGCATAACGGTGCTCCAGCTCAGGCACTGCCGAGCAGTGCCTGCAAAAATTGAGGGTTAGCGCTTGCTCAGTTGCGCGTCGGGTAAAACGCTCGGCCGCCAGGCAATCAGGTGCTTTTTGAAGGCATGGCTGGCGCCTTGGTAATAGGCAATGTTGCGTCGTTCCAGACTGTCGCTGGCGTCCACCTTCACCTCATGACTCAGGCCCAGCGCATCATCATGACGACGCATGCTTTTACGCGGGCTGAGGATCGCCAGGCTGCTGCCGTCGAACAGCCCCAGGTGCTGATAGTTACCCAGTAAGGCACGCCCTGGAGCACGGTCATCGCGCAGCACATTGCGGCCGAAGAAGGTCGACACATAGTCCATATTCAGTAAACCCAACAGCGTGGGCGCCAGGTCGATCTGGCTGGCCAGGTCACTGAACTCACGCGGCTGAATATGTGCCGGGGCATAGATAAATAAAGGAATGTGGTAGTTGGCCACCGGCAGGTCTTCCTTGCCGGCGCTTCCTGCCGTGTGATCGGCGACAAAGATAAACACCGTCTGCTTGAACCAGGGCTTATCCCGCGCCTGGGCGAGAAATTGGCCAATGGCATAGTCGGTGTACTTCACCGCGCCTTCACGGCCATCGCCAGACGGGATGTCGATGCGCCCTTCTGGGTAGGTATAGGGCCGGTGATTGGAGGTGGTCATCACCTGCAGGAAGAAGGGTTCGTCGGCGGCGTGGTCGGCATCGGCGATTTTTATTGCCTGCTTGTAGATGTCCTCATCGGACATGCCCCAGGCGTTCTGGAACACCATATCCGCCTCGGCCACGCTGCTCTGGTCGACGATGCGGTAACCGTTGCCGCCAAAGAAGGCGTTCATATTGTCGAAGTAGCCACGCCCACCGTAGATAAACACGCTGTCATAGCCTTGCGCACTGAACTGTTGGCCCAGGCTGCCATAGCCTGACTCACGCCCAATGCGCTTGACGATGGAGCGCCCCGGCGTGGGGGGAATCGACAGGGTAATGGCTTCCAGACCGCGATCGGTACGGGTGCCGGTGGCGTAGAAATTACTGAAACTCAGGCTCTGCTTACGCAGCTGATCGAGGTTGGGGGTTAATCCGCGGCTGTCACCAAAGCTGCCCAAGTATTTGGCACTGAGGCTTTCAATAGTCACCAACACCACGTTCAAGCGCTTGGGCTGCCCAGGGTTGTCGATAGTGCGGCGAATATCCTGCGGGTCACTGCCGATAAAACGCGCGTTGGGCTCACTGATCTCGCTGCGCAACAAACTGGCCACCTCAGGCGCCGCCAGCGTGGCGTAGAACTGTTGGTAATCCAGCTCGTTGTTACGGAACGCGGCAAAGAACTGGAACGGCCCATTACTCGCCAGCTCACGCTGATACGCGTTGCCATCGGTGCCGCGCGGCGCATCTTGACCAATCAACACACTGCTCAACCCGGCCAACAGCAGCACAGCCAATACGCTGAGCAGTGCCGGCGCAGGGCGCAAGCGCGGTGCATCCAATGCCGCCATTACGGCTTTACGCAACAGTGCAGTCGCCGCCACGGCGATCATCGCCAACAACGCCAGCAGTGGGTAAATCGGGTACGACTCGAGGATGTTGTTGATCACCTCCTCGGAATACACCAAGTAGTCGACGGCGATAAAGTTGAAGCGCACGCCAAACTCATCCCAGAACAGCCACTCCGCCACCGCCGTAAACAGCATGACAAACAGGCTCACCCCGACCACACCGAGCAGCAGCTGTTTATGCCAGCGCTGTTGCCATAGGCGGCGTGGGCACAGCAGCAGGTAGAGGGCCATGGGCAGACTGGCATAGAGCAAAAAGCTCAGGTCGTACACCAAGCCGACCCCGTATAGGCTGAGCAGTTGCCCAGCCCCTACGTGAGCGTCCGCCAGATGACTGGCCAACAATGTGCTGCGGGTCAGAAAGAACACCGCCAACCATGTCAGCACGATGATCGACAGATAACGAAGTTGCGCGAAATGAAGCTGAGGCATCGTATGATCCCGGTTGGATGAACGTGCCGCAGTGTGCGATTGCATCTGTGAGAGACGCGTCAACGCGATGTGAAAAATACGTCAAAGCCGAAAGAGAACAGCCCCATGCGCATTCTGGTCATCGAAGACAACCGCGATATCCTGGCCAACATCCTCGACTACCTGCAGCTCAAAGGCTTCAGTGTCGATTGCGCGCAGGATGGTTTGAGTGGCCTACACCTGGCCAGCAGCGGCCACTATGACCTGATCGTGCTGGACATCATGCTGCCTGGCATTGACGGTTATCAGGTGTGCAAACGCCTGCGCGAAGATGGCCACAGTGAAGTGCCAATCCTCATGCTGACCGCCCGCGACGCTTTGGACGACCGCTTACAGGGGCTCAATGTCGGTGCCGATGACTACCTGATCAAGCCGTTTGCCCTGTCCGAGTTGGTGGCACGGATTGAAGCGATCCTGCGCCGCAGCCAAGGCAGCCGTAAACGCCAACTGAAAGTCGCCGACCTGATTTATGACCTCGATACGCTGCATGTCAGCCGCGCGGGCAAACCGCTCAAGCTCAATCCCATCGGCCTCAAGCTATTGGCCGTACTGATGCAGAAAAGCCCGGCCGTGATCCGCCGCGAGGCATTAGAGGAAGCCCTCTGGGGCGATGACAGCCCCGACAGCGATAGCCTGCGCAGCCATATCCACCAACTGCGCCAGGTCTTGGATAAGCCCTTCGCCACACCGCTGCTGCACACCCTGCATGGGGTTGGCTATCGCCTGGCGGAGCATGCCCATGGCGTCTAAACAGCCATTCGCGCGACGTATCCTGATTGCCTTTGTGCTCATGACCGTGTTGGTTAGCGGCGTGTTTTCCTTGAGCATCGTGGCCGTGGTGCACGTCATTGAAGAGCACCTGGTATCCGAGGAGCTCAACCGCGAGCTGGACACGGTGCTGCATGAAGACCTCAAACATGGCATCACTCCTCGCCTCGATTCCAGCACCCGGTTCTTTGCCTCCAACCTTGCCGAGTACGCTATTCCAGAGCAGTACGCGGGACTACCGGAGGGATTTAATGAGGTGGTTGACGAGGAGAAGGCCTTTTATGTGTTTGTAAAAGAAATCAACGGCAACACCTATCAGCTGGTGCAAGAGCAACATGAGTTCGAAGCGCGTGAGCAGGCCTTGTTCAACGTGGTTTTTGCCGGCTTTCTCCTGACCGTGGTGGGTGCCTGGGCGCTGGGCCTGGTGATGGCGCGCAAAGTCATGGCCCCAGTCAGCCGGCTGGCGCAACAAGTGCGTCACCGCGACCAGCAACACACACTGGCTCCGCCCCTGGCACCGGACTATCCCGATGACGAAGTGGGTCAACTGGCTGCTGCCTTCGACAGCACCCTAGGCCAGCTACGGCATTCGCTGGAGCGCGAGCGATTGTTCACCAGCGATGTCAGCCATGAACTGCGTACACCGCTGATGGTCATCGCAACCTCCTGCGAGCTGCTTGCCGAAGCCACTCTGTCGCCCCGTGAGCGCCAACAACTTGAGCGTATCGCCAGGGCCAGCGAAGAAATGCGCGAGTTGGTGCAAACCTTTTTGCAGCTGGCCCGGGACAAAGCCAATGAAACGGCCTTTGTGGCAGACAGTAGCCTGGCCAGTGTCGCCGCGGCACAGGTCGAGCGCTGGGAACCCATGTTCAAAGGCAAGGGGCTGGCCTTTGAATTCGCAGAAGAAGGTCGCGACAGTGGCTGCTACAACGCCACATTTCTCAGCACGGTGATGGCTAACTTGCTGCGCAACGCGTTGCATTACACCGAACACGGCTTTGTCCGCCTGGTACTGGAAGGCAACGGGTTTCGTGTGGAGGACAGCGGCGCCGGCATCCCCCACGATCAACACGAACAGATTTTCCAACCATTCGTGCGCGGCCCCCAGGCGCGCGGCGAAGGACTGGGGCTGGGGCTTTCACTGGTCAAACGGATTTGTGCCAAACAAGGCTGGATGATCTCGGTGCATAACCAGACCGAGGGTGGCACCTGCTTTAAGGTGAGCTTTAGCCAGGCAACTGACGAAATTTTCACATCCTCTTAACAGGCTGTTGATGCATGGCTGTTTAGTGTGGCGAGCGTTCCCCCACTGGACGCTCAGCCATGCATGCTTTCCCCGCCCACGATTACGCGCCTCCTGTATATCCCCCGCAACGCCACTGGCAGCCTGAACAACTAGAGCTGCCAGCATGAACGGCAAACCCATTTTAGATACGCATGACGCCCTGTCGCTCAAAGGCCGCACTGGACTACGACGCATTGTCGACGCCAGTGGCTATTCACTTATGGGCTTACAAGCGGCCTATCGCGGCGAAGCGGCGTTCCGCCAACTGCTCCTGCTCAATGGGCTGCTGCTGCCGCTGGCTTGCTGGGTCGACGTCACACGCAGTGAGCGTGTATTGCTGATGATCGTGCCGCTGCTGTCATTGATCGTCGAGCTGCTCAACTCTGCCATCGAAGCCACCGTCGATCGTATTTCCCTGAGCATTCACCCACTGTCCAAGCAGGCCAAAGACATGGGCAGCGCCGCGCAATTTATCGCCCTGCTCCTGATCGGCCTGACCTGGGGCTTGATCCTCATTTAATCCGTTCGCCACTTATTCTTATAAGGCTGCTCATTCATGCCCCGCCGTTCCTCTGCACGCGCAGCCACACCCGATACCTTCAACCGGATCGGTCTCGGCGAGCATCTGGCCTTCTTATTCAGTAGCGCGGTGCTACTTGTACTGCTGCTGTCCTTGTTGCGCGTGGCGTTGCTGCTGTTTAACCGCGAGCTGCTGGACGATGCCGCCTGGCAGGGGCTGGGCGAAGCCTTTAGCAACGGCGTGCGCTTCGACCTGCGCCTGGTGGTATTTATCTGCGCCCCGCTGACGCTAGCCCTGGCCTGGCGACCGGCGATGACACATCGCACCTGGCAACGGCTGTGGCTAAGCGCCTGCGCCAGCCTGGCGATTTTGCTCGGTTTGATCGAGCTGAACTTCTATCAGGAGTTTCATCAGCGCCTTAATGCCCTGGTCTTCCAATACTTACAGGAAGACCCCGCGACCGTGCTGAGCATGCTCTGGTATGGCTTCCCCGTGGTACGCCTGCTGCTGGCGTGGGCCCTGCTGAGCAGCACATTTATCCTGTTATTGAGCAGGATCGACTGGCTCACACGCCGCAAAGACAACGACCAACAGCCACAGCTACAACGGCCCATGGCGCTATACGCCAGCCATGGCCTGGTACTGCTGCTGTGCCTGACGCTCTCCGTACTCGCCGCGCGCGGCACCTTGCGTCAGGGCCCACCGCTACGCTGGGGCGATGCGTTTACCACCGAATCAATGTTTGCCAATCAGCTGGGTCTCAATGGCGCGCTCAGCCTGTACACCGCGGCGAAGAGTCGCTACGCGGACGATAGCCACAAGGTCTGGAAAGCCAGCATGCCGGCTGTCGAGGCCACTGCCGTAACCCGCGAGCTACTGCTCAGCGCCCACGACACGCTGGTCGACCCTGATACCGCTGCCGTACGCCGTGACTCACTGTCGCCCAGCGACACCCAGCTGCCTGTGCGCAATGTGGTGGTGATTCTGATGGAGAGCTTTGCGGGCCACTTTGTCGGTGCCCTGGGCAGCGACGCAGCGATCACGCCGAATTTTGACCGACTGGCTAAGCAAGGATTGTTATTCAAAAACTTCTTCGCCAATGGCACCCACACGCACCAGGGCATGTTCGCCAGCATGGCCTGTTTCCCTAATCTGCCCGGTTTCGAATACCTGATGCAGACCCCGGAAGGCGGCCATGGGTTTTCCGGTTTGGCGCAGCTACTCAGCGCCCGTGACTACAACGATTTGTATGTCTATAACGGTGATTTTGCCTGGGACAACCAGCGCGGCTTCTTCGGCAACCAAGGCATGAGCAACTTTATTGGCCGCCATGACTTTGTGAACCCGGTGGTGGCTGACCCAACCTGGGGGGTGTCCGACCAGGACATGTTCGACCGCGCCGCCGAGGAGCTACTCAAGCAAGACCCGGACAAACCCTTCTACGCGCTGCTGCAAACACTCTCCAACCACACCCCTTACGCCCTGCCGGACGTCTTGCCGGTCGAGCAGGTTAGCGGGCATGACTCGCTTGATCAGCACCTGACAGCCATGCGTTATTCCGATTGGGCACTCGGGCAATTCTTTGAAAAAGCCAGCCAGGCTCCTTACTTCAAGAACACCCTGTTCGTGGTGGTGGGCGATCATGGTTTTGCCGCCAAAGAGCAACTGACCGAAATGGACCTGTTCCGCTTTCATGTTCCATTGCTGCTTATTGCCCCTGGCATCCAGAACACCTTCGGCGCCACCCAGGACATCGTTGCGAGCCAAGTCGATATCGTGCCAACCATCATGGGTCGGCTTGGCGGCACAGTGCGCCAGCAGTGCTGGGGCCGCGACCTGCTGAGCCTACCGGCCAACGACCCTGGCTTCGCCATCATCAAACCCTCAGGCAGCGACCAGACAGTGGCCATGCTCAAGGGTGAAGAAATCCTGATCCTGCCCAAGGATATGGAGCCGCGCCGCTACCGCTACCAACTGGGCGCACACCCGCAAGCCACCCTACTGGCGCCCCCGATGCCGGGCGACACGCTGACTCAGCAACTGCAAGCCTATCTGCAAACCGCGACAGGCAGCCTACTCGGCAACACCACCGGCGTGGCCGACAGCAGTGCCACTGCCGCCACGTCCACAGCCACAGCCACAGCCATGCAACAGACAAACGCATCCCCCGCAAAAGAGAAAGACTAGGCGCGACTAAAGAGTAAAACAGCACGGCCCGCGCGCAACGGTGAGGCCGTGCTAACCACGCGCAACATCCACCTTCTCGGCTAAGGTAAGTGAACTCCACTCACTCCCCCAGTGTCTGTCTGCTGTCGGCCCACTGGATGGATTGCATGGCCATTTGCCCACCTGGCAGCTCTGCTGCAGTGCGCCATCCTGATCGCGTATTTGTCTTCACTCATTCGCTTGGCCGGCTTTTATCGCACCCGTTTACAGGGTTTCGTTCAATCGCCATGTGAAGATTGCCCCATGTTCCTATTTCGTCACTTCCCCTCCCGTGTCCCTTCGTTGCACAACCTCACCCTGGCTGCGTGCCTACTGGCCAGCGTTAGCGCCCACGCTGAAACAAATGCCGGTAATACGCGCTGGGTCAGTGACAGCCTGAATACCTTTGTGCGCAGCGGCCCAACCAACGGCTACCGTATCGTTGGCACACTCACCTCCGGGCAGAAGGTCACCTTGCTGCGCACCGACGGCGATTACAGCCAGGTTCGCGGCGAAGGTGGCGATGCCGTGTGGATTGCCAACAAAGACCTGCAAGAAGTACCCGGCCAGGCCGAACACCTGCCGCAGCTTGAACAAAAAGTGAGCGACCTGAGTGCCGAGCTAGAAGGCATCAATGGCACTTGGGAACCCCGCGTACAGGGCATGCAGGAAACCCTGGACTCACGCAAAACCCTGATCGACGAGCTGCAAACCGCCCGTTCGACTCTGGATATAGAGTTAAGCCGAGCCAACTCCGAGCTACGTGAGCTGCAAGCGCAATTGGGCGAAGAAAACCAACAGGTACTGACACGCTACATGGTGTATGGCGGTGGCATTGCCGGGGCGGGGCTACTCGCTGGGCTGATCCTACCGACCATGTTGCGGGTACGGCGCAAGCGTAATGATCAGTGGGTTTGACCCGCCAAGAAGCCGGCTAGCCCGGTGAAAGCCCCCCAGCAGCGCCACACACTACGGGCCTGCTGGGCGTGATCGCACAAACCCACAATGATCTAGTTCGAGTTAGGCCATATGCAGCCGTTTGGGGATAACGCTGCGGCTTTCCGTGCGGATCGTCCAGCACACACCCCCTAGCACCAACAGCATGCCGAGTACCTCCACAGCACTGGGCAGTGCCCACGCCAATAAGTAGCTGTAGAACAGCGCGCAAAGGGTTTCGAAAATAATCAATTGCCCGCCGATAGAGACGGGCAAGCGTTGCGCCGCCGCGTTCCACAGCGCGTTAGCCACCCACGAACCGGCAATGGCCATAAACAAAGCGGTCAGCATAAAGATCGTGAGGCGTTCACGACTAAGGTCGGTGGGCACTAGCTGCGGCTGAGTCAGGATCACCATTACACTCAGCAGCAAGGCCATAAAACCGGTTGTTATGCCGAGCAGCGTTGACCACTCCCCCGGAGTGAAACGCCCTGTTTTGAGCTGATGAGCATTGCGCAGTGCAAACCACGACCATGACAGCACACCGAGACAGGCGTAACCGGCCCCCAGCATCTGCCGCATGCCGCCCTCACCGCGAATGACCGCCATAACGGCTGGAAGGTTGAGCCAGATAATGCCGGTGAAAATCAGTGCGAGCGAGAACAGCATTGAGCGCAAACTGACCTGGCTATAACGGCGCCCCATCAGCATCACCGCGATGGGAATCAGCCCATTAATAAGCGATGCCGTTGCAACGCCGGCATCCTGCACGGCCGCACTCAACAAGATGAAATAGAGCAGGTTGCCGGTCAGCGCCAGCTCAAGCAGGAGTCGTTGATCCTGGCGAGTCAGCCGGCGAAATAACGCGCGAGCATTGGGCAGTGCTATCAGGGTCGCAAATAACCCATAGAGCAAAAACCGCACGCAGCTGATCACCACCGGGTGAACATCCGGAATCAATGCAGGTGCCACTATCACGGCACCCCAAAGAGCTCCTGCCATGCCACCTTGGACTACTGCCTTCTTCATGCCGCTCTTCCCTTTCATTCAAGGTGGCGACTTTATGGCTAAAGCATTGAGGTCTGTAGCGACATTGCCGCATGCTGTCATTCCAAACAGGCATGCCATTTGTTGAGAACGTCTAATGTCCGCACGCTTTCACCACCTGCCTCCACTCGATACGTTAATTGCTTTCGAGTCCGTGGCTCGCTTGGGCAGCTTTACCCGCGCCGCCGATGAGTTGTGCGTGACCCAAAGCGCGATCAGCAAACAGATACGCACCCTCGAGCAAGCTCTCGGCGTTGCGCTATTTGTCAGGGGCGCTCGCGGCGTTGAGCTGTCAACAGCAGGCGGGATCTACCAGCAAGAGGTCGTGCCGGCACTGCAACGCATACATTTAACGGGGCAGCGAATTAGTACAACCCACCATCCCAATACCGTCACCGTGTTGGCGACCCATGCGGTTTCGCAGTTTTGGTTATTCCCGCGCCTACTCGAATTCAATGCCGAACATCCGCACATCACCATCCACATCCACGCCAGTAACGACATCATGCCGTTTATGGTGCCCGAGCATGACCTGGCGATTCTCTATGGCAGCGGTGACTGGCCGAACCTGGAGGCGACCCCGCTAATCCCCGAAGTCATCTATCCATTGGCTCGCCCAGGCGTGAGCGGTAGCGAGGTGAAAACGCTCGACGCACTGGCAAAACTGCCCTTGATCCAACTGGCGTCGACATGGGACTGCTTCGAGTGGCGCGACTGGTTTGCCCACTTTGATATGGCCTACCAACCGCCCAAATCCAACCCTACCTTCAACCAACTCACCCTGACCTACGCGGCAATTCAACAAGGCACAGGCATTGGTCTCGCTTGGGCATTTATGGCGCAAGAGGCAATCGACAAGGGTGATTTGGTACGTGTGACAGAGCACTTTGTTGAAACGGGGCTGGCTGAATTCGTCGTACACGACCTCGCCCGCCCCCTGTCTGCTGCCACAGCGTTATTCAGAGACTGGTTAATCGCTCGTAGGATGGGTTAAGCGCAGCGATACCCATGCAGCTATCGGCTCAGCGCTTGATTCGTCAGAGGAAGTGATGGGTATCGCGTTGCTCCACCCATCCTACGTAAGCACCAGAACCGGGCCACGACATTGGTGCAGAGGGCCGCCTCTGGCAGAGGACGTCCCTCACTTAATCATCGCGCGTCAGCACTTCCAGCAGCTCGATCTCGAAGACCAGATTGGCGTGCGGCTTGATATGCGCGCCGAATTCACGCTCGCCGTAGCCTAGGTGCGAGGGCACGAACAGCTTGCGCTTGCCGCCAACCTTCATGCCCATCATGCCGATGTCCCAGCCCTTGATGACCCGACCGGTGCCGATCACGCACTGGAAAGGCTTGCCGCGCGCATAGGAGGAATCGAACGTGCTGCCATCTTCGAGAAATCCGTTGTATTGGGTGGTGATAAGCGCACCCTTGACCACTTCCTTGCCGTCACCCAGTTGAATATCTTCAATCACTAGTTCGTTGCTCATCACTCACCTCGCTTCGTCGCCCAGTCTGCTTGCGCCGGGCTTACAGGAACATCACTCGGCTACCGGCTCCAGAACAGCCAACAGCTCAGATAACCGCGCATCCAGTTGCGCTAATTCTGCGGCCGCAATCGGCGCTAAAAGCCGCGTCTCATTGGCGACATGTGCCGTCACCGCCCGATCAATCAACTCCAGCCCGGCCGGCGTCAACTGCACCAGCATGCTACGTGCATCGCTGGGATTGGCCAGACGACTGACCAGCCCTGACGCTTCGAGCTGCTGCAACTGCCGGGTCATGGTGCCGGAGGTAATCATCAGTGTAGAAAACAGAGTCGTCGGAGCAAGGCAGAAAGGCTCGCCGGCGCGGCGCAAGGTGGCCAGCACATCGAACTCCCAGGCGGTCATACCGAAGCTACTAAAGACTTTATCCAGTTCGCGGCGCAGTAACGCCGAGCAGCGCCCGAGCCGGCCGATCACGCCCATTGGGCTGACATCCAGATCAGGCCGTTCGCGCCCCCACTGCTGAAGAATTGCATCGACCGCATCCATCTGCCGTTGAATCGCCATTGGCTTACCCCTGAAGATTTTTATCTTGAACTCAAGACAAGTTGGCATTAGCCTCGCATTTTATCTTGAATGCGAGACAAATGCATGGACCGCCTAACTTCGCGCAACACCTGGCTGGATGTATTGATTACCGCACTGGCACCCGCCATCTGGGGGTCGACCTATATCGTCACCACCGAGATCCTGCCGCCGGACCGGCCCTTTACCGCTGCGCTGCTGCGCGCCCTGCCCGCTGGTTTACTGTTGGTGCTGTACAGTCGCTACCTGCCGCCGCGCAGAGACTGGCCGCGCCTGCTGACGTTGGCAGCGTTGAATATCGGCTTCTTTCAAGCCTTGCTGTTTGTCGCCGCGTATCGCTTGCCGGGTGGCTTGGCGGCTGTAGTCGGGGCCATTCAGCCGCTGCTAGTGATGGGGCTGGTGTGGTCGATGGATCGCCAGCGACCGGCATCACTCGCGGTTGCCGCTAGCGTGGTCGGCATCGCCGGGATGGCCGCCCTGCTGTTAGCACCCGGAGCGAGCTGGGACCCGGTCGGAATTGTCGCCGCCTTTGTCGGCACCGCCTGCATGGCCAGTGGCACCTACCTCACACGGCGCTGGTCACTCAAGTTGCCGCTCTTGGCGTTTACCGGCTGGCAGCTGTTGCTGGGCGGCCTGTTGCTGCTGCCCGTCGCCTGGTTGATGGACCCGCCACTGCCGTCCCTCAGCCTTTTGCAATGGCTCGGCTATGCCTACCTGTCGCTGTTCGGCGCGTTGCTGGCTTATGTGTTGTGGTTTCGCGGCATCGCCCGCTTAACCCCGGTGGCCGTGTCATCCCTGGGTTTGCTCAGCCCGCTCATGGCGGTGCTGCTGGGCTGGGCCTTACTGGGGCAGAGCATCACCGGCGTGGCATTACTCGGCTTATTGGCCGTATTGGGCAGCATTCTTACAGTGCAATGGGCGGCCACATCCGCTCAAACGAAAACAGCCACCGCGATGCAGACCACGCCAGTTGCAACTGTGCCCCATGCTAAAGTCGCGCCCTGCGCACCCCTGGCTCAAGGCGACGAATAGCGACTATGAAACTCCCGGCACTTACTGGCGAACTCGAAGACTGGACCACCCTGAACAGCAGCATTGGCTTTACCGAGCTGCTGATCGGCAATGGCGCGAGCCTGGCGGTATGGCGCAAGTTTGCGTATTTCTCGCTGTTTGACGAAGCGCAAACCACCAAGAACCGCCCGCTCAGCCCCACCGAACTGAGCGTGTTCCGCGCGCTGGATACCAGCAATTTCGAGCAAGTGCTCAGCGCGTTAAAGAACAGCATTCGAGTCAATGCCGCACTGACCATCAACTCATCGTCGCCGCGCCATCGCTATTTCGCCATCAAGGAAGCGCTGATCCACGCCGTGCGTTCAGTGCATATTCCTTGGAGCCAGATGCAAGCCAACAGCCTGACGCGCATCAACAGCGCACTCAGCCAGTACCAAACGGTGTATTCAGGTAATTACGACCTGCTCAATTACTGGGCCGTGATGCAGACGCCAGAGGCGTTCGAAGATTTATTCCGTGGCCCGGACTCGACCTTCGACCTCGGTAATAACAACCCTCAAGGCAGCGCCACGCGCATGCTCTACCTGCACGGCGGCATGCATCTGGTAAAGAATTTTGACGGCAGCACGCGCATCCTAAACTCATCAGAAAGCACCTTGCTGGCCAGCTTCGCCATCAATCACCTGGGCGATATTCCGCTGTTCGTCAACGAAGGCAGCAGCACCGATAAACTCAAAGCCATCCGCAGCTCGGATTACCTGTCGTTCTGCTACAGCCAGTTGGCCCAGCCCAAAGAAGCCCTGTGCATCTTCGGCCATAACCTGGCGGCGCAGGATCAGCATCTGGTTCAGGCCTTGCAGCAGGCCCGACTGAAGACCCTAGCCATCTCGATCTACCCGCACAACCCGATGTTTATCCAGCAGCAGAAACAGCACTACACCACGCTGTTCGCCGAACAGGACGTGGAGCTGCGTTTCTTCGATGCACTCAGCCATCCGCTGGGCGATCCGGCATTGCGCATCGCAGCCCCGCCGGCGCAATAAGCTACTCTCGGACGGGTCGAATGCCCCAGCCAGTGGAGCGCGAACTAGACTATCTCTGGCTACGACGAGCCAATGCTAACCTGCTACCCGACCGCTTTCATGCTGGGCAAACAATTGCTTTAGGCAAAAAATACCGCGCTCAATGAGCGCGGTATGGGGATAGCAATCAGTCAGCGCACAACTGTGCGATTAAAGAATAATTGCAATCAAGATGATGAGCGGGATTGGCACACCGAGTACCCAGAGCAGTAAAGAGCGCATAAGATTCTCCAATATTGAAAAGGTTGGGGATCAGCCGAGGTCACGGCTATAGGTCACTTGATCACGCTGGCGACCACCAAAGGTTGCAGTCAGGCTGGCGATAAAGGCACCACACAACAGGGCAATAAACATCCAAAGTGATGTCCAAGCAGCCGCTTTTTTCGCGGTATCTGCAGCGGCACGGGCTTGCTCTTCAGCCTGTTGCAAGGCCTGCACAGTACGAGCATAGGTTTCCTGCACGCGCGCCTCAGCTTGGACCTTAGTCAGGTTGGTGTTCTGGGCGACTACCTGCCCCAGATACTGCTTATCGTCTTCACTCAATTGGCCTTGAGCGATGCTGCTGGTGAAGATCCGTCCAGCCTCCATACCCGCCTGAGCCGTATCTGATGGCGGCGTCATGCCGTCAGCAGCAGGAACAGGATCAACTGAGCGGAACAACGAGTCCGTGTAATAGGACATCCAGTTTTCTTGGCTCGCCGCCGCAACCGACGTAGCAGCGGTGGCAGCACCGGAGGCCACATTCGCACCGACTTTGGCACCTGCACCCAAGATCCCACCGACGGCCCCCAACACCAGCGTTGCGCTCAGCAACGTTGCTACCGACCACGCCAAAAAGCCATGGGCTGTATCACGAAAAAAAACTTCATCACCATGCACCGTCGCCCAGTGGGCACGTAACCGCCCGGCCAGGTATCCGCCCACTGCAGCAGCGGCTACTTGGGTTAGGGTCAACCAAAGGATGGCTGAGATGCCCATGGTCTTGGCGCTCGCGCCTTCATTGGCCCAGGGGGAAATGGCACTGAAACCGAAACCTGCTCCCAGCAGTAGCAGAATCAGCGACAGTGATGCTGCGGCCAGTGCCCCAGCGAATATCGCGCCCCAAGAAACGCCGGCCCCGTGGCCGGGATGAACGCGATAGGCAGTAGTAGATTCAATCATGGCGCAAACTCCCTTTATTTTGATGCAAGAATTTAAGCTGCATGCTGTTTTGATCCAGACTTGGCCGCCGCAGTTAGCTCTTTTTTAAGCTGAACTTTCATTTCTTCCATTTGCACACCAAGCTCCTCCAGCTTGGCTTTACCCAGAACTTTTTTGGCTTGCACAAACATCTCGCTCTCTTCTTCTTTGATGTGGTGCTCCAACAGCTCTTTGACGACCTTGGCGCGGCCAGCAAACTCTGGGCTTTTTGGGTTGGTGTCCTTCAAGTCTGGCAGCACCAGTGAATCCACAGTGCGATGCTCTTCCTTGGCCTCGTAATACATCTCAGCCTCTTCCTTTGCGCCGGCCGCTTTAAAAGCGGGGTAAAGAATCTCCTCTTCGAGCGCTGTGTGTACCGTCAGCTCCATTTCCAATTTGCCTACCAAGTCGGTACGCGTTTTGATCGCGCGCTCGGTGGTTTCGCTGAGCTGAGCGAGAAGGTTCTTGACTACTTTATGGTCGGCTTTGAGCAGGTCGATTGCATTCATGGTCGAGGTCTCTCTCTTCGGGCTGTTAGTTGGATTGGTAAATCACACGAATGAATAGAGCACCACGCATGCCAACTCGTAGGAATATATTTAATTCTTATTAAACAAATAGTTATGAAATAAATAGCACTATAGAAGCATGCAAAATGCATGATTTTGCAAAGACGGCCAGGGCAATTTGCACGGGAAGGATGGAATAAAAAGGAAGCTGAAGACGGTTTACCCTGACCGGTATACGAAACCTATCCGATACGGCTTACGAGACTCAGATTTGAGGCTGTAGCATGGCGTTGCGCCAGATATCGAGTACAACTAACGCGCAGAAACGAGGCGAAATTAACCACTTCGCCGCGGTAATCCATGACCTCGTCATACAGCTTGGTGATCAGTTGATTGGTGGTCATGCCATCCACTTCGGCAATCTCGCGCAGGATGTCCCAGAACTGGTTTTCCAAACGCAGGGTGGTGACCACGCCGCGAATGCGCAGTGAACGGGCGCGGGATTCGTAGAGAATCGGGTCGGCTTTAACGTAAAGCTCACACATGACGGCTCCCCTCGTTGGATGCTGGGGCCACGCAGGCCCCAGATGTGACTTCGATTTTATAGCGTGATCTGAGTGCCCAGCACTTTCAAAAACGCCGCCAACCAGTTCGGGTGCGCCGGCCATGCCGGAGCAGTGACCAGGTTACCTTGGACGTGGGCCTGATCCACGGCGATGTCGATGTACTGCCCACCGGCCATTGTCACGTCCGGGCCACAGGCTGGATAGGCACTGCATTCGCGCCCTTTCAAAATACCGGCCGCTGCGAGCAACTGAGCACCGTGGCAAACCGCTGCAATCGGCTTAGCGGCCTTATCGAATGCCTGCACCAACGCCACAACCTGAGGGTTCAAGCGCAGGTACTCAGGCGAACGCCCACCGGGAACCACGAGGGCATCGTAGTCTTCAGCCTTAACTTGGGCGAAGTCGAAATTCAGGGCGAAGTTATGCCCCGGCTTTTCGCTGTAGGTTTGCTCACCTTCAAAATCGTGGATAGCGGTGCGTACGCTCTGCCCGGCGGTCTTGTCCGGGCACACGGCGTGCACCTGGTGACCGACCATCAACAGCGCCTGAAACGGCACCATGACTTCGTAGTCTTCGACGTAGTCGCCGACCAGCATGAGAATCTTTTTAGCGGCCATTTGCGTGCTCCCTTTGTGAGTTGAGAAGCACAGAGTGTTATGCCGATTCGCCAAGCGTGGGTAATAACCCGGTACTACAGGGCGAATCGCGGATAAACGGCGCACAGCAAATAAACAGGAAACGAGCCGGGCCTCACAGGAAACCCGGCGTTTTGATGGCGTTACTCGAGCACTTCTTCATCACGGTGCAGCACATAGGTGCAGCCCGTGTCGTCATCCAGATAATCGTGCACGTAATACATCACCACCTCACCCAGGCTCGGCTGAGCCGCGACATAGTCGCCGATATCCACCGTGAAATGGCTCTTTGAGCCGGGCTTGGCTTCGCATTCAATACGCGCATTCACAAACAGCTCAGGTGCGCTGTCGCCAAAGTAATCCTCGCGCTCTGCCGCGTCCCAATCGGCCGGAGCCTCAAACGGGCCGCAGAACAGCACCTTGGCATCACCCAGATCCACTTCCTCAGCATCCGGGTCCTGATCCTTTTCATCGGCGCGATAAACCGTGCAGTCCTGCGCTTGCGGGTTTTGCAGGAGGGCCAGACGGGCCGCCAGTTGTTGCTCAGTATCCATAGGGGGCATAACTATCTCCGAGCGGTGGCGCTTAAGGTCCAGGGATGAATAGGTTCTTTTGAGGTTGCATAGCGCTCGCCCCGAAGAGGGCGGCCGCGACGTCAAGAGAACCTAACCATGCCCGTTTTAACTGCGCTTAGCGAGAGAAAGTCCGCCGATCAAATGGACAGAAACAACTCAGCCCAGCATCCAGGCGCACAGCCAGCAACGCCGAGGCGTCACAGCTTGCCGCGACGCTGCGCGCGCTCTTCACGGCGCGCCTGCTGCTGCACTTCGGCCAGCACTTCTTGCACATAGTCGATATGCCGATTGGACAGCGTGCGCGCCTCTTCGGCGCGGCCTTCGATAATCGCCTGGTACAAAGCGCGGTGTTGTTCGATCAACATGTCGCGGGTCTCGTCGCGCTGCGCATACATGCCGCCGATGTTGGTCAGTACATTGCGTTTGAGCAGATCGAACAAACCACGAATGGTGTGCAGCAGCACGGCGTTATGGCTGGCCTCGGCAATCGCCAAATGAAAGTTGGCATCGGCGGTGCCCTCTTCGGCACGGGTCACCTTACCGCTGCGGCTGTAGCAGTCCTGCAATAGCGCAAACGCATCGCTGAGGCGCTGTCGATCCAGCTCGGTGGCGCGTTGCGCGGCGTAAAAGGCGCAGGAGCCTTCCAGGGTGTGGCGAAACTCCAGCAGATCGCGCTGGGCTTCGGGGTTACTTTCCAGCAGGTGCAGCAGCGGATCACTGAAGGTCGACCCCAGGGTCTCGGCCACATAATTGCCGCCACCATGCCGACTGAGCAGTAAGCCCTTGGCCGCCAGTTTCTGGATCGCTTCACGCAGCGATGGCCGCGACACACCAAATTGCTCGGCCAGCACACGCTCGGCCGGCAAGCGTTCGCCGGCCTTGAGCGTGCCTTCGAGAATCATGGTTTCCAGTTGACTGACGATATCGTCCGACAAACGGCGCTGACGCACCGACCCCACTTCCATTATCCGTACTCCACTGGTTTGACCACCTGCCACGGGCCTCTCGGGCCCTCTGGAGGTCAGCCTATCGCCCACTCGGCGCACAGGCAAGGCGGCACATTTCGACCAAAGTCGTAAGGCAGCTAATTGACAGGCTAAAGCGGTCACTCTTACCCTGACCGCGCAGTCGTGTAAATTGGTATTACCAATTTACACGACTAAGACAATTCCAAGAATCCAACGAGGTCACCCCATGCCGGCTCTTGCCTATCGACTCGCCATACCGCTGCACCCGCATTTACCCATGCTCAACGCACAGCGTTAAGGGGAGGCCGTCATGTCAACTGGTCTTCTTGCTCTACTCGCCTTTTCCCCCATCCTGCTCGCCGCCATTCTGCTGATCGGCCTGCGCTGGCCAGCCAAACACGCCATGCCATTGGTGTACCTGCTCACCGCCTGCGTTGGCATGGTCGCCTGGGACATGAGTTTCAACCGCGTCCTGGCCTCCACCGTGCAGGGGCTGCTGATTACCCTCGGCCTGCTGTGGATCATCTTCGGCGCGATTCTGCTGCTCAACACCCTCAAGCATTCGGGCGGTATCACCGCGATTCGTGCCGGCTTTGCCACCATCAGCCCGGACCGGCGCATTCAGGCCATCATCATTGCCTGGCTGTTCGGCTGTTTTATTGAGGGCGCGTCCGGCTTCGGCACACCTGCCGCCATCGCCGCACCACTGCTGGTAGCCATCGGCTTCCCGGCTATGGCTGCAGTGCTGATGGGCATGCTGGTGCAAAGCACGCCGGTGTCGTTCGGCGCGGTGGGTACGCCGATCATCGTCGGGGTCAACACCGGCCTGGACTCGGCCACCATCGGCGCACAGCTGGTTGAGCAGGGTTCTTCCTGGGCGCAGTTTCTGCAGTTGATCACCAGTGAAGTGGCAGTCATCCACGCCATCGTCGGCACCGTGATGCCGCTGGTGATGGTGCTGATGCTGACGCGCTTCTTCGGCACCGAGAAAAGCTGGAAAGCCGGTTTTGCAGTGCTGCCGTTCGCGATCTTCGCGGGCCTGGCCTTCACCATTCCCTATGCGCTGACTGGCGTGTTCCTCGGCCCTGAATTCCCGTCCCTGGCCGGTGGCTTGATTGGCCTGGCGATTGTTACCAGCGCCGCACGCATGGGCTTTCTGCTGCCGAAAACCACTTGGGATTTCGCCCCGGCGGACAAATGGCCGGCTGAGTGGCTGGGCACCGTGGAAATGAAACTCGACCAGCTGACCGCCAAGCCGATGAGCGCCCTGCGCGCCTGGCTGCCCTATGTACTGGTGGGCTTGCTGCTGGTGATCAGCCGGATATTCCCCGAGGTAAGCGCCGCACTCAAAGGCGTAATGCTCAACTTCCCCGATCTGCTCGGCGAAACCGGCATCAGCGCTAACTTCCAACCGCTGTACCTGCCGGGCGGGATTCTGGTGACAGTGGTAATCGCAACCTTTTTCCTGCATGGCATGAAGCTGCGCGACCTCGGTTCAGCAGTCAAAGAATCCTCTGGTGTGCTGCTAAGTGCAGGCTTTGTCTTGCTGTTTACCGTGCCAATGGTGCGCATCCTGATCAACTCCGGGGTCAATACCGCTGAGCTGTCGAGCATGCCGATCCTGATGGCGCGCTGGGTGGCTGATAGCGTGGGCGGTATCTACCCGCTGTTGGCACCGAGCGTCGGTGCCCTGGGTGCCTTTATCGCCGGCTCCAACACCGTCAGCAACATGATGTTCAGCCAGTTCCAGTTTGGCGTGGCCAACAGCCTGGGCATCTCCAGCGCGCTGATCGTCGCGGTGCAAGCCATTGGTGCGGCGGCCGGCAACATGGTCGCCATTCACAACGTGGTCGCGGCGTCAGCCACGGTCGGCCTGCTGGGCCGCGAGGGCAGCATCCTGCGCAAGACCGTCTGGCCTACCCTGTACTACGTACTGTTTACTGGCTTGATCGCACTGTTTGCGGTGTATGTACTGGGCATCAGCGACCCACTGATGGCGAGCTGAACTTGACCGATCGCTGCGCGTCGCCAGCCCGGCACGCAGCGTTAAACGCCTACCCCTTATTCCTGATTCCGGGTGACTCCATGATCATTTCTGCCTCCACCGATTACCGCGCCGCTGCCCAACGCAAGCTGCCGCCGTTTTTGTTTCACTACATCGACGGCGGCGCTTATGCCGAGCACACCCTGCGCCGTAACATGGCGGATCTGGCCGACATCGCCCTGCGCCAGCGCGTGCTGCGCAATATGTCGGAACTGAGCCTGGAAACCCGCTTATTCAATGAAACCCTGAGCATGCCCGTGGCCCTGTCGCCCGTGGGCCTCACCGGCATGTACGCACGTCGTGGTGAAGTGCAGGCGGCCAAAGCCGCAGCGGCCAAGGGCATTCCCTTTACCCTGTCCACCGTTTCGGTGTGCCCGATTGAAGAAGTCGCCCCGGCCATCGACCGGCCTATGTGGTTTCAGCTGTATGTGCTGAAAGACCGCGGCTTTATGAAAAACGCCCTGGAGCGCGCAAAGGCCGCGGGCGTTACCACCCTGGTGTTCACCGTGGACATGCCCGTACCGGGCGCGCGCTACCGCGATGCCCACTCCGGCATGAGCGGCCCCAATGCGCCACTGCGGCGCATGCTGCAAGCCGTGACCCACCCACGCTGGGCCTGGGATGTCGGCCTGCTGGGCAAGCCCCATGACCTCGGCAATATTTCCGCCTACCGCGGCAACCCCACCGGTTTGGCCGATTACATCGGCTGGCTGGGCGAGAACTTCGATCCCTCCATCTGCTGGAAGGATTTGGAGTGGATTCGCGAGTTTTGGGATGGCCCGATGGTCATCAAAGGCATTCTCGACCCACAGGACGCTAAGGATGCAGTGAGCTTCGGTGCCGACGGCATCGTCGTGTCCAACCACGGTGGTCGCCAGCTTGATGGCGTGCTCTCCAGCGCTCGCGCCCTGCCGGCGATTGCCGATGCGGTTAAAGGCGATTTGGCGATTCTTGCCGATTCCGGCATTCGCACCGGTCTGGACGTGGTGCGGATGATTGCTCTCGGTGCTGACACGGTGATGCTCGGCCGCGCCTTTATCTACGCGCTGGCAGCCGACGGCGAAGCGGGCGTAAGCAACTTGCTGGATTTGATCGAGAAAGAAATGCGCGTGGCCATGGTGCTGACCGGGGCCAAATCGATCAGCGAAATCAGCGCCGATTCACTGGTACGCGAACTGCACCACGCTGCATCCTAAAGCCGCATTTTGATCTGGAGCCTGCATGAGCCTGCCTGCCGATTTTCTCACCGCTGTTGAATGCCTGATCCCGGCCGACCGTCGTTTCGACGATCCGCTGTCGACCCTGGCCTTCGGCACCGACGCCAGCTTCTACCGGCTGATTCCCAAGCTGGTGGTGCGCGTCGAAGCGGAACAGGAAGTGGTTGAGCTGCTCAAACTGGCAGGTGTGCATCAGGTGCCGGTGACCTTCCGCGCCGCTGGCACCAGCCTGTCCGGGCAAGCCATCAGCGATTCAGTGCTGATCGTCTTGGGCGACAACTGGAACGGTCGGGAGATTCGCGGCCAGGGCACGCAGATTCGCCTGCAACCCGGCGTAATCGGCGCTCAGGCGAATGCCGTACTCGCGCCGTTTCAGCGCAAAATCGGCCCCGACCCGGCCTCGATCAACGCCTGCAAAATCGGCGGCATCGTCGCCAACAACGCCAGTGGTATGTGCTGCGGTACTGCGCAAAATAGCTACCACACCCTGGCCGGCATCCGTTTGGTGCTGGCCGATGGCACGGTGCTGGACAGTGAAGACCCGCTCAGCGTCACGCGCTTTTTCGCCACCCACGCCGAGCTGCTGGAGCAACTCAGCGAACTGGGGCGCAGCACCCGTGCTAACACTGAACTGGCCGCGAAAATCCGCCACAAGTACCGACTAAAAAATACCACCGGGTTGTCGCTCAACGCCCTGATCGACTTTGATCAGCCGCTGGATATTCTCAGCCACTTGCTGGTCGGCTCCGAGGGCACTCTGGGCTTTATCAGTGCGGTGACCTACAACACCGTGCCCGACTACCCGCACAAGGCCAGCGCCCTGCTGGTGTTCCCCGATGTGGAAAGCTGCTGCCGCGCGGTCAGCGTGCTCAAACAACAACCGGTGTCCGCCGTCGAGCTACTGGACCGCCGCAGCCTGCGTTCAGTACAGGACAAACCCGGCATGCCGGCATGGGTCAAAGGCTTGTCCAATAACGCCTGCGCCCTGCTGATCGAATCGCGCGCCGCCAACCAGAGCCTGCTGCACGAACAACTGCAATTGATCATGGCCTCCATCGCCGCTTTCCCCTTGGAAAAGCAGGTGGATTTCAGCGAAGACCCGAGCGTCTACAACCTGCTGTGGAAGATCCGCAAGGACACCTTCCCCGCCGTCGGCGCGGTGCGCCAAACCGGCACCACGGTGATCATCGAAGACGTGACCTTCCCCGTCGAACAGCTCGCCGAGGGCGTCAACCGCCTGCTCGCGCTGTTCGATAAGCACAGTTATGACGAGGCGATCATTTTCGGCCACGCCCTGGAAGGCAACTTGCACTTCGTATTTACCCAGGCCTTCGAAACACCTGAACAGATCGCCCGCTACTCAGCCTTTATGGACGATGTAGCGCAACTGGTAGCGGTGGAGTTTGGCGGTTCGCTCAAAGCCGAACACGGCACCGGCCGTAACATGGCGCCCTTTGTCGAGCTGGAATGGGGCAGTGATGCCTACCAGCTGATGTGGCAGATCAAGCGCCTGCTAGACCCGCAAGGCATCCTCAACCCGGATGTGGTGCTGTCGGATGATCCGCAACTGCACCTGAAAAACCTCAAGCCGCTGCCGGCCGCCGATGAGATTATCGATAAGTGCATCGAGTGTGGGTTCTGCGAGCCAGTGTGCCCGTCCAAAGGGCTGACCCTGAGCCCGCGTCAGCGCATCGTGATCTGGCGCGATATCCAAGCCAAGCAACGTGCCGGCATCGATACCCGCGAGCTGGAAGCGGCTTATCAATACCAGGGCATCGACACCTGCGCCGCCACTGGCCTGTGCGCGCAGCGCTGCCCGGTGGGCATTAACACCGGCGACTTGGTGCGTCAGTTGCGTGGCCGCGACGCTAACAATCAGCGCAGCGCCGACTGGCTGGCAAATAACTTTCGCCGCGCCATGCAAGGCGCACGGGTCATGCTGCACGTGGCCAGTGGCGCGCGCATGGTCATGGGCGCGCCCCTGCTCAGTCGTACCTCGGCGGCTATCAGCAAAGCCAGCCAGGGCCGCGTACCGCAGTGGACGCCAGCCATGCCGCAACCGTTGCAGCGTTTGCAATTACCCAAATCTAATGAGGATGCACGGCCACGCGTGGTCTATCTGGCGGCCTGCGTGTCCCGCGCCATGGGCCCAGCTGCAACCGATGCCGAGCAAATGCCCCTGCTCGACAAAACCCGCGCGCTGCTGGAGAAAGGCGGCTTCCAGGTGGTGTTCCCGGATGACCTGGATAACCTCTGCTGCGGCCAGCCGTTTGCCTCCAAAGGCTATGCCGAGCAAGCCGAACGCAAAAAGCAGGAACTGATCGACGCGCTGCTCAAGGCCAGCCGTGGCGGCCTCGACCCTATCTACTGCGATACCAGCCCCTGCACCCTACGGCTGATTCAGGATGGCTTGGATTCTCGATTGAAACTGCATGACCCAGTGAAGTTTATCCGCGAACAGTTGCTCGACCGTCTCGACATCAGCCCACAGGAAAAAGCGGTGGCGGTGCATGTCACTTGCAGCACCCAACATCTGGGCGAGGCTCAAGGGCTGATCGATATCGTGCGGCGCTGCACCTCAGAGGTGGTGATTCCCGAGGGCATTCACTGCTGCGGCTTTGCCGGCGACAAGGGCTTTACCACCCCGGAGCTGAACGAGCATGCCCTGCGCAGCCTGAAATCCGCCGTGCAGTACTGCGAGGAAGGCATCAGCACCAGCCGCACCTGCGAAATCGGCCTGAGCCAACATGGCGGTATCGAATACCACGGGCTGGTGTATCTGCTGGACCGGGTCAGCCGGGCACGCGCGTGAAGGGAAACCGGAACAACGCAGTACGCAAAAAGTGAAGTGATACGCGCACATCCTCGTCAAAAAAAATGAACTTTGCCAAATACACGGCAGTCATTTTTTATGCCTGAATGATTTAGGCGGATGTAGATCTCGCCCCGTGGACCATGCCTTGAGAGGCAGCCAGGGCCGAGAAACAATCAACGATGAGAGGACTATCACATGAAGCGTACAGCCCTGTTTTTTGCCGCCGCCGTACTGGCCTCCCCTGCGTTTGCCGCTGATGACCTGTGCACGGTCAAAATGCAGCAGCTTGATGACAACACCAATGCGATGGAAACCTTAGGCTCGCCCCTTAAGGAGCAGGTTGAAGAGCATAAAATGATGGCTGAAAAAGCCAGAAGTGCGGGCAACTCAGAAGATTGCGCCACCCACGCGACTAAAGCGTTAGAGCTGTTAATGAAGACCGACAGCCAAGTCAATTAACACCGACTGAACAGCCTGAGCGCCCACCCACGCTGACTAATGCGTATGGGCGCCGGGCATCGGTAAGCAATCGTACGATCCATTACCTGATTACCAAAACCACTATTCCTATCGCGCGAGCGTGATTGCACCCATCTGTCGAACGCTGCAGTTCGCCAACGCCTAGCGCCCTCCTGGGGCCCCCTGCCCTAACAAACTGAGTGCCACGCGCCGCACCTGTGCCAAATCAATTGGCTTAGCCAAGCAGGCTTGCGCACCGCGTCGACGTGCTTCAGCAAACACCGCTTCATCCGCAGCAGCGCTGATGACCAACACAGGAACACCTTGCAGCCGCGGATTCAGACGCATGGCATCAAGCACCTGCATCCCGTCACCATCGGGTAAATCCAGGTCGAGTAATAGCAACGTCGGTGTGCATTGCTCCAGTTCGATCAGCGCGCGCTGCACCGACCCGGCACCGCGCACGTCGGCAAACTCTCGCAGCGCTTCTTGAACCACTTTCAGACAAGCCGGGTGATCTTCAACACACAACACCTCGGCCAGCTGTTTGGGCTGCATCGCCACTGCATCAATATTAGGAGCAACCTGAGCGGCTGGAGCTGCAGCGCCTGGCAGATCAATCCAGAAGCGGCTGCCGCTGCCGGCAACACTGCTAAAACCCATCTCGCCTGCCATCAAGGTGGCCAGCTCGCGGCACAACACCAAACCAATCCCAGTACCGGGAATATTGGAATTCTCTCGACCAAGACGCTGGAATGGCTGGAACAAGTTGGCCTGCTGCTCGGCACTCAGGCCCGCACCATTATCCTCAACCCACAAGCGCACACAGTCGGAACGCACTTCATAACCAATGCGCAATAAACCCTGCGGGCTGTTGTACTTGATCGCATTGGACAGCAAATTGAGCAGCACCTGACGCACGCGGCGCATGTCCGCCTGCACATACAGACCCGTGTCCGCCTCAGCAACAACCTGCATGTGCAACTGACGCTGCTGCACCTCCGGCAGCACCAGCTCGGCACAGCCATGCAGCAGTGCGCCGACCTCCACCGCTTGAAGCTTGAGCTGCTGACGCCGACTTTCAATGCTCGACAGATCAAGAATATCGTCCACCAATGACGTCAGATGGCGACTGGCATTGACGATCTCACGGGCATAATCGCCTTCTAGCTTGGCCTCTGGCTTGTCCTGCGCCTCCATTTCGATCAATTGGCCAAAGCCATAGATCGCATTGAGCGGCGTGCGTAGCTCATGGCTCATGCTGGAGAGGAAACGACTCTTGGCCTGGCTGGCGGCCTGAGCATCCAGGCTGGCGCGGCGCAAGTCCTCCTGCACCTGTTTAAGCCGAGTGATATCAACGTGGGTGCCAGCCACGCGCAATGCACGCCCATCAGCGTCACGTTCCAGCACCTTGCCGCGGCTGAGCAACCAGACGTATTCACCCTGCGCATCGGCGTAGCGGTACTCGGCCTCGAACTGATCTTCACCGCTGCTGGCAAACAGCTGGCGCAGATGGCGAATCCGCTCTAGATCATTGGGATGCACACGCTGGTTAAACTCACTGAAACTCATCACCGCATGAGCCACACCAAAACGCTTGAGAAAGCGCTCGCTGAGGCTGATGCTCATGCTGGCCGCCTCGACTTCCCAGAGACTTTCAGTGGTGCTCTCCAGCACCAACTGAAGAATCCGCTGCGCGTCTACACGCTGCACTTCACTGGCCTGTAACTGCTCGCCAGTATGCTGCACGGCCACCGCCATGCTCACCAGCTCGTCGATCTGGCTACTGGGCGCACTGGGTTGATAATTGCCTTGACCCAACTCGCGCATCATCCCGACTACCCCATCAATCGGTTGCACCAACTGCTCGCTCAAACGCCGCGAGCGCACCCACATCAAGGCAAAAAACAGCAGGTAGAACAGCCCCAGGCCGACAATTAACAGATAGCCGATATGCAGGTAACGCTCAGCCAATCGGTTCGTTTCGCTGTAGATACTCGCTTCATCAACCACCAACAGCAGCTGCCAACCGGTCTGCGGAATCTCACTCCACGCGATCAGCTGCTTGCGCCCACCGAGCACCACTTCCTGCACATTGCCCTGCCCGGCCTTCATGGCCTGCAACAACGGCTGCATTTCCGCGCGCTTGGCCAGGTTGAAGTCCTCAGGCTTGAGCACCTCACGGCGCACCGCTTCGGCGTAGGAGTATTCCGTCAGCTCGCGCAGGCCAAAATCCTCTTCACCGGCACGCGGGAGGGCCATGATATTGTGATCACGGCTGACCAACATGGCATACCCCTGCCAAGGCACCCCCAACTCGCCAATCTCCCCCAGCATCTGTCCGACCGTGATATCCAGCCCCACTACGCCTTCGAGAAAATCATCGCGATAAACTGGCGCCACTGCCGACATCATCCAGCCCATACCCGCTGGGTCTAGATACACATCGGTCCACGCCACCTTGCGACCAGGGTTGTGCGTAGCGTCCGCCAGGTAATAGAAGTTGTAATCAGGTATCACCATGTCATGGGGATACTGCTCGGGCGTCATAAAGAAGGGGTAGATGCGGTTATAGCTATCCCAACTATTGAAGTAGGCCGCCGCCACCATGGGGTTAGCCGCCTGGATCGAGCGCATCAAGGGGTCGAGTTGAGACAGTCGCAAAGCCTTGGCATGGTCCTGCTGCGCGACTGGCGTACTGTTGGCATAAAAGGATGCCGCTCGGCCATCATCGCTGCGACTGAAGAACACGCCGCTTTCAGACAACGCATGGCGTTGGAGCTCCAGTACATCAGGTTGAAAGCCTTCGTTACGTAACGCATTGAGCGCAGCGTCACGAAATATCTGCACCTGGGCTTCGACTGAACGCAAGCGCCCGTCGATCACCTGCCCCTCACGCATGGCCGCAGCCGAGAGATCGTCTAGCGCGCTCTCCTGCAAATGTTCAATCTGCGCATCACGAATGGCCGCATTACTCAGCAGATATACAGTGATCAACACTGACTCGACCAGAATCAGCGGAATCAGAGCGCTTTGCACAAAAGCGCGCCAGATCCACTGGCGCAAAGGGTAACGCGTCGTGCGCGGCATACGAGGGTCTCATCCAAAAGACAAAGCGAATGTGCAGGATGCAATCATAGCCGGCAACTGTCATCAGCGTCCGACAGGCAATTGTTGGGTCGACGCTGTGGAACCTTTGGCGTAGACTCGCGTCCCAGTACCAGCAACACAAGTTTTGGGGCCGATTAGGATTCGACGCCGGTAGTGAAACTTGAGGGGCATGCCGAGTTGGTAACAGAACTCGTAAATCCACTGTTGCAAAACTCTATAATTGCCAATGATGACAATTACGGTGCTCAACTAGCTGCGTAAGCAGCCTAGTCGCACTTCTGGTAGCTTCGGCTCCAGCAATCATTAGGGGATGTCTGTAAACCCGAAATGATTGTCATATAGAACAGAATCGTCGCCTAGTACGTTGTGGACGAAGCGCCTAAAACTTACACAACTCGCCCAAAGCACCCTGCCCGTCGGGCGGCCAAGGGTTAACTCAGTAGACACGGCTAAGCATGTAGAACCAACAGCGGAGCACTGGCGGACGGGGGTTCAAATCCCCCCGGCTCCACCAAATACACATCTAAGGGCGTCCACGGACGTCCTTTTTTGTGCCTGAAATCCAGCAAATACGGGGCTTTCAGCGCCACCAGCGTCCACGAGCATCCACTCAAAGCCACGCCAATCTGTATTCCAAATTGTATTCCAAGCACTCAAGTGCTAATTTTTGGAATACAGAATCTCTTCTTGGAATACCAATGGGCGCCAAAGCTACCACCCTCTCTGAACTCAAAATCAAAGCCGCCAAGCCTAAGGACAAGGATTACGTTCTTAGTGATGGAAATGGCTTACAGATGCGAGTGAGAATCAATGGCTCTAGGCTATGGAACCTTAATTATCACCACCCCATAACGAAGAAGCGCATCAATATGGGGCTTGGCACCTATCCAGAACTCTCTCTGGCGCAAGCTAGAAAAATGACCGTTGAGGCGAGAGAGCTGCTTGCCATGGGAACTGACCCGAAAGGACATCGGGAAGCTTTAGGACAAGCCAAGAAGGCTGAAACTGAGCACACATTTCAGAATGTCGCGACCTCTTGGTATGAGCTGAAAAAGGATGCAGTGACACCTGCCTATGCTGAGGACATCTGGCGCTCACTGACGCTGCACGTGTTTCCGGATTTGGGCACCACACCGATCTCGGCCATCACCGCACCGCAAGTCATCAACCTGCTTCGGCCACTCGAAACCAAAGGCAGCCTTGAAACCGTTAAACGGCTATCGCAGCGTCTCAACGAGATCATGACCTACGGGGTCAACTCGGGACTGATTCACGCAAATCCACTCAGCGGGATTCGCTCCGTCTTTAAAAAACCGAAAAAGAAGAACATGGCGGCACTTGCTCCCGATGAGCTGAAAGAGCTCATGGTCGCAATTGCCAATGCCAGTATAAAAAGAACGACGCGCTGCCTTATCGAATGGCAACTCAACACCATGACCCGGCCAGCAGAGGCAGCCACCACCCGCTGGGCCGATATTGACTTCGAAAAGCGTATCTGGACGATTCCTGCAGAGCGCATGAAGAAACGGCGCATACATATCGTGCCGCTCACGGAACAAGCACTAGCGCTTTTGGATGCAATCAAACCCTACAGCGGGCATCGGGAGTACGTGTTTCCTGCAGACCGGAATCCTCGAACCCACTGCA
The DNA here is from genome assembly GCF_004920405.1 of Pseudomonas leptonychotis. Classification (NCBI taxonomy): domain Bacteria; kingdom Pseudomonadati; phylum Pseudomonadota; class Gammaproteobacteria; order Pseudomonadales; family Pseudomonadaceae; genus Pseudomonas; species Pseudomonas leptonychotis. Next base: position 150,472 of record NZ_RFLV01000003.1, read on the forward strand.
ACAGCCAGACCGCCAACATGGCGCTAAAGCGCATGGGCTTCGAAGGGCGCCTGGTGAGCCATGGCATGCGCTCAATGGCCAGCACCATACTCAACGAGCATGGCTGGGATCCCGAACTGATCGAGGTAGCACTTGCCCATGTCGACAAGGACGAGGTTCGCAGCGCCTATAACCGGGCGGACTATATCGAGCGCAGACGGCCAATGATGGCTTGGTGGAGTGAACACATTCAGGAAGCAGCAACTGGGAATTTTTCGGTGTCAGTTATCAAGGAAAATCACGACAAAAAAGTCGTTTCAATACGCAAATAACTGGTCTGCTACTTAACGGATAGGGGCCATGCTGATGCGGTAATGGGCAGAAATGCTAGAGGGCAGAGGCGGTTGGCCGAGGACCCAGCTGTCCGCCTGCAATCGGTTGCCCTCCACCTACACCTGACCCGAGGCATTGTCTTCACTGGCCTCTGCCAACCGCTCCCTTCTGTTTTAGGCATTAGGCGACCATAAAAGATGGCCAAAACGGGATTAGGAGCTGGCTCCTAATCTAACGAAGCGCTTCTTCTGTGAGGATTGCATCGTCAGGGAATATACCCGACGCTCTTACTTGCCGCTCAGCCGCATCTGGCGTAGTCGAAAAGTATATGACAACAAGGTCTTTTAGGGCCCGCGTACAGCACACATAGAAAAGTCTACGAGTCCTGTCGACAGACGTTTCCTTTCCATCTCGCATGTTCTCCAAGTCGCGCTTCGACAATTCTTTCACGCCGAAATACTTGTCGTAAGAGAACTGAACATGAGTACCCTCATCGTCGTCTAGGACGACGAGCACACGCTCAAATTCGGCCCCCTTAATGCCTTGCTGCGTGGAAAATGGGGATTGCTGCTGAATGTAGCGGCGAAATCCTCGAAACTGCTCAGCAGGGCACATGAGGAACGCTTCCATCGCAGAAATTTCACGCGAATCTTCTTCGTCGTCACCATTTTCTTCCTCAACCTGATCAGGAGGCACCTCTTCGAGGTAGGTCAGGATGCGTGGATCGAGGGTGACTAGTTGCTGATCACGCAGCAGGACGAGCACATCACGATTGCTAGCTCCATTCCCCTCGGTCATCAACTCGACAAGACGGTGGGTTGCTGCCCTCAAGCGGCCAAGCAGTTCTGAGACGTTCTTCCCGAGTAGGGTTTCTTTGGCAAGGCACGGACAATGCTTACGCAGAAGCGCCATGGCCTCGAATTCGTGGCCCGCTTCAGTCACCTCAATCATCGGCAGGACGAACGTCTCAAAAGGCCGAAGCGGCCAGGCGCTGGCGTCCAGAAAGCCTTCGCTAAACTTGCTCGGAGCCCTGTCATTCATTGACGCGTACAATTCACCAAACCCAAGACGTATCGCTGCCATCCGATGCACGATGACGAGGAGTTTTACCTCTGCCTCGGGTCCTTCCCGCCAAGCAGGATCATCATTTGACTGAGCAACGAATTCGCGGACAGCTGTCATAAACTCATTGCGGCGGCCGTCCGCTGGCAGGATAAAGATGCGCGCAGTGCCTTCAACAGGTAGACGCTCTCCATCAACCTCTTCGGTCCTGCCCCCGGTTTGGACCAGATCGTCGCCACTACGGCGGATCGCATTTGCGACTGCAAGGACGGTCGTTGGACAGCGAAAGTTTTCTTCCTTCTCTATTGAGGTCCAATTGTCTTCCGAATTAATGCGACCGACCCCCGTAGGAAAAATCCGCTGCATCGGGTCACCGAAGAACCCGAGACTGAAGTTTGCACCCGCCTGAAATGCAACAGCCTTAAGCGCCTCGACAACGACGTCCTGTGTGTCTTGCCCCTCATCGACGAATACAAAGGGGAACTGTTGTGCCAGCAACGTCCGGAACAGTGGTCGCTCACGCAGGAAATCAGTCGCCATTCGAATTATATCGTCGTGCCCCAGCACACCCCTTGGATAATTGGGCCCTGTGCCGTATGTAAAGCTGCTAACGCTCTGGACGACTGCTTTCGACTCCTCATAGCGGGCGACATCCCGGCGGTTCTTGTCTCGAGTTCGCTGGTGGACCCGAGGGCCGAAAGCCGCTGCCGTTGTTTCGAGCTCAACAATCCTCTCATCAATCCTGCGGCCAACCCATACACGGATATCATTCTGAAATGACCGTGTGATCATCCAAAGGAAACTATGGATAGTTGAAACATGAACGAGCGGGTTGCTTCCAACGTCCGCCCAGATTTCTCCCGCAGCAATCTCGGTATAGGTAATGCAGGCGACTCGTTGGCGGTTGAGCTTCAGTGCCGCGCCATGGGCTGAAATAATTGTCGCGAGCCCCTTCACAAGTGATGTGGTCTTACCGGAGCCTGCCCCGGCGATCATAGTGAAGCTACACTTCACGGGTGCTATCAGACAGTTCCGTAGTTGAATGTCCGCAGGCGTATCAGGTTTGTTGGCGCGGCTACTACTCATTCAATTCCGCCCTCAGTCTCAAGTACAGCCTCGGCAATAGCTTCCGCCTCTTGCTCCACTTCCAGATTGACCTGCTCTCTAAGCCAAACCAGCCCCTGCTTGATGTAAAGCGGAACAGTCCATGCACCCTTGTCGCAGGCGAGCACCTGTAGCGCGAACTTCGTCTTGTCAAAGCTCTTACTGGTCACCCGCTTATGTAGACCACCCGCAAGCGCTAATGGATTTGCGGGGACAGTCTTGAGCTTCAGCCCGACAGGGCGCTGTTCAGCGGTTTGGCACCACTCGGCATTCTCAAGACCGAAGGCCTCCTCGAGTGTTCGACCACATAAGGTGGATGTTGAGGCTGCCCACGTCACATCCGTAGCCACTTGGTATGCGACACGAACCTTTGATGGCTCCGAACCGGCCAAATTCTCCACTTTCGCAAGAGCGTCCGCAGCAAGGAGATCTTCAATGGCCCGCATACGTGGGAGCCACTGAATAAGGGTCTGGTTTGAAGTCACCGCTCCGGCCACTCCCGGCAAACATGTCTTGCCGTAACGTTTGACAGGCGGTGCCTCGGGCTCATCGCTCGGGATCTCAAACTCTACTTCTTCATCCTCATCTTCAACATCGGGGCTTGGGGCGGCAGCATCTGTGACGCTGTCGATATCAGTGATAATGAGTGTGGTGATGCCAAGAAACTCTATCAGCTCCTTGAAGCGGTGGCCGAATGCCCCCCCGACTTCGAGGATGCAAAGTGCAGTTGACCGAAGTGAGCTCGCTTCCTTTTCAATCATCAGCGGCATCAGCAGCCGTTCGACGTTTCCCTCGACGAGGATGACCGCATCCGCGAAGAACAAATCGCAATGCGTAAGCTTCAGGTAGCGCTGGAGAAAGTCTCGATCTTTCGGAGCGTCACCAGCTTGAAAACTCGATAGGTTGAGAACCTGCGTGCTCTGCTCGCCACCTACAACATGGCGCCGGAAGTAACGGATTGGACCAAAGCCCCGCTCATAGATGACATGAGGGGAGTGGGTTGTGACAACGACCTGGCTCATGAATGCGCCGCCTGTTTCCCCAGCGATTTCTAACAAGCTTAGGACGTTACGAACGAACACCTGCTGAAGCTGGGCGTGGAGATGCGCCTCCGGTTCTTCGATGAAAATCAGATGGAGCGGCGGGCGGCCGTCTTCATCGACCCACTTGGCCTGAAGGTCAAGGATCTCTACAACCATGTAAATCAGATTCTTGAAGCCGAGACCGTTATAGCTGTCAGGCAGGCGAACCGCGCCTTCACCGTCGCCCAGAACATAGTGGATGCGAGCATCCTGGCTCATTACGGTCGCGGGGTTCAGCGCCGATTTTATCTCCAACCGAGGGTTGTTGAGGCCGGGGTAGCCAAGCTGTGCGATACGATTCAGGGTCGGTTCGAAAACATCCATTAGATGCTTGTTCAACCCTACTTCGGAGTCAAATAGAGCCTTGAGCGCGCTATGGTCATCATCTCGTTGCTCAAGGTTACGCTGGTAGAAGCGGCTCAGACGCCGGGAAAGGTCTTCAGACCTGCCACCGCCTCCTTGAGTATTGGAGGATGGATCCGTGAGGTGTCGCTGTGCGTTGAGGCAGTCAACCCTAACTAATGATTTTAGAATGGCTCCTCCGCTCAACTCACCGGCGAGAGGGGCAGGTTCATATTCATCGAGAGCGACAAGCTCCTCATTAAACTGCGCTCGATCCAATACGAAGTAGTGCAGATCGAACTCACTCTGGAGTTCTTTCTCAAGATAATCCGTTAAGGATCTTGGCCATGGAACGTAGTTACCCCCCCCTCCAGGCAATGCGGCGACTCGCTGAAGAGCCTCCTGTTTTTTTGCACGGTAACGTTGGAGCAACTCGACTGCGCTTCGTGGTGCAAACTCGACCCGCAGACCAACCTGGCTACCGGCCCAGTCGCTGCTAGGGAGTATTGGAATAACGAGATGGAGGTCTGCTTCGTCAACGTGGAACCATAGATCCAACGCAATTACAGGAATACTTGCATCTGCGTCGTGAGCTGGATCCGCCTCTCCAAGCTCGTTGAGTTCTTTCCAGGTATGGGAGCTAAAGTCGAAAAGCGAAAAGCGATTCTTTGCCCCGGTCAAGAACATCACAATCGCTTCTGTCGCCGAGGTCTTACCGCTGTTGTTGGCACCAACGAAAATTGAGATATCCGAGGCAAGCTCAACTCGAGCGTCTCGCAGGCGTCGATAATTTTTCAGTCGATACGAATGCAGATGCATGTAAACCAGTCCTCCTATGACAACACGCTGCAAGAGTGAGCATCCCCGCATCATTCTTGAGCCAGACACTCCGTATGTTCGTCGTCACGCTATCGGAAGGCCATTATGGTGTCTACCTCCGATCTTGGCCGGTTCCAACCTATCAGGGGTATGCAATTCAAAAAAATCTCAACCACACATAACTGCAATGACATCACCACCAATAAGGTTCTCCCTATGTCATTGCACTGCCCCCGCTGTCACTCACCCAAAGTCGCGTCCTTCCATCACGCCATGAAAATCGGCGCAACCATCGGCACCGTGGGCGGTGCTGTGCGTGGCGTCAGCGCTGCACTGGCTGGCGGCCAAGCAGGTGCGTTGATTGGCGCTTTCGCTGGCCCTGTTGGTATCACCCTCGGTTCGGTATCGGGGGCCATCCTCGGTGGCCTGGCCGGCGGGGTTGGTGGTTGTGCGCTCGGCGCGCAGCTGGGCGACACGCTCGACCGTCACGTCCTGGCCCACAACCTCTGCCTGCTCTGCGGCCACCGCTTCAACCTACCGGCCTGACCTGGCCGCTCCATCTCTTTCTATCCATATCGTCCGGACGGTGCTGCGCTTTGCGCGGCGCTTTATGCCGGCCTGCTCCCAAAGGAATCTCAACCATGGCTCATCTCGTTGAAACAATGGCCTACGCTGGCAATGCTCCCTGGCATGGCCTGGGCAATCAGCTCACTCAGAAACAACCCATCGAAGTCTGGCAACGCGAAGCCGGCATGGACTGGCAGATCCAGGAAAGCCCGGTACATTTTAAATCGGACAGCATCGGCCCGCTGGGCGCTATCCACTCGTTTCCCGAGCAAAAGGTGCTGTTCCGTTCGGACACTAAGGCACCGCTGTCGGTGGTCTCCAACCGTTACCACACGGTGCAGCCTCGGGAAGTCTTAGAGTTTTACCGTGATCTGACCGAAGTCTCTGGCTACGAGCTGGAAACCGCTGGAGTGCTCAAAGGTGGGCGGAAGTTCTGGGCGCTGGCGCGTACCGGTCAAGGGGCTGCGCTAAAGGGTAATGATCAGGTCAACGGCTACCTGCTGTTGGCCACTTCCTGCGATGGCACCTTGGCGACTACCGCAACGCCCACCACCGTGCGAGTGGTCTGCAACAACACCCTGACAATTGCCTTGGACGGTACTACCCGCGCCATAAAGGTGCCGCACAACACCCGCTTTGATCCCAAGGCAGTAAAAAATCAGCTCGGTATCGCCGTCTCGCAATGGGACGACTTCATGTACCGCATGCGTGCGCTGGCTGAACGCAAGGTGCAGTGGCATGAGTCGCTGGGCTTCTTTATGAACGTGCTGTGCGATACCTCGCCAACCGGTGCACTGCCGGAGGTGCTGCCCAATGAGCGTGCTCTGCGTAAGGTTCAAGAACTGTACGAAGGTCGTGGAAGGGGCAGTCAACTGGCCTCGGCCAATGGCACCGCCTGGGGCTTACTCAATGCTGTGACCGAGTACGTTGACCACGAACGCCGTGCGCGCAGTAACGAGTACCGCATGGACTCGGCTTGGTTCGGCCAGGGGGCGCAGATTAAACAGCGTGCCCTGAACACCGCCCTACAACTGGTCGCCTGACCTCTCTCACTTCCTTTAACCCTATTACGCCCGGTCAGCCTTGTGCTGGTCGGGCGTTTTTATGTCCGCAAGGTGAACGCTATGAAAGCTAGTCCGTTGAGCAGCACCAGCAAACTTCGCCCGGCGTTACGCCTAATAAGCACCAAGGAATTACCCCGTGAAGACTGGCTGGCGGTACGTAAGCAAGGCATCGGTAGCTCGGATGCTGGCGCTGCAGTGGGCCTAAATCCCTACAAGTCGCAGCTGGAGTTGTGGATGGAGAAAACCGGGCGTGACACCACGTTACCGAAGGCCGATCCGCACGATGAAGAAAGCCCGATGTACTGGGGCAATGTGCTGGAGCCCATCGTGGCGTGGCATTACAGCAAACGCACCACGAATAAGGTTCGGCGCATCAACGCAGTGCTGCAACATCCGGATCCTGAGCTGCCCTGGATGCTGGCCAACATCGATCGTGAGGTGATCGGTGCTGAAGGCGTGCAGATTCTCGAATGCAAGACAGCCGGCATAAATGGGGCACGCCTCTGGAAAGAGGGCGTACCTGAATATGTTCAGTTGCAGGTGATGCACCAGCTCGCTGTCACCGGCAAACAGGCGGCAGATGTGGCTGTATTGCTGGGCGGGCAGACGCTGGAGATTCATCGTATCGAGCGGGACGAACAGATGATTGCTCGCCTAATCGAGTTGGAGCGCAAGTTCTGGCAGTACGTGGAAACCGATACGCCTCCGCCTGCCGATGGTTCTGCTTCGGCTGAACTAGCGCTGCGTTGTTTGTATCCGCAAGACAACGGCCAGACCATCGACTTCAGTGGTCGTGCTGGTTTGGCAGCGGCCTACCTGGAGCTCAAGGTGGTACGTCAGTCAATCAGTGAGAAGGAAACCCGCGAAGCTCAACTCAAACAGATGTTGCAGCAGGCAATGGGCGACGCCACCCGTGCAGAGTTCAGTCACGGCTTCATTAGCTGGAAGAAATCCAAGGACAGCACCGCACTCGATACGGAGCGCATGCTCAAGGACAAACCCTACTTGCAGGTTCGCTACACCAAGCTCAAGGAAGGCAGTCGCCGTTTCCTGATCAACTGACATCCACCCCCTTCAACCATACCTCCCTCTTGGCCAGTCCATGCAGTTCGCGCTGCGTGGCTGGCCTTTTTTCATTTCCAGGAGAACCTACATGCTCAAAGGTCTGGCAATAACCCCTCCGGTACTCGGGCGGATTTCAATCGGTAAGGTCGTCGAGAGAAACGGCAAACGTCTGCCGGAGAAAGATGATCAATTCACCATCACTTCCCAGGTGCAGGGCCGGGATGGCTGGCTGCTGCACCCACTCAATGACGAGCTGCGTAAAGGTCAGGAAAACAAGCTGCGCAGTATCCCGGTGCGTCTGTTGTTCAACGAGCCAGAGCTGAACTTCCGCGCCGACTACACACTGTTTGATCGACAGTCCGGACGACCGTTGTGCGTGGGCAATGGCGAGACCTGCAAACGCGCTACATCCGAAGGAATGCAATCACTGCCTTGCCCCTCACCAGATGCCTGCTCGCTGGCAAAAGGCGGTGCCTGCAAACCCTATGGCCGATTGAACGTGCTGATTGGTGATGACGATCCGTTGGGCAGCTTTGTATTCCGCACCACCGGTTTCAACAGCATCCGCACCCTGGCTGCTCGACTGCATTACTTCCAGGCCATCTCGGGCAACCGTCTGGCCTGCCTACCGCTGGAGCTGCGTCTACGTGGCAAGTCGACTCGGCAGAGCCATGGCACACCGATCTTTTATGTCGACATCACCGTGCGTGGCGGTATGAGTATGGAAGAGGCATTGCTCGCGGCCAAACAACTGGATGAAGCGAGGCTATCGGCAGGCTTCGATCAGGCGGCGCTAGACAATGCAGCTCGGCAGGGACTCAGCAACGGGGCTTTCGAGGACAGCGAGGAAGACAGCGGAGCCATCGCCGAAGAGTTCTTTCCCACAGAAGGGGAGCCAGCTCAACCCCAAACCAGCGCTAACCAGGCAGCGACGAGAAAACCCTCGCTAGCCCTAAAGCTGGAGACCCTGACTTCCGACGCACAGGCTTCTTGAACGCCTAGACCAGGAGGCAATCGCCTGGCCCACATTGAGGAAATAACCATGGTGTTAGTTCGCTTTCTGATTGCGCTGGTCGCCTTCATCGGCGTACTGGCGAGTTCAGCAGCAGTGGTTCTGGCTGTAATCCTGTTGCTGCGATTTCCGCCGCTCTTGGTCACAGCAGGAATTGCCTGCCTGTTCTTTTATGGAGTACTCAAACGCTTCCCAAGGATTGGGTAAGCGTTTGAGCATAGAGGGAGGCTCATAGCCTCCCTCTATGCTTCGATTCCTTTTTTTTGTTGCTCGAGTCCGTTTTCCGCTTATGTTCTGGTTGAGTTCAGCAGGTCTTGCCCTGCATCTTTTCGCCACAACTCAAGGAACACATCCCGCCTCGATACAACGCTCAGCAGCCTCACGTGACTGCCCCTGAAACCGGGAATCTCCTGACTGGCTTTCGGCGTAAATTGCCCATTCAAGAAATCTGACGGTTTTTTTTGACCATTTGCCCTGTCGTATTATCCATCCGGAACTGCGTGATTGTTCCATCAATTATTCGGTTGATCACGTCCCTTGCCACCTCTAACGAGACAGCAAACCACTCACGCGGGCGATAGTAATTCCCGTCCCTCCCGACTAAATTCACGTTGAGTCGTTGGACTGCCAAGAAGCCGTGAACCAGCGCCTCGAACCGCTGCGGATTCATGTTGTAACACTCAAACTCAGTAACCTTCTGCACCGGACTTTCCAAGAAAGCGATATCACGCTCTGCATTGCGAATCCGCTCATCCACCGTCAGCTCGGTGTAGCCGATTTTGTAGAGATGTGGAAACTGAGCCAGAGCGGGGTTGTTGCTCAGCGACTTGACGATATAGACCACCCCAGTTCGGCGGTCACGATGAGTCAGGCGAATGTCTTGAAACGCCTCGGCCAAAGCGTCATCTCGGTCACGCAGGATGCGCCGACCTGTTTCATCCATGTAGAGCGCGCGACCAAGTGAGCGACGCAACATGTTCGACTCAGTGCCGTTCTCGAAGATCAACCGTAGCCTTGCATCTTTATGCTCACCGCGTCCGTGCTCATCGCCAACCTCATCCACAAAGCACATGACACCGTTGAGAATGAAGGCGTCGCCCACCGTAATCTGCCAGTTCTCAGCGAAGCGCACAGACTCCGCCTTACCACTTCTAAGGTCAGCGTGCAGATTTTTGAAAGTCGGCTCAAACTGCCAGAAGTCCTCGCACTTACTGCGCTGAGCAACTTCATCCGGCACATCTCTTTCAGCTGGAACATGCCTGATATCAAGAATGCTCATGTCGCCGACATCGAGCAACCCCAAGTCATCTCCAGCCAAAATATCGTCGATGCTCATCACGTCTTCGACGTTCACAGAAGTAGAAGGTGGTGGTGGGGCAGGTATCACGGCCTGCGCCAGATTGAGCTTCGTAAAGACGTTGTGCCGATCAAGCGCAGCCAGTGCAACGTGATTGCCCCCCTCCAAAATAGCCTTCAGCCGCTTTGCCATTTGTCGCTCAGACAGGCTTTCGCCGTGTTCAGACGGCAGGCGAGCGTACTGGTCAAGGAACTGATTGAGTTCTTCAAACCGAGAAGACATCAGATCATTCTTGCCGGGCGCAGCAGCGCGTGGCTTCACGTTGAGCAGGCCAAACTCATCTGACGCGTCGAAGATTTCATTCAACGAGTTGAGTTCGCGGCACTTCTTGCCACCTAGGTTCATTCCATTGCCCCCTATCACGCTGTTTGCTGTTGCTGAAGCTTCTCGCGTTTACGCTTCTTGATGTACTCTAATCCCTCGGCATAGCGCACCTCAATTGGGTCATTTGAGGTCAGGGAGGGCTCTCGCCCTTTTTCTTGGCGGAATGCCACAATGCGCGGCCAGAGGATCACCGCCTCCTCATCGGTCATGTTGATCCGGCCTGCCGCAACCACACCCTGAATTGTCTTCAGCATTGCAGGGGTCACGGATTTCGACAGAATCTCGTACGCACCGTGGAACGGGTTGACCTGATCAATCAAGTCAATGGTCAAGTGCTCGATGTTTATGAACTTATCGCCCATCTTCACAAATTGCCGACTGCCTTCCGGAGCATTAGGCGGCTGAGGGGGAGCTGTGGGCTGCGTGATGTAGTGTCCACCAGACTCTTCTAGCGGATAGCAAGTGCCACCAGCAGTGTTACCGCCCTCAATGATTACCGCACCCGGAGGGAGGTCTGCCTCATCAAACAGCCCACCAGAGGTGCTGATCAATACTTTGGTCAGGACACCTTCACGTACCTGTTCGACTTCCTCAGGAGTCAAGTCGGGGTATTTCGTCTCGATGATCTTAGGCAACTCGCTCTCATTGATGACCTCAGGCTGAACACCACCACCGACCAATGACTTTCCCACTTCGGGCTTCTGGATCAGTGTGGCAATGATGTCGTCACTGTCGCCATTCAAAATCTTGATGACCTTTTCGGAGACAGGGGCCGTTACGTCATTGATGATAATTGTGCCTGGCTCAACCCTCTCGCCTTCTTTCATCTGCGAGCGAGGTTTAAACGTCACGGTCGGGGCCAACACCTGCTCCATCAGCAGCGACAAAGTGATCGCCTTGAGCATGTTGTTTACCGACACTTTCACGTCCTCATCCTCAGCATCCGGCTGAGCAATCAGGTTAGTGAACTGAGCGTGGGCTTTACCCTCAGAGTCGCGGGTGGCACGCCCGATGATCTGCACGACTTCCGTCATCGAGCTTCGATAGCCGATGGTCAGGACATGCTCGCACCAGGGCCAGTCGAAACCTTCCTTCGCCATGCCAAGGGCAATCACAGCATCTAGATCATCCGCCTTCGTGATGTTGCGCAGGTATTCGACAACTAATGAGCGTGTCGGGCCGTCATCGACCAGGTTAGCCACTTTCATCAGCGAACCGTCGAGGCGCTTAACGGTGAAAATACCGGTGCTCGGATCTTGCTGAAGCACTGTCCCCATCACGTCGAGTATGTGATCGACCGCTTCATGCTTGCCCACTGCGGCCTCACCGCTGTTGACGTTCGGAATATGGATGATGGTCTTTTGGCGACTATCCAGCACATCCTTCAGCGCATCAATATAGCGCCCTTGGTAGAAATGGTAGCCAATGCCCAGCGATTTCAGGTGGCGGTAACCGTTGAGCTGTTCGTAATAGGTGTACGTCACCTTGTCGAACTGTGCCTCATCGTCCGGTAGCAAAATCGGCACCGTGTCGCCACGGAAGTAGGAACCAGTCATCGCCACGATATGCGCACTGGATTGCTTCATCAGTGAGTCAATCAGCGCCCCCAGGCGGTTATCTCCATCGACGGAGACGTGGTGGAATTCATCAATCGCCACCAGTGTGTTGTTAAAGTCAGCAGGTATCAGCTTCTCAAATGCGAAGCGCAGGGTCGCATGGGTGCATACCAATACCTGCTCATCAGGTGCCTGCATAAAGCGGCGGAACGACTCAACTTTCGAGCCTTCACCACCCGGCAAACACAGATTGTTCGACGGCAGCACCGACCAATCAGCAAAGAAACCGTACTCGGTCAGCGCGGTGTCTCGAAAGGAGGCACCGATGGACATCTCAGGCACCGCGACGATGACCTTGCGCAGCCCTTGGTTCACCAGCTTGTCAAGTCCCAGAAACATCAGAGCTCGGGACTTGCCGCTAGCTGGAGGGGCCTTTAACAGCAGGTACTGACTGGTGCGTGAAGCAAAGGCCCGTGCCTGCATTTCGCGCATCCCCATCTCGTTAAGGTTTGCGCTCTTGCCCGTTTGGGCGTACTCCACTTTCAGCAAATCAACCATGCTCTTGGGTCCTTTCCAGTTACTAGGCGGCAGTCTTGGATGCGCGGGGCTTACGGGTTTTCTTGGTCGCAGCTTGAGCAGCCAGCAGCTGACGCTCCTGCTCAATCAGCATCTCATAACGGGCAAACAGGTGATCTAGACGTTCAGATGTGTCACGAAACGGTCGAGATCGATATAGCCGTTCAACTGCCGCATCCAGCGCCTTGTGGGCAAATGTGAGGCTATCTGGCATGCAGCTAAGGTCGTACAGGTCAGCCAGCGACTTTTCCGGATAGCGCTCTCTAACCATCAGAACCTCCTCAGCTAGAGCTTCGATCTGCGCTCGCTGAGCCTCTGAGGCCTCGGGCCATGGGAACGTGTTGTAGACCAATGAGGCTGAATAGCGGTAATCGCTTTTCATACGCCCAGCCACAACACGTATCCAGTCATTGTGCATGATTGAAGTAAGCACACCGAACTCGTAGAGAGTCGCATTAGGAATAATCTGTAAGTCGTTGTTAGCGATAACAGAGCTATCTACATAGCCAATGGGAACGTACATTCGGTTCTCTGAGGACGTTCTTGGGATGGCCAGATAGCTACCTTCTCGAGGCTGGCGAATTTCCGTGAACAAATGAGGGGTATTGGCCTTTTTCTTCGTCTGATCCTTCGGACTGAGCAGTCGAGTAGCTTTCACACGCTCAACACGCTTCATTACACCGGGCATACAGTTCAATTCATCTGCAGAGCAATTAGCCAGCCACAAACAATATCGAGTAATGCCAGAAAGAAGATCGTCTGCGCCACGATAGGGCTTGATCCATTTAGCAGAAGCCGGTTCAGAGGCAATAAGCTGCTCGCGCTCAGCAGCATCTAAGATAAGGTGCCCACCATCTGCGGCAATACTTCCGTTGGCAAAAGGAGTGACTTGGGCGATTGGTTTTCGCCGCCCATAAGCGACAGTGTTGCTTCCTTCCAGTAGATATGGGCTGACATTAGAAATAATTTGAGCGTGCCATTCATTCCCAATGCTTTTAAAAAGCACTCGACTAGATGGATTGGCAGACAACCCAACAATTACGACATGGACGGCTGCGTTCTTCTTGGCACTATTTTTCCACTTGAATGGTTGGTATGCGAAGCTGATGTGCAGGCCGAGATTAAGGATACTTGGCCAGAGCATTGCTACCTGCTCGCCTTGGCAGATTGAGTTAGTGGATACCAAGGCCAATTCAGACCGGGTGCCATCGATGTACTGTGCCCCCTTCCAAAACCAGCAAGCCACTAGGTCAAGATCCTTGTAGCTGTCAAACCCCTGAAAGACCAGGGCCATATCGTCGCCCTGTTCTTGCGACCGATCCTTACCAGATGCAACGAATGGTGGATTCCCGATCATGTACATCTCATCATCGGTCGTAATCGGGCAAACATCATTCCAATCTAAGCGCAGGCTGTTTCCATGAACAATATTGCCGCTCGCCTTCAACGGCAGCAACGGCTCCGCGTAACCAAAGGCCACCTTGAACTCAGTGTTCATCTGATGCTCAACCAGCCATAGCGACAGTAAAGCAATCTCATGAGCAAAGTCGTCGATCTCGATGCCGTAGAATTGCGACAGCTTGATACCTGTCATGAACATCACACGCTGCTTGCTGACTTCGTTCAGCGCACGGAACACCTCCATCTCGAAGCGGCGCAGCTCTTTGTAGGCGATGATCAGGAAGTTACCTGAGCCACAGGCCGGGTCGAACACCTTGATGCAGGCAACCCGCTCCAATAGGTCTTTCAGCTTCTTCTCGCTACCCCGCGAACGCTCCAGCTCAGCGTATAACTTGTCTATAAATAGCGGCTTGATCACCTTCATGATGTTACTCACGGAGGTGTAGTGTTGCCCCATGGTGCTGCGCTGCTCCTCGTCGATAACGGCTTGGAACATCGAACCAAAGATATCCGGATTGATCTGTGACCAATCCAGCGTTCCGCACTCCAGCAGCAGGCGGCGCGCCCTAGCCCCGAACTCGGGGATTACTATCTGCTGCGCGAACAGGCCGCCATTCACATACGGAAAAGCTATCAGATGTGCCGGCATGGAGAGACGCAGGCTGCCATCCTCCGGCTCACTGAGCACTGCAAACAGCTTGCCTAGGAACTCAGCTACGTCTCCACCATCCTCACGGGTGGTAGATTTGATCGCACCACTGAATTGATGTCTGGCGAAAATTTCGGTGTCTTCAGCAAAGAAACAAAAAAGTAGACGCGTGAGGAACACGTTGAGGCCATGCACTTCGTCAGCAGTCGTGATCTGATTGCGCTCACGAATTAAGTCGAACAGTCGCCCCATCTTCTCTGCCGCTTTTACGTCCGCCACACTTTCGCTGTGGGTGTAACTCTTCTCAAGGCCAGCCAGCGGCAAGAAAAAGCTGTACAGCTGATGCAGTTCGGTGAGTGGCGTTTCCATGCGCTCATCCGCCTTGAGGTCATAGGCCACCAGCTCTTTGTAGTCGGTGACAATGACGAAGCGGATCTTCTGTGTCTTGATGATATCGCTGGCCTTGAGACGATCAGCGGCTTCATGGACGCTCTCACCAGCCTGAGCAGGATGGAAATAGAGTTGGCCTTTTAGCCCAACATCACCGCCGATCTTGGCCACATTACGGACACCGCCGTTCCTGATCTGGGTAATCGTGCTCTTAGCGAAGCCGTAGGCATCCAGAAAACCATAAATGAACTCAGCCTGTACGTCTGCTTGCTGGGTCAGTGATTCCAGCGTGTCATAAAGCTGAGTTTGATTGATTGACATGAAGTACTTCCCTTAATCAGCTGGCGACTTGCTGCTCTACTTACGTTGAGCTTCGATTATCTGCTTGCGCGCTTCTACTGCGGCTCTCCATGTTTCAAGCCGCTCAATATCGCCCTTAAGCTCATCTGGGTGTGGTGTTGGGAGCTGCGCAGGTGCTGCAGCATCGTGCTCGAACTTGGAGCTCTTGGTCATTCCAGCATCGATCTCTGCGTAATCATCGTCCTCAACGACCACATAACGCAGGTTTTGAGTGGAAACACCTTCATTGAACCGCTGTATCACACTCTGAAACAGCACTTCTTCGACGGCACGCTCCCACGCAAGCCTTAGGTGGTAATAAGCATCTCGCGTCAGTCGTTTGTAATCGTCTTCTTCTCCAGCTTTGTATGCTCTCTCCACGCTGACATGCAGCTGACGAAGAGCACCGATTCGAGCCTTCGTCTTGAGCTTGTCGAAGGGAATACGATCTGTCTGAACACCAAAGCCTGCTCCCGTGCGGCGGATGCACTGTGTACTCAACTCTGCATCAGCCTCTTCAGCCTTCTGTTGAAGGATGCACAGGAAATAGATGTCATGAGTGAATACAATCACCTGCCGTTTTTTGGCCTCAGCAGCAAGGCGTGCGGCGACCTCCCAGCGCCTGCGGTGGTCAAGTGATGAAACAGGGTCGTCAAATACAACTCCACCCAACCCTTTCCCCAGTTGCATCTCTGCCAGGAACGCTGCAATGGCAATAGCTCTCTGTTCGCCTTCACTGAGGACAGCCGCTGGAGGGCTGCCGCCTGGCAATTGCAGGGCAAGCTTGAACTGTGTCTTGCCACCAGGCGATACCGGTTTCATCACTACTTGCAACTCATGAACGTTTAAGCTGCGAAGCTCGGCATTGAGTGCATCCGCGACCTCCTGCGTAGCCGTTGTCTTTGAAAGCTCAGTGGCCTTACGGGAGATACCTGCGGGAGAGATTGACTCGATACAAGCCTGGAGCTTTGATGAGTGCTCATGCTTGGCAATGGCATCCAAGACTGCAATTTTGAAGTCAATCAGTCGCGTTCTAGCGTCTAACTCGGCTTGCTCAACAACCATGGCAGCTTTAGCTTTTTCGTCCATCGCTGCTTCGAGCGCCTTAGCATCGCTCTCTAGCCTGGTCGTAAGCTCCAACAAAACCCTGCAAGGTTCGACCGGCATCGGTTGGATACGACTCCACTCATACTTGCTAACACAGGCAGCTAAAGCTTGTGCATGTCGATCCAGTAAGACGCACTGTATCTCGGAACAGTTGACGGCTGCCTCCGGGCTAGCATCGTTCAGCTCCTGCTTGAGCGCCGCATCAATCTGGATATTTGGCTTGGCGACTTCGAAGGCACGAAGAGCATCCATTGCAGCCTTACGGGCATCTTTCCAAGCCCGTTCGGCTGCCTGCGCAATAAAAGCATCAAAGCTAGCAAGCCGATCAACCCCTTCTTGCCCCAATGGGTTCTGGCATAACGGACACGGGGAGTCATCTGGCAAGTGAGGGTACTGGTGCCCCGCATGTGACTGAGTAGCGAATGCTCTAGCGGCATCAAGGAGTGCCTTCCACTCATCCCCACCAGTACCTGGCAGTAATCCCGGAGTTTCCTTGAATACCCCAGCCGCAAGCTCGGCAGCCCTCCGAGCAGTACTTGAAGTTTCGACAAGCCTCTTGAGCTCTAGAATTTTTGCATCGCTGACTGAGTCAACTGCAGCTGTAATTTGGACGGAGAGATCCGTTAGCCGTTGAGCTCTCAGCTGAAGTACCTGTGCCTTTTGCTTTGGGTCGGCTTCAGCCAGCACTTTGTTGAGGGTAATAAGACGGTCTGCTTCAAGCACGCTAAGCGTCGCCAAGGCTTCGACCTCAGGGGCTTTAGTCGCACCTGGAATTGCTTTGAGCGCCCGCCCCACCGCTGTACTGGTCTGAGCTAAGGTTGAAAAAATAGCAATATTGGGAGTGTTGAGCCGTTTCTCAGTAGTGGCTTTATCTTTGATAGCACTGCATACAGCAACTAAGCCACCCAGGATGTCGAGCCCATAAGGGACATAAGCGAAGTCCCCTTGGTTGTCGATGTAGGCCCGAGCACAGAGGCTGTCAAATATAGCGATTTCCGAGAGTTGCTCAGGGGACTCCTTTCCATTTACCCAGTGAAGCTCAATCGGCTGACCATCTACTGTGGCTTCAAAGACCGCTTGAGCTGGCCCAACTTTACCGGGCTCCTTTCGTGCATCAGGAAGAATTAGCTCACGCTGGTCACGTGCGCGACAAGCTTGCTTAAGTACTCGTGAGTAGCCAGATTTACCAGCCCCGTTTTCTCCATAAATGACCGTCAAACCATTAGGGCTGATCGGCAGGCGCATGCCTTCAGCCAAGGCATTGACGTTCACAAAATCTTTAATCGCTGTCAGCTGAACCAAACGATTCTTGAGCGGAGCCGCTACGAACTGCCCTGCAGCTAGCGGCTTTGACTGACGTCCGCTGGGGTCGACAATCCCATGTTCCGCCTTGGCTAGTGCATAAAGGTCCTCAAGATCGGCGTCTGCCATCGTGCGATTAACATAAAGTCTTGAGACTGCATCCTGCTGCCAAGGCGCAAGACTCTTCTGAGACCATAAAAATATCTCTTGCAGGATCGACACGCGAACCTCCTTGTTATGTCGGTAGAGACAATTGAGCTGTACTTCGGCTCACTGGTGATTGTATTGCAATGATCTCATAGCGCGGCCTGATGTCCCTCAAAGAGGTGTTTATACCTAAACGTCGAGATCTCCCTCGCTGAGCAGATCGTTGAAGAAAGCGGTACCGGACTCAGAAAGAACGAGGTTTCCCTTGCCATTCCGGTAGGCGATTGCGCGAGCCTCCAGCTTCTTGATGTGCTCCATCAGCACACCGCTTTTCATCCCACACGCCATCAGCACCTCGATCTTATCCTCCCCCTTACCAATCTCCTCGATATGAATGTTTGACAGCCCTGCTGAATCATTCAGTAGTACGTCCATTGTGAAGCCCAGCTCCAATGTTCCCCGAAACAGAACCAGTAGCAGACCTTGGATGTTGCGTGCCAGGTCATCTTTGACATCAGTGCCATCACTGGTCCGGATGAAGGCGAAGCCATCACGCATGACCAGCTCATACCCAATCAGATCGTAGAGATTGCGGTAGTGATCGAAATTATTCAGCACTTCCTCGAAGTACGGATTCGATTTCAAGACCCCATCAACCGATGCGGTGCGGTTGATCATCTTCCCGTACATGAGCTGACCATAGAGCTCTACTGACAGCTTTCGATTCATCACTTTGGCCTGCACAACTGGCATAGAAGCTTCGTGCTCAAGCATGTTCAGTCTCCACTTGCAGCTTGTAGTACCTAAGGCTCTCGCAGTCAGTTGCGAGGTTGCCGATTTGGTAGCGCGGGATGAGGAAAATTCCTTCTCGCTTGCGCAGCCAGCCCACCGACATTAGGAGATCGGTCAACTCGTACCCTTTAAGGCGGTCTTTCAAGTGTTCATGCATAGCGACGTGGGCGTCATCGATAAGCCGTGGCTCCCATTCCTCGACCAGACTACCTATGGCCAATAAGCGAGCATCACGCCGACGTTTGAGCTCACCCGACTCATTGGTCTGCCCGCTGAGCTGGTGGATCTTCCCGCTACTGATCTTGATGTTGGGCAGTGTTGTGCGTAGATGCTCTGCCAACGCCAAGCGCTGGTTAGCGTCTTGCCACTCAACTTTTGCTTCGAACACTCGCATTTTCAGCCCGGAATAGGTGTTCAGGCGGGCAAATACAGGATGTGTGCTGGGCAGAATATTGTCTTTCAAGCTTCCATCATGCAGCTCGCGCACGCCCCCGTAGAGACGATTCCAAGCCTGCTCAATCTTGTCATAGGCTCGACGGTGCGCCTCACTCTGCTGGACATAGCGCATTAACGAGCCACTGATGATCGAAATGTCGTGCCGGTATGAGCGAATCGACTCGACGGAGTAATAAACCGAGCTGGCCAGCTTGTCGTGCCCATAGTGGGCCAGCTGGTCGCCGATACAGGTCAGTGCAGTGAGGGCAGGCTTAGTCCCCTTTAGGTCAGTGTGTTCGCCCAGGAACTGCAAGGCTGGCAGGATGTTGCGCAGGTAGATGCTGTTGATCTCGCCTAGGGCTTCCTGAGCCTTCGCCACCTCATCGATGACGTCATAACGCATCTGATCGACGATCTCACCGAGCCGCTGGAGCCGGCTCTGTAGCGCATCCACGCACTCCTTCATCTTGGCGGTTGCAGCGCGTATCTCCTTACGCAGCACACTCACCTGCTCCTGAAACCCAATGTCTTCGCGATTCAGAGACGGCAGAGTGATAAAAACCTCGTAGAGCCGGTTGAACGATGCCCGGATCAACTCGTAATCGGCACTGTTCAAATGACGCAGACGCGCCCCATCGAAGTGCCGGAACATCTCGATCACGAAGGGGGCGAAAACCATCACCCCACGAGCGCTGTCTACCTGAATGACCAGGCCGACACGCTCAAGGTTTTCAATGCAAAGAGCGCTTTCCAGTTTGCGCCGCTCGGCCGGCACCTCGCGCACAACTCGCGTGCTCGGTAGCGGTGCTACAGAATCCAACAGGGCGCGTAAACTCTGCTGGTACATGACAATGCGGACTTCCTCACCCTCACCGACTTTGTCCATGTGATCAATCAGATCAAGGAAAACCCCCTTGTTCTGGATCATGCTGATCAGTGCAATATCCGTTTTGACGACCATCAGATCCTCTACTCGCCTATTTCGACAGCAAGAGCCGGCTCGACTGCCTCACGGTACTCCAAGGCGATCAAGGACTCACTGAGACCGGTGTAGAGAATCGTCCGGTTCGGGCTGTAGGATTGGTCGGTTGCGCTGAAGTAGTCGAGGTTCATGTAGTTACCTAGAACTTTGCTGATACCAGATGTCAGGCCAGGCGTAGCCCCGAATACACAAAAGCCATCCGCGTCGGCAATGTCGCGTGCCGAACGCAGATTCTTGTCGTCGAGGTTGGACAGCTCATCGATAAACAGTGGCAAGCTGACCTTGGTGTCGGCTTGCAGCAACTCTTTGAGTAGGAAGGCCAGCAGACGGCAGTTGATCATCACTGAAGTACCCGTTGATTGGGCTTCGACAGTGAACTCATCGCTGCCTTGCAGCTTGACACGGTAATCGACGCTGACGATCAGGCGAGCCATATTCAGGGTTGCATCCCGACGCTGATCAGACTCGACGAACTGAGTACAGAATTTACCAAGGCGATCGTAGAGGACTTGTGGTGGCAACTCGCCTCCGGTCAGATTCACGGAGTCTACGGTCTTAAGCAGCTCGTCGAATTGGGGATGTAGCTGGCAGTCGATTGCCACAGCAGTGAGGTTAGAGACCTTGATTGACGACAGGTGATTCTCGATCTCTTTGATAAAAGTACTAATCAGGGTGCGTGCGTGCCTGATCGACTGAATCTGGATCATGGTGTCATCATTATGCTGAACCACTTGGTTGAAATGGTTGTTCTCTTCCATATCGAGACGACCATAGAGAACCCTGTACTTCTCATGCAAATTGCTCAGCGTTTCCAGGCTTACTGCACTGCGGTGGGCATGCTCGGCATCGTCGTCTAGAGCAACCGCAACTAACAGATCGGACACCAGCGACTTGATCTGGTTGAAGCTACGACTGATAGCTTGACTGCGGGTTTCGATGGCATCCATCAACTCCTGAGTAACCACGACCTCCTGACGCTCTGCACGTTGGTAGCCGGTTTTCAGATACTCCAGACGCGAATGCAGGATGTCGTTGACCGTCCTGCTCCAGCGGAGCATGGATTGTTCACGTTCCTTAGCGGCTTCCAATGCTGTTCTGGCCTGGTCAACCAGACGGTTGGCTTCGTCGAGTTGCAGGTTGAGCTCAAGGCAGCGGGCCTCAAGAAGTTCGAACCGCTCGGTAGCTTCGCCATGTTCCCGCTCTAATCGCACGAACTCCTGCTCAATGAATTCATGACGTTTCAACAGGGCAATGTTGCGCTCATCCTTCTCGATCTGAGCCTGTTTAGCAGCAATGGTGCTTTCGATCTGCTCGACTGACATTTTCGTCTTATTGGCAAGATCACTGGCGCGCCGTTTTTGCTGAATAAGGCGCTTCTGGACAGATGCCAATTCGTCCTTACGGCTCTGTAGCAGCTTGCCGGCATCGTAATGTTTAACCGGGACTGACGTCGGACTGCTCAGGAACGTGAGCGAGCCTTCCTCCTCGTTAAACAACGCGGCGAAACGTTTAATCGTCTCAATGTTACCTTCGAGCAATGGAGGGCACTCGCCGGTGAAGACCTCCTGGTTCAGCGAGTAGAGAGTGTCCGCTGTACGGCTGGGGATCTGGTCCAGATCCAGGAGTGACGGTTTCGCACCTTCAATGAGGACATCAAGATCCTTGACCTTCTGGCTGCCTTTGTTGATTTCACGTGTTAACTGCTCGAACTCACGACGAAACTCGCCGTCGTCCTTAAGAGCCTTGATGTCGGCTAGATCCTCCTCGACCTGCTCAGCCAGTGCGGCAGCTATCTCTTCCGGGGTCATGGACGAGTAGCCATGCATCGCCGTTGAGAGGTCAATTAAATCCTTTTTGATCCGCTCGTAGTTCTTCGTGATCTCGCCGATAGCGCCTTTCAGTTCCTTGCGCTGGGTGTTTTTACTAGCCGCCTGTTCACACTGGTGATCAGCAGTTTCTTTGACCGCACTGTAGTTCGCAAAGCATTGCATACGGGCGTCGAGGTAAACCGTGCCCTGCTGGTTGATGCCCTGCTCAACGTCACACAACAGATTCATCAGATCCGAGCTTTGGACATGAAGATCGGTGAAGTTCTGAGTAAAGCGATCCCAGTAAGGCTGCCCGTTGCGAATCACCTGGAGTCGGTTTTTTACCGCGCTGAGGGTTTCATAACGCGACAGGATTTCGATGAGGTTGACGTTCAGTTCGGCCTCAGTACGATCCTTTCTGCCCTCAATGATCGTAGCGATGGTGTCCGGCAGAGTACGTTTATCTTTGGCTGCAATGTCGAAGGCCAGGTGAATAAGGCGTTTCCAGGCATCAATCTCACGAGCTTGGCTGCCACCGCTCTTGAGCGGCAGCAGACAAAAGCGACCAGCATCGGGGCGTGTAGGCTGGTGCCTGTAGATTCGCTCCTTGATATTCGCCACATCCTTGATCACTACAGCGCCCAGCCTTTTCAGGGTCGGCTCAATCTGTGAAGTCGACAAGCCTTCAATCGGCGCCCCCATGCCTCCGTTGAGGCTGGATTCATGATTCCAGAAGAGGTGCTCGATTTCCGAATATGGCACTGGCACAGCAGTACGCTCATAGCTGTATTGCTTGGTGCCCATATTCAAGATGATGCAGAACGGCCCATGCGGATTCTCCGCTTCAAGAACCATGAAGGAGTTCCGCTCTGGAAAATAGAAGCCAAAAGTCGCATCTCGGCCGTAGTGGCCTTTTGTGCTCTTGAATCCGAACTTTCGCTCACAATCGTGGAGATTTTCTTCGGGCAAGAGGAAGAACTTCAATGCATTGAGCATTGAGGTTTTGCCCTTATTGTTGTCGCCGAGCAAGGCCGTGTGTTGGTCGATTCGAACCTTCGTATAGCAGTAAGCCCCACTGTTGATCAGCACGATCTGCTTCATCTTGAAGGCTTCGTGGAACATAGATTCGATGCTCATGGACGCTCCTCACATACTGCTGTCACCAAGTAGGTTTCTTGCTCAAGCACCCTGCTGCTGTCACGCATGAACCGGATCAATTGATCTGTCTCAGGTGATAGCCCTTGATACTTAATGACCTCCTGCCGCTGTTGATCGGTCAACGCGTACTTGGACTGAGCCAACCGCTTTTCAACGTCAGGCGGGACAAGGAAAACGGGGGGCTTTTCATGCAGCAACGCTGTCAAAGAAGCGAACATCCGTAGGCCTCCCATGTCCACATCGAACAGGCAATACAGCTCATCGAACTGACTCAGCACATTGGCATTCAGCTTGTTAGTCACCTGATTGCCCGAACCGGAGATCAGCTCAATATCACTGGCGGTACCAGCCAACATCCCAGCAATGAACGGCAGCGTTTCATCTACTCGAAGGAAATTCTCCAGGTTTTCAACAATAACCCCCACCCTGCCCAGTGCCCTCGGCAGCACCCATGCGCCAGCTTCAGTTACCGCCACAGTCGGATGCCGATGCTGAGCAGAGCGAAATATCAGTAACGACTCGGATACACCAACACGATGGCTATTGCCGTCTATAGCTGCTCCGACTCGGCCTCCAACATCCGATGGCCTGAACCTCATCAAAAGCTCATCGAAGGCTGCCGAAAGAAGCACTTCGACGTGATAGCTATTTTTTTTAAGCTTCTTGGCCAAAAAAATGCGACTGATGTCTTCTCGCGCAACGCCTGCAGCCACAAGCTTTGCGATCAGCGCATCAAAGTTGATGGGCTGCTGTGATTGAACTTTGGCCAGATAGCTATAAATGACAGACGACAAAATCGACTTCCTTGTGAAAATTGTTAGCCCTCAGGCATTTCAATAAATGAATCACCAAATCAGGACCCTCGCGGGGCTCCCTCGAAGAGAACGATTCAACCGAATGAAAAACCTATGGATCAAGTGCGCCAAGGGAGAACCGCGTAGATCTCTCATTGAGCACAGCGCTCACGATATGTAAGCTTCAGCGACTCATCTAGAGTGTTTACCTGTACAGGTAAAGTTTTCGAGCAGGTGGAGAGCCAATGAAACGAAAACAGTCGATTGAATCCATCCGCTGGGATTTGGCCCTACGCTACCGCCTGATCGAAACAGTAGCATGGTGGGAAGGCCGCTTAACCACGGGCCATCTGATGCAGAGCTTCGGTATCAGCCGCCAGCAGGCGTCGAAAGACATCAATACCTATATCAACGACCACGCGCCTAAAAACCTGGAATATGACAAGCATTTGAAGGGGTATGTGCCGAGCAAGCAGTTCAGCCCGCTGTTTATAGACGACAGCGCCAGCGCTTATCTACACCTGGTCAGCCAAAGCCACGACCGCGCCCCGCATGTGGAGGGGTTGGCTCTAGCCTACGCCCACACCGAAGTGCTGCAAGTGCCGGATCGCTCGGTGCGCCCTGAAGTGCTGCGCCCGCTATTGAAGGCATGCAGGGCCGGGCTACGTCTGGAGTGTGAGTATGTGTCGTTCAATACGCCGCAGGTGGAAACTCGGCTGATCGCACCGCACACGCTGATCTACACCGGCATGCGCTGGCACCTGCGCGCCTACTGCGAGAAAAACCGCGATTACCGGGATTTTGTGCTGAGCCGCTTTCGCGGCGTACCCGAGCTGATGGATGACGAAACCGAATACACGCGCGAGCTAGATCCTGGCTGGAGCACTAAGGTACAGGTCATTATCGAACCCGACTCACGCCTGAAACCCGAGCAAAAATCCATCATCGAAACCGACTACGCCATGCAGGACGGTCGGCTGGTGATCGAGACCCGAGGTGCGCTGGTGCAGTACGTGCTGCAGCGCTATCAGATCGATACGACCAAAGTTCATACCAAGGCCACGGCGCAGCAGATTGTGGTGGTGAACTTGGATGAGCTGCAGGGATGGCTTTATCACTGAGTCCTAGGCTTAACCAATATGAGGTCGCTTTCATCGACACCATCACGCAGGTACAGCTCTGGAGTGGAGTCCTCTGAAATACCCTCCAGCATCAACGCAGTCTTAGCTTGCTTGAAAGCAGCCGGAATTGAGCAGCCAAAGCCAATAGCCGAATAAAACTGCGCTGAAAATACGCGGGCAGCTTCGTCGCCAATTGACTGATTCATGCCAATTGCCGCATCCACATATTGCGTACATGCGACCGCCTGGTTGAACGAGTGGCACGTATTAAAGAAAACCAACCGAACCGAGTCGTAAAGTTCAAAGGTGGCGACAATGCTCGCCATCGAAACCAGCTTAGCGTCGCCGTTTCGGTCTTGAAGAACGAGCTCATCCTGATCGCTGCCATGCCCACTAAAATGCACAATCGTGGGCTTAAGCTCGTTCATGTATTGCAGAATTTCTGAAGGACGCAGCGCCCATCTCGACTCAAGCTTTACCGCGTCACGATGATCCGATAGTCGAATTTTTTGGTGAATCTCACGGACTTCTTCATCCAGCAATAGCCTGCGGTCAGAGGCTGTCGCAGGATCAGTCGCAAAGAAGGCAACCTTAATTTCCTCGGGCAGCGCAGCCAACTTATCAATACGGGCAGCAGTTTCCCTGTGCAGAGAATCATGCGTTTTCAGGCTGGACTCTACCTCTCGGAATTGCCGTTTTTGCGCCTCCTGCATTTTTTGCTGCTCCGTATTTCTTTTCTTCAGCACCTTCGCTTCTTCGCTTTCCACGCGCGACTCAGCTGTTGCCAGTTTTTTCTGCTCTGCGGCAATCTTCTTCTCCAGCTTGGCAACTTCAACCAAATGCTTCGCCTGCAAATCTGCATATCGGGTGGCTTCTTTAAGCTTGGAGGTAGTTGTAGATAACTGTTTGGTTTTGCTGGCGGCAGATCCAGCAGCAAGAGATTTTTTCCCCGCATCAGCCGCCTTCTGCGACTCCCCGGCCTTCAAGCTCGATAGCTTTGCTATGGCTTCACGAACGCTGGCGACTTGACGACGATACATATCAACACTCATAGGTGCCCCCTACAGTTTTCAAAAGCTGCACAGCAGTCAAACGAGCCGAGTAGATGGTGTAAAAGCATGCGGCCTTGTGAGCCAGAGCCTAGGCATAAACACAGCAAAGACAGGCACATGTTTACGTCGTTCTGAAAAAGACTCGACGTAATGGCATGGCGGGATGTCAATACAGCTGACCACCATAGGCAACACGGGCCAAACCCAGCATCAGGGTCAAAGCTGCTATCAGTACAAGATGTTCAGTCAGCGAACTCAGCATGATCATGGCGGATCTCCTTGGGTGGCGATGCCACAACCATAGGCATCATTAACCTCGGAGGCGATACGTAAACTTTCGGTATGTAAACATTTAGAACGCATGCCGACCTGCGCCGACGGATGCCTCTTGCTACATCTAAAAACGGACGACCACTGTACATAAAACAGTCATCGAGAATTTTTCATGAGCAACGCCCTGATCCTTGGCGGACTGCACGCCAGCAATGTCGCCGAAAGGCGCTTTCGAGTGCACGACACCCTAACAGGGCGACGAGGGAGGAGGTGGCGGCTAGTCCATCTACCCGCACTACATTTGGTGGTCATACCGCGCCTTTTGCATAATGTAGTAGACGTAGTCCAGCTTCTCTTCGGTCAGCTCATCATCACACAGCCAGCGCACCTTGATGCCTAGGTACTGCGCCCATTCAATGCCCTTCTTGAAGGCTCGTCGGTCACCATTTTTTGCCGCGACCTCGACGTATTGATTCACCAACTTGTATTGGTTTTTGCCTGCCCGGTACTTGGCATTTTCAAATGCCGCCTGAAAGTGCGGCATGGCAACCGCAAACTCATCCTTGCGGTAGTGGTAGACCCCACGCAGCCAAGGCACCATCCAGCACAACGGCTCATCAAGCCCGTATGCCGCTACCTGAAAAGCATACTCGTCGATCTGGCCCAGTTGGGTTGCAGGATCATCCTTGAGATCAAAACCTTGGTACAACAACTCAGCAAAGCCATGGGGGGGTAAGAAAGGCGGACTGCCGCTGAATTCGATCTAAAAGGGAGCACACGGCAAAAAGGCCGTACTTACTCTTGAGCGCCGTGAGCACTTCATCTCGTATTGGTGCCCCCAGACAAGCATTCTGGCGGCGCTGCAGAGTGTCGGCGACGGCTGCCAATTTGCTGTCGAAGAATGCCCAGTAGTGGTTGCAAGCGTTGAGCCAAACAAATAGGGCCAACTCAGGGGACTCCTGCCGCCGTATCACCGGAGCAAGCTCGGCCTTAAATTCGTTGACATCATCGGCGATCCACAGGGTGTACTCGCGAAACTGTTGGCAGACCTCGGCGAGGTATTGATGATCGTAGGCATCAGCAATCTCCCTTGCGAGGTAGCTCGAAAACCGAGCGACCATTAATGCCGCTAGGATGCTGGCCTGAAGCTCTTTGGGTATCTCTCGCCCGCAATGAGTCAGCGCACCGAAGGATTCTTCGAAATTTTTAAATAGGGCAGGAAGCGCCGGAAGCCTTGCGCCTCGCGTCCACTTGATTGCGTTGTCGAGATTCTGCTGAAGGGTGTTGTTGTCACTTCGCGGATTCTTGCCTGGGTAGTGAAACTGCGTCTGCGAGAGGTCACAGCGCGCATAGACCCAGCGCATGACCTTTTCTAGGGGCATTACCAGGCTGCCATCTTCAGCGACTGTCGGCAGGTACCAGAATGTGTCTTCCGGCGTGTCGAGCTCCATATCTGCGATTCTGTATTTGAGCAGGCTCTGATTCAGCGAAACGACCAGCAAAGGGATTGCCTTGGTCGAAATGAAGTACCGAAGGGTTTCAGCCTTGCTGAGGTAGGTGCCCTCTTCACGAACCAGCCGACTGTAGGCATCCAGAAGGTCATCGAGCGGGTCGCCTATGGCACTCATGATCTGAATGCTGGGCAAATACGCTGTCAGGATGCTGCTGAGCGTTTGAATCATCTGCCCGAAATTCGACAGCAGCCCGCCTTCCTCCTCGGCAAGCCTCGCCAACTGCTTTTGAATGGACTTCTTTTGTGTCTCATCAATACCATCACGGCTGGCCTCCTTGCTCGCACGAAGGGTTCCCTTGCGGGGAAGCACGCCGAATGCATCGTAGGCCAGCTTGACCAACTCGCCCTGGGTGGCAAAGCAAGTATCTATATTCATCTGAAATCCTTAATACCCCCGGCCAGCGACGACCGGGGGAGCGCGTTCCTAGCGCTGGTTGGGGTTGAGTTGTTTCCCGCGATTGCCATGAACGTGAGCATTAGTCGGGTTGGTGCCCGACGTGCCGCGATTATTGTTCAGGGCATCCGATCTGTGGTTCTGCTGCTGGCGCTGCTGACTGGTGGAGTTGGGTTGCTTGGACATGATTGTCTCCTGCTGGGTGGTAAGGAAATCGCATCCTAACCACCTGGTTTGACGCGGTATCTAGGCTTTTTGGAGACGAACTTTCAGAAGCCTTGCAGCGCCACAGGTATGCCAAGCTGTTGCCGACCGTGCTTTAACAGATGCCGCGCCACAGCTCATCTGACTCAACAACAGCGACAAATCGACCAGCATTAAACCCGTCAGGAAACATTGAATCCCGAGTGCCCTCGTCACCTTCAACCATGGGCCGGAGAAGATACTTCTCATCACGCAGGATGATCTCCAGCGCTTCACGGGACACCACCCTGAAACCATCGACGGACTCTCCATCCAACTCAATGGACGTGTCGACGATCCAGGCATGCATATACGCTTCAGGCTGCTGGCCGTGATAGCCCAACTTGGAGCGCAGCTCTTGATCAGCCATCAGCGCACTGAGCACCGCCACCTGCTTACGCCGTAACTGCCAGGCAGCCTTGCGTAATGTGTTGGTGCGATGGAGCCAGACCTCATGGGTGGTCGAGCGGATATAGCCCGACTTGACCTCCAAGAGCAGCAATACGCCATCTTGGTGGCAGATCAGATCCACCTCGCCGGCATCGTCTTCTTCGGTTGCCAATGGCCGATAGCCCACCTCAACGGCAAAACCGCGCTGCCTAAGACTTTCGGCTAGCGCCAGCTCTACCCGCTGGGTTTCAGCCTGCATATCGGCCCGGCGTGCATTCACGCGCCGAAGGTTATTGATGGCTGCCGTCAGGTTGTTTTGCTGCGCGCCAACCCAAGGAAACTGAAAACTGTAGCGGCCGATTTTGTAGAAGGGCTGCTCGTAAAGCCTCGGTGCAGGCATCCGAGGTTGCAGCTTCAATTGCTGGGAGAGCGCTTTGAAGTCGCTGGTCCAAAACGTGAGGATGGCCTTGGCTGAATCAGCGCTACCTTTAGGGTGTTCGTCACAGACAGTCCAGCCGGTGATCTTGCGGATCTTTTCTTGCTCTTCGGACCAGGTCATGGGGAACCGGTTTTCCCCGGAAAGCAGGCCATTCATGGCCAAGCGTCCTAGCGCTTGGGCAAGCACGCCCGATTCGCGCAGGTGGTGCTGAAATGGCTGGATAAACTGACTTTGAAAGAAAACCGAAGTCAGTTCACTCGCCAGCAATACGTGGTGAAGCTGAACCTGGGAGCCGTCATTGAGCAACACTTGCTCATCCAGGCCGTATATCTGCTGTAACTGCAGCTTGCTGCGAACCGCCTTGATATAGGCCAGCTGGTTCAGCTCATGATTCTCAGGCGAGCCAATAGTTTGCTCAGCCATGCCGGAGTCGATGAAGGCCTGTATGGCACGCCTCATCCAGTAGTGCCAAAGCAGATCGTTCTTACGCCCAGTCCGCTGCCACCGCTCTGTTCCCGCCTCCGACTCGTTATAGATAACCGACTCACCCGGTTTGCGCTGGTAACGGCATTCAGGGTCGAAGCAGAACCAGTCGATTGAGCCTTCGTAGTCGATCCGTTCTTGGGTTGCCCCAATCAGAACGGCTAACGATTCGAGGTTTTGACGACATGTCACCACGTCAGAATTGCTGGGCTCAGGAAAGATAATCGGTGATAGATGACGTTTCAGCGATTTCCCGAGCCGTGCCTCGCTCAGGCGGAAATCCTCTTCCGAGCATGCCCGGAGCTTGTTCAAGATAATGCGGTTGTAGACCTTCCACTGCTGACCGGAAGGGTCATCGGAACCGTCTTCAGAAAACGCCTGATAGGCCAGCACACTGAGGTAGGAAAACAGCTCCAGCAGCGATAAGTGCTTTAGCTGTTTTCCAGCAAGGGTTATGAGCTCATCAAACGGCTTGAGCTGATCCAGTAAACGGTCGCATACGCCGAAGAAGAGTTGCCACTCTTCCCCGGCGAGCGCGGCACGGAGCGCAAGCCAAAGCGGCGACTCTGTACGTTCAAACAGCTTCGAGTAGCGAATCGCCCATCTGAGGGTGTCTGGGTTGTCGTTAGCGAGGTGCAGCAGCAGATCAACACTGACTGCATTATCGAAGTGCAGCCCTCGGCCGAGGGCTAGGCTGGCCAGCTCAGAACTTGCCACTGCCTCAACATCGAGCCAGCACGCTGCCGAAGCTAGGCCTTGCGCACGATCAATGGCAGACAGGGTCTTGCCTGCTGGGCGTTGATCCAAGAAATGATGCAGACATTCATCAAGAGCACGGCCCTTGCTGAGTTCTGGCTGATTCCTTTCATATACCAACTGGTAATGCTGCCGGCATCGCTCTACTTTTTCTGTCACTCCTGAATTCCCTTCAGTCATAGATTCCTGGGCGGAGCCTAAACCATCGGTGGGCGAGGACTCCACAAGCATCGCGCTAGAGAGCAGCACACTGGTAACTCATAGGCATCACCAGGACGGCTGTATTTATCAACCCAGACTGCTTGATGAATCAAGCTCGCTTAGCAATGGATCGATTAGTCGTTCCGGAGGCTTTCCTTGCCTGGCCTTTGCGCAAGCAGCGAGCACCTATCGGCTTGAGCCGTAGATGCTGATCATTCTTGACCAGATAACCCATGGTGTAATGCACGTTCCCCCGCGCATGCAGATCCTTTCTATGGATTAGGCCAATCCCCAGCCTGTCTTCGTATTTGTCTTTGTCTTTGTCTAGATTGCAGTTATTGAAGTAGCCCTGACCACGGGTAATCCGCTCCCACAGCTCCCCTATTCGCTGGGCCCTGTAGATATCAGCACTCACCTGGGCACCGTTGAAGAAGAAGGCAGCGTGGATGTGATATCCATGATCTTCGCCTTGCTCAACGCTGCATATGTAGCCGATTTCATTGTCAAAGATCAGGTTACGCTCACGCTCAGCAATCAACCGATCCAGGTCGTCGAATACCTGTTCCACACGCAACCTAGCTTGAGCCTGGGGACGGTAATACAGATCAACCCTGACAACGCAGGTACGAGCGTAGCGATCAAGCACTGCGTCAACGTAACGACCGATTTCGATCTCCTGCTGAATCGCTAGGTGGCGCTGAACGTGCTCCTGTCGATTGACCCCCTTTCTGCCTAGAAGGCTTCGGATGCAGGTGGTCAGTTCGTTGAGCGTCTCGCTGGCACTCAGATAGCGTGACTCATCCTCGTTCAAGCAGGTAATACCGACTGTGCTGCGTTTAATCCAAATGGCCTGACATGCGTCTCGGAACAGGTTCAAGTGCCAGCTGTACTGATACTCCCGATCGTATTCGAACAGAGCGACCATCTGCTCGATCCCATCGAAGTATTTTGACAGCCTAGTTTCACTGATCTGCTCATCACCATGCTTCGAGTAAGTGATGCGAAATGCTTGGCCATCTGTACGCTGGATGGCTTTAATAAGTCGCTCAATCCGGAGAGAGATATTGGATTGAGAATGATATGTGTAGCCGTTTTGCTTGGTCATGCTGGTGTACCTGATTGGTTAGCGGCATACCAGGTACGTGTTAAGTATTTTTTAACTGATGACCTACCCCATGGGCTGGGTAGTGGTGGTTGTATAGCTATCAGCGCTCAGGCTATTGAATGGTTATGGATTGGTAATCATCTAGAGCTATATAACTAGATCCCGCTCCGAGCCCCATGACCACCCCCAGCCTAGCAAGGCAATGGGGAGCAACATTCCCTTGCCAACCTAGAAATTGAACCCTCTGGTTCTTGGGGGAGTTAGCTGATAATCCAGCACCTCCCATGCGGCATATACGCCATGACCAGCCGAAGCCAGTCATGGCGCGTAATGTTAATTGCTGCTGACCATTTCTAAGCGACCGGCCCGGCTTGGTGCATCCGCAGCCAGATCGCGCTCCTCGATCCTTGCCAGGATCCAATCGCAGACCTCGCTGTAAACCCATCCGACGCAACGGTCGCCTAGCGAGACTGTTGCTGGGAACGTGCCTTCCCCGATGTACTTGTAGATTGTTGAGCGTGCCAGGCCGGTGGTGTCGATGACTTCTTTCAGGCGGATTATTCTCATGAGCGGGCTCCTCTGTATGGCTCAGAGGATTGGTTGAGGTTGTAAAAAATGACCTGATTAACCCAGCCTAATGACCTGAGGCCTCACTCTCGGCGGCCAGGCCGCACCCTGAATCCATCGAAAACAACTCAACTCAACTCAATGCGTTTGCTCTCGCCGGGGAAGTCGCGGCCGCCAGCTCCATACCCAATTAGCACTTTCATTACGCCATCCCACTCCGCCCCTAAAGTGGCATCCCTACCGACTCATCGAGAATGAGGCGGTGCTGTACAAGCCCAAGAAATCAGCCCTCGATCAAGCCGCTCGCAGATTCAAGCATGGGACGAGGCTGGACTCCTTCCAGCAACCAATTACCCAGATATAGCTAGAGCAGGTAGCTGGTCTTGAGAGTGACTGGCAGCCAATGGGTGACCGCCGAGGAACTCGCAACGGGAATATTCTAGAGCGGTGTACGGAACCAAAGAAAAGCGCTATAAATTAATGGGAATAAATTCGCATGTGATTTAAGGAATTGATCGACCAATGAAACCCAACAGCTACGGCTAAAAGCCGCATAACTACTAGGTTTCACAAAAAAAAACCACATAGATTAATCATAGAATATTGATATAGAATTAATATAATTCAAATAAATTACCTTATAACGCGAATAGAACATTGATAGATCATGGATAGATCAAAGCTAGGATAATATTTCAATTTAGATAAATAGTATCAATTATTAAATTACGATAGGTTTAAACTATGGCCGTCAATGACAACGTTAAGAGCGCGGATGCGCTCAGCGAGCTACTCGAGGAGAAGGGCCGCAATGCTCGCCGCGATATCTGGCTATGGCTACACCTCTACATGACCCAGAACGCTCCATTTGACCCACGCACATGCAGTGGCGAGACGATGCGAGACGAGATCGCAGTTTTTCTTAAGCGCAAAAAATACGCCCTGCATCGCATTGCTCGGGAGAAGGACCGAAGCCTGATTCCAGATGAGTCACTGACTTGGATTGAAGAGGACGAGAGGCAGTATCAATGGCTGCTCGAAAGAGTCACGAAAATCACTGATTTCAGGCTTCCCAGGAGAGCCGTGCACCTCAAAGGTAGAGAGCACCTGATTGCTATCATTGATGTTTGGAATGCTGACCTAGAGGAAAAGTTGTACGAGGTAGAATCTCTTCGCAAGGAATGGCTTAGGCACAAAGCAAAGGACAGTGCATTTGAGTGGTTCGGAGACAAGAAGGAAGGCACCAAGCGCTGTGCATGCGCTTGGGAGTGGCTGGAAAAAGACAACCGTCTTTTGTCCAGACGAGACACTCCCATTACAAACTATAAAGAGCTACTCATGTTTTTCGACGGAGCAAGGCTCGGGCGTAACGAACAAAAAGCGATCATCAATGAGATAAAAAAGAGATGGAATCGCAAGCAGCTCGACGTCCGCAATCCTGATAAGAAGCAGCTCAACGTAATGATCCCGATAGCGGTGATCGCCCAGCTGGATGAGTTGGCCGCAAAGCACAAACTGAAGCGACCACAAGTCATCGAACGCCTGATAACCGGTGAGTTCCAAGCAGGGATACATCTTGATTATTAGCAGGCACCCCATGAACCTTCTTCTCGTAGCAAGGTGAAGCACTCACATCACCCGAAACCCCACTGAAGCAACAGCATCAAAAATCTGTATTCCAAACAGTATTCCAAAGGAATTTATTAACCGAATAAAATTATTTATATCAGTAGGTTACAATACCAGTTCAGATTACCCCGGCCCACCAAATACAAAAAAAAGACGTCCTTGGACGTCTTTTTTTTGTGCCTGAAATCCAGTTTAAACCGGGCGTTCAGTGCCATTGACGCCGACATACGTCAATTGACGGACACGCCTTTTACATTCCCCCTGACTCAACCGCCTGACGAATCCTGAGGGCGAGCGGGTGATGAAGAAACCTGGCAGCACTGTAGACGACTGGTCTATTTTGAAATATATTGCAGACCACAGGTGAACTCAGACCAGCATCTGGCCTAGCAAACCAGCGCACAGAGCCCCATAGCGCAAACTCCTAGCACGCCATGGCGCACTGAACATCGAACGCCACGCACATTACGCCGCGCGCTCACGGCAACCCCGCGCGAGACTTCGCAGCAACAATAGACGACTGGTCTATTAAGGATAAAGGCATGTTCAACTTCGATTTTTACAACCCTACCCGTATTGTCTTTGGCCGCGACACCATCGGCCGTCTGGATGATTTAGTGCCGGTTGAGGCGCGCGTGTTGCTGCTTTACGGCGGCCAGAGCGCCGAGAAAACCGGCACCCTGGCGCAAGTGCGCGAAGCGCTTGGTGCCCGGCACGTGCAGGCGTTCGGCGGTATCGAGCCGAACCCCAGCTATGAAACATTGATGCAGGCCGTAGCGTTGGTCCGTGAGCAGCGCGTGGACTTCCTGCTCGCGGTGGGTGGCGGCTCGGTGATTGATGGCACCAAGTTCGTGGCTGCTGCGGTTGGCTATGCCGGCGATGCCTGGGACATTCTCGAAACCCGCGGCGCCAAGATCCGCCACGCCCTGCCGTTCGGTAGCGTACTGACGCTGCCTGCCACCGGCTCGGAAATGAACAACAGCGGCGTGGTCACGCGCCGGGCAACGCAAGCCAAACTGCCGTTTCGCAGTGCTCATGTGTTCCCGCAATTTTCAATTCTCGACCCGACCAAGACCCAGACCCTCCCCGTTCGCCAGCTGGCAAACGGCGTGGTCGATGCGTTCGTGCATGTCATGGAGCAGTACCTGACCTACCCGATCGACGCCCGCGTGCAGGACCGCTTCGCCGAAGGGCTGCTGCAAACCCTGATCGAAATCGGCCCGCTGATGCTGGAGGAATCCGCCGACTACAGCACCCGCGCCAACCTTATGTGGACCGCCACTTTGGCGCTCAATGGGTTGATTGGCGCGGGCGTACCGCAGGACTGGTCCACCCACATGATCGGCCATGAGCTAACCGCGCTGCACGGCATCGATCACGCACGCACGCTGGCCATCGTGCTGCCCGCGAACCTGGAAGTTCGCCGTGAAGCCAAGCGCGCCAAGTTGCTGCAATACGCCGAGCGGGTTTGGCAGATCCGCCAGGGCGACGAAGAACAGCGGATTGACGCCGCCATCCAACAGACCCGGACGTTCCTCGAGAGCCTCGGCCTACCGACGCGCTTATCGGCCTACCAGCTTGGTGCTGACGCCATCGATGCGCTGATCAACCAGCTCGCCGCTCACCGCCTAACCGCCCTAGGCGAACACAACGACGTCAACTTAGACGTCAGCCGCCAGGTGCTTGAAGCGAGCCTCTAAGCCGCGCCGCTAGCGCTGCACACCCACGCTAGCGGCACATGAGCAAACAGCCACAACCTCTTTTAACCGCAAGGTAAACCACATGAAAATCCTCCTCGTTCTGACTTCCCACGAGCAACTTGGCGACACGGGTGAGAAGACCGGTTTCTGGCTCGAAGAGCTCGCCGCGCCTTACTACGCCTTTCTCGACGCCGGCGCGCAACTGATCCTGGCATCGCCCAACGGCGGTCAGCCACCGCTTGACCCAAAGAGTAATGAGCCTGACTTCCAGACCGACGCCACCCGCCGTTTCGAGGCCGATTCAGTCGCCACGCACGCGCTGGCCAATACGCTAAAGCTGAGCGACATAAATAGCGCCGAGTTTGATGCCGTGTTCTACCCCGGCGGCCATGGCCCACTGTGGGACCTGGCCGAAGATGCCGCATCCATCGCCTTGATCGAGCACGCCATCGCCGCTGGCAAGCCGGTCGCCGCGGTTTGCCATGCGCCTGCGGTGCTGCGCCACATCAAGGGCAGCGACGGTCAGCCATGGGTCGCTGGCAAAGCGGTCACCGGCTTCAGCAACAGCGAGGAAGAGGCTGTGGGCCTGACTCAGGTGGTGCCGTTCCTGGTCGAGGACATGCTCATGGCCCAGGGCGGCCACTACAGCAGGACAGCCGACTGGCAGGTGCATGTCGTCACCGACGGGTTGCTGATCACGGGCCAGAACCCGGCCTCCTCCGCAGCCACCGCCCACGCGCTGCTCAAAATGATGGCCTAAGGCCCGCGTCACGCCTCTGCCGACGCCGGCAGAGGCGCACTTTTTGCCCGTGGCCGCTAGGTGGCGGCGGGCCTCACCAGGAATGTAAAAATGGATACCCGTCGCTTCTTTCAGTCGGTACAACTCGGCCCTTACGTGCTCAACAACCGCATCGTCCTGCCGCCCCTGACCCGCTCGCGCAGCACCCAGCCGGGGAACATCGCCAACCCGCTGATGGCCACCTATTACCAGCAACGTGCCGGCGCGGGCTTTATGGTCACCGAGGGCACGCAAATCGAACCCCGTGGCCAGGGCTATGCCTGGACACCGGGCATTCACAGCCAGGCGCAAATCGACGGTTGGCGCAACGTCACCGATGCCGTGCATGCCGTCGGCAGCATCATTTTCGCCCAGCTCTGGCACGTCGGTCGGGTTTCGCACACCTCGCTGCAGCCCGATGGAGCAGCGCCGGTAGCGCCTTCGGCGATTGCCGCGACCAACGTCAAGGTGTTCATCGAAACCGGCCCAGGTACCGGTGCCCTGGCCGAGCCTTCAGTGCCCCGCGCACTGAGCAATGCCGAAGTCAAAGAACTGGTGCAGCTGTACGCGCAGGCCGCGCGCAACGCACTGAGTGCGGGCTTTGATGGCGTGGAGATCCACTGCGCCAACGGCTATTTGGTCAATCAGTTCATCTCTGCGCACAGCAACCAGCGCGACGATGAATATGGCGGTTCGCTGCACAACCGTTTGCGCTTCCTGCGCGAGATTGTCCAGGCCGTAGCCGAGGTTGTCGGTGCCGACCGTTTGGGCGTGCGCTTCGCGCCGTTGTTTGAAAGCACGGCCGAGGACCGGGTCTATTTGGGTCTGGTTGAAGAGGATCCGCACAGCACCTACATCGAGGCCATCAAGGTGCTCGAAGAAGCGGGTATCGCCTACCTGTCGATCGCCGAGGCCGACTGGGACAACGCCCCGGACCTTCCCGAAGACTTCCGCCGCGAGGTTCGCCAGGCCTTTAGCGGCCGCATCATCTACGCCGGCCGCTACACCGCACAACGCGGGGCGCAAACCCTGGAGGCAGGCTTGGGTGACATGATCGCTTTTGGCCGTCCGTTCATTGCCAACCCGGATTTGCCGCAGCGCATTGCCAATGGTTGGCCGCTCAACCCGGTCGACCCAAGCAGCATGTACGGCGGCACGGAGAAGGGTTATAGCGACTACCCCACCTACACCAAATAAACCCGCCACAGCGGCCGTCACGGTTTAACCCTGACGGCCGTCTTCTTCTGGGCTGCAAACGGCGACGACCGGGTGGGCCAATTCGCGCGACGCAGCAGTGATGACGCCGTCATGCAGCATCTGGATAATTGCACCCTTCTCGCGGCGACACGCCTGATCGTTACCCAAGCCCCCGCCTACACGTCCACACTCAAGCGCTGCGCAGAGCAATAACCCGGCAGAGCATTAAGGACTTCTCAACATGACAGAACTGCAGAGCAACCCGGACTGTATTGGCCTGGTACTGGCCGCAGGCTACGGGCAACGCTTCGGCAGCGACAAACGCCGCGCCCAGCTGGCAGACGGCAACAGCTTGCTGCGCGCGACAGTGCTGCGTGCGCAAGAAGCCTTCAGCGATGTTCGAGTCGTATTAAAAGCCGAGGACGATGCCCAGGCCCTGGCTATTCCACCCGGCGTTCAGCTGGTGCGGGCAGCTCACGCCAAACAGGGCATGGGCTCAAGCCTGGCTGCCGGCATCCAGAGCCTGGCACACTCGCAGGCCACTGCGGTGGCGGTGCTGCTTGGAGATATGCCGTGGATTTCTGTCGCCACCCTGCGGCAACTGCGAGCGCAGGCCCACGCTGAACATATCGTCGTGGCTTACTGCGAAGGCCAGCGCGGCCACCCGGTGTTGTTCGGCCGGTGCTTCTGGCCAGAGCTGATGCAACTGCAAGGCGAGAATGGGGCCAAGGGCTTGATCGCCAGCCATGCGCAACAGGTGATTGCCGTGACGCTCAATGACCACGGCATTCTGCGGGACGTCGACAGGCCGGCCGACCTCAGCCACCCACCGACTTCATAATCAGGGCGCTGCCGGTAAACGTGGCGTCCTGCTTGTCCGCAAGCGCACGGCCGAGCAACCCGGTCAGCTGCGGCTGCGCCTGCTCAGTCGGCAGATCCAACAGCGCGCCCATAAAGTGCCCGCGATTGGATGACAGGCATCCATATAACCAGCCCGTAGACGACAGGCGCAGACGGCTGCAACTCCGGCAAAAGGGCGCGCTTTCGTTGGCAATGATGCCGAACGCCCCGCGCTCGCCCACGCTATAGCGCAGCGCGGTGGAGTCTACCGGCGCCTCAGCCTGGGTGAAGGCATAGCGCTGGCCGATAAGCTCCAGCAGCTCGCGCTGGCCGACGAACTGGGTGCGAAAAGCCTCTGCATGCTGGGCCAAATGGCCCATGCGCATCAGTTCGATAAAGCGCAGCTCGTAGCCCTGCTCCAGGCAGAACGCCAACATGGGCATAACTTGATCGAGATTACTGCCACGCATCGGCACCATGTTGATCTTGATGCTCATGCCGGCTCGGCGCGCCTGCTCGATGCCGCTGAGCACCGTCTGCAGGTCGCCGCCCTTGGCGATCGTGCGGAAGGCGCTCGGGTCGAGCGTATCGAGGGACACATTGAGTCGCTGGATGCCGGCGCAGCGCAATAACGGCAGTTTGCCGGCCAACAACTGGCCATTGGTGGTCAGGCTGATGCCTTGCAACGCCAGCTTACCAATGCCCTGCAGAAAGGGCTCCAGCCGGTCACTCAGCAGCGGCTCGCCACCGGTAATGCGCAGTTCCTCAACACCGGCAACATCCCTGAGCAACTCGACGGCACGCAGCATCGCCGCCGCCGTCAGCTCATCGCGCGCGGCCACCAAGCGACGGCCATCGGCCACACAGTAGGTGCAGGCGTAATTGCAGGCCGCGGTGAGGCTCAGACGAAGTTTGCGAAAACGCCGACCATGTCGATCAACAATCACCCGGCGACGCCCGCGTGGGCATCAGTGGTGGCTTCGATGTCCTCAAGCACATAAACCTGACGATCGCTCAGCAGCTCGCCAAGGGCATTGGCCATGGCCGTGTAATGCGGCATCTGCCGATGAAGCGCTATCGCCTCGTGGCTGGCCCAGCGCTCGACGAAGACAAAACGTCCGGCCTGCTCAATACAGCGATTCAAGACGTAAGCCAGGCAACCGTCTTCGCCGCGCGAAGGCTGCACGCAGGCGCGCAGAATCTGCTCGACCTGCTGCTCGTTGCCGGCTTTGGCGGTCAGTACCGCGACAACGCGTATGGCTTGATTCATGCGGATGGGTTCCTCGGTTGATCAGTCGTCAGCGCTGCACGGCGAACTGCCGAAAAGCTTCTGTAGTAACAGCGGTTGCGGCCTGGCCAGCGATCAGCACAGGGTCGCTGTCATGGATGCTCGCGGCGCGCAAACGCAGGCTGCCGCCATGGCGGCCGTTGAGCACTGCCTGAATTTCCGCCAGCACCGCCATGGCCACGCTTTCCGGGGTGTCGCCGCCCAGGTCCAGGCCGATCGGATAATGCAAACATGCCAGCCCCGGCAGCTCGTCCTGCGGTTTAGCCAATTGTTCGTGGATGCCGGCCAACAAGCGCTCGGTACGCTCACGCGGGCCTAGCTGGCCGACATAGCAGGGTTCACTGTGCAACACGCCCTGTAGCCAATGCGCGTCTTGCACCAGGCTGTGGGTCATCACCGCTACCGCAGCCCCGCGCACCAGCTCGTGGTAAGCGAAAGGCTGCTCGACGTCGCCGACCAGTATCTGGTCAGCCTCGGCAAAGCGCTCGGCTCGGGCAAAGTGCGCCCGGCCGTCGATCACCGTCACATGCCAACCCAACAGCTTGGCCATGCGCACCAGCGGCTGGGCATCATGGCCCGCGCCGAAGATCACCAGGCGTCGCACAGGCGGCAGGTACTCCAGAAGCACCTCCACTTCGCCCGCGCCATTTGGATAGACACAGCGGGATGACTTGCCGCGCAGCAAGGTCTGCTGCAGATCAGCGCTGATCTGTTCCGCCAGCCCCGAGCGCAGTAGTTCGCCTTTGGCATCCTGACCAGGCACCAAGCACAAGCGCTCGCCTAAGCGTGGCGAAGCAGCGCCCGGGCTGGCGATCACCGTGGCAATGGCCGCCGCTTGCTGGCTGTCGCGCACGCCAAGCAAGGCATCGACCAAGGCGCAAGGGCCGTTGGCCGGCAGGCGCTCGAACAGCACATGCACCTTGCCGTTACAGCCCAGGCCGAAGCTCAGCGCTTCCTCGCTGGCCTCATCCGCCTCGGCGGTGCTGTAGCTGCGCAGCGCCGGCCCGGCTTCGGTCAGCCACCAGGCCTTTTTCGCCACTTCCGCCTCCAGGCAGCCACCACTGATGGTGCCCTCGGGCCTGCCGAAGCGCGACACCAGCATGCGCGCACCCGGCCGCCGATACGCCGAGCCTTCGACCTTGACCACAGTCGCAAGCACCGCTTCGCGGCCAGCCTCGCGCTCGGCCAGGAGCGCATCCAGCAATGTGTTCAGGCCCGACATGCGGCACCTCCGCTCAATGCAGGGACTCGGTCCGGCGCTTAGCCACAGCTGGCACCGATACCTGCGCACCACTGTCGCCAAAGCGCTGCAACATGAAGCTGCTCAGCGCGGCCAGCTCTTGGTCGTTGTAAATGCTGCCGAACGACGGCATAAGCCGATCCACAGGGGCGTCGGCAGCACCATGGCCACTCAACAAGATGCCGAGCAAGTTGCTGGCGGCCGGGTCGTTGACCGTCTTCAAGCCCAGCAGCATGGCCGTCTGGCTCTGGTTGCCCGTGCCGTCCCAGCGGTGGCAACTGGCGCAGGCTTCGGCGAACAGCTTGTTGCCGAGCGCATTACCGCTGCCCGGTTCAGCAAGCGTGACCTGCTGCGGGCGAGGCACGCCTTCACTGCGCGGCGGCGAGTTCTTGAGGAAGACGGCGATCGCCTGACGGTCAGCGTCGGTCAGGTGGCGCAAGCTGTTTTCCACCACCTCTGCCATGGGCCCCGAAGACAAACCCAGGCCTGGCGCTGCGCCATCCTTCAAATAGCCAGCTAGCACGTCCGTGGGCCAGGCACCAATGCCGTGCACCGGGTCGGCACTTATGTTGTAGGCGTTCCAACCCTGGAGCAGGTTACCGGCCAGCGAGCGGTCGCTGCTGACTGCCTGAAACAGGTTGCGCGGTGAATGGCATTCGCCGCAGTGACCCGGCCCTTCGACGAGGTATTTGCCGCGATTCCACTCAGCAGAGCGCTGGCTGTCCGCCTGAAATGGCTCATCGTTAAGGAACAGCAAATTCCAGAAAACCATGCCCCAGCGCTGATTGAACGGGAAGCCGATTTGGTTTTCGCGCGGTGCTTGCTCGACTGGCTCCAGGCTGTCGAGGTAACCCTTGATCGCGAGGATGTCATCGCGCGACATCTTGCTGTAGGAGGTATAGGGGAACGCCGGGTAGTAGTGCTGGCCATCACGGCCCACGCCGGTCTGCAGCGCACTGACGAACTCGTCATCGGTCCACGCACCGATGCCGGTTTGCGTGTCAGGGGTAATGTTGGGCGAAAACAGCGAGCCGAACGGCAGCTTGAACTCGACGCCACCGGCGAAAGGTTCACCGCCGGGCACGGTGTGGCAAGCCACGCAGTTGGCGGCGCGCGTGAGGTATTCGCCCTTAGCCAGCGAATCGTCCTGGGCATAGGCCGCTTGCGCCAGCAGAGCAGCACTGGCGAGCAGCAGTAGGTTGCTTATTAATTTCATCAGGTGCTCCTTAAACCGGGTAGTAGCCGAAACGGCTCAGCGGCAAGCGACGAATGCGCTGGCCCGATGCGGCGAACAGGGCGTTGACCAGGGCCGGACCGATCAACGCAGTACCGGCCTCGCCGACGCCACCCGGCGCTTCCAGGCTCGGCAGCAGGTGCACCTCCACCGCCGGCGCTTCGCTGATGCGCAGCTGCCGGTAGTTGTGGAAGTTGGTCTGCTGCACCTGGCCGTTTTCGATGAGGATTTCGTTGAATAGCGAGGCGGACAGGCCGAACAGCGTGCCGCCCTCGATCTGCGCCTTAACCGAGGTCGGGTTAGTCGCAAAGCCGCAATCCACCACACTGACCAGGCGCTTGATGCGTATGCCCAAGTCGCCCTGCATCTCCAGTTCAACCAGGGTCGCCACGTAGCTGCCGAACACCGCACTGACCGCCACACCACGGCCCTGCCCGGCGGGCAACGGCTTATTCCAGTCAGTCTTTTCGGCCAGCAAACGCAGCACCGCCTGGGCACGTGGCTGCTCCGCCATCAGCTCCAGGCGGTAGGCCACCGGGTCGGCCTTGGCGTTGTGCGCCAGCTCATCAATAAAACATTCCAGAGCATAGGTGCCGCGCAGCGGGCCCACGCCGCGCCACCAGGACACGGGCACAACGCTCGGCTCCTGGCGGATATAACGAACCTGCAAATGCGCCAGGCTGTAGATGGGGTCTACCGCCACTTCCACGGCATCGGCATCCACGCCATTGGGCGGCAAGCTGCCGACATAACGGGCGAGAATCGAGGCA
The DNA here is from genome assembly GCF_004920405.1 of Pseudomonas leptonychotis. Taxonomy (NCBI): domain Bacteria; kingdom Pseudomonadati; phylum Pseudomonadota; class Gammaproteobacteria; order Pseudomonadales; family Pseudomonadaceae; genus Pseudomonas; species Pseudomonas leptonychotis. The sequence goes on from NZ_RFLV01000003.1 coordinate 193,231, forward strand.
CCGGCGATGCGGTGCTCCCAACCCAGCGGTCGCCCCTGCTCATCAAGAGCGGCCTGCATACGGTCGGCGTAAAGCGGCCGGTAGAGGTCGTGGGTCATGTCCTCTTCACGGCTCCAGATCAGCTTGATCGGGTAAGCAACCTGGCGTGCGATGGCCACTGCCTGGGTGATGAAGTCGAATTCCAGACGCCGACCGAATGCGCCACCGATCAGCTGGTTGTGCACCTGGATTTTTTCCGCCGGCAACCCGGTGATTTGGGCTGCCGTCTGCTGGGCGAACACCGGCACTTGGGTGCCGACCCACAGCTCGCAGGCATCTTTACGCACATGGGCCACGCAGCTCATGGGCTCAAGCGGTGAATGCGACAACAGCGCCTGCTCGTAAACCGCCTCGAACTGGCTGGCCGATTGCTGCTTGGCTTGTTCAATGTCGCCGCTGCGCTTGCCGACCACGCCATCACGGCTACTGGCCGCGAGCAGCTCCTGGTCCAACTGCGCTGAACCAATCGCGGCATGTGGGCCGAGGTCCCACTCGATTTTCAGCGCCTTGATGGCCTGCTGGCAGGCCCAGAAGTTGCTCGCGGTGACGGCCACGGCATTGTCCAGGCGCACGATGTCGCGCACCCCAGGCACTCGTCGCGCCTGACTGTCATCAACGTTGAGCAGCCGCCCGCCATACACCGGACAGGTGATACTGGAGGCCACCAGCATGCCGGGGATTTGCAGGTCGATGGTAAAGCGCGCCTTGCCGTTGACCTTCGCGGGCGTATCCAGACGCTGCGCGGGGGTGCCCAGCAACTTGAACTGCTCGGGGGTTTTCAGCGGCACTGCATCGGGCAATGGCAGCGTCGCAGCCGCCTCGACCAAGTCGCCATAGGCCGCCTGCAGGCCATTGGGGCCAAACACCTGGCCGTTCTGCGCATGGCACAGGCTCGGCGCGACGCGCCATTGCAGAGCAGCCGCCTGGATCAACAGGATCCGCGCCGTAGCGCCCGCCCGACGCAGCGGCTCCCAGGTAACACGAGTAGAAGTCGAACCACCGGTGGCCTGAAATTGCATCAGGCTGTCGGTATACAGCGCCGAGTTCGGTGGCGCTTCCTGGATCACCACCTGATCCAGGGGCACTTCCAGTTCCTCGGCGACCATCATGGCAATACCGGTGTGCGCACCCTGGCCCATTTCAATTTTCGGCGAGATCACCGTGACCACGCCATCGGGGCCAACGCGGACAAAGGCACCGAAACCCTCAGCGGAGCGATCACCAAGCCGACCTGTCGCCGCCGCCTCGGCGGCTGCGCTTTTAGACACCAACGGCGGTAGCCAGGTACTCAACACCAAGCCGCCGAGGGCGATACCGCTGCCCTGCAAGAGGCGGCGACGGGACATATCAACAGTCATTTCGTTAGGCTTTTTCATCTCACGCCTCCTCTACACGGCCAACACTGTGAATGGCCGTGCGAATACGGGTGTAGGTGGCGCAGCGGCAAAGATTGCCCGCCATGGCGGCATCAATCGCCTGATCATCGGGCTTCGGCTGGCTCTGCAGCAGCGCCGTGGCGGCCATGATCTGCCCTGATTGGCAGTAACCGCATTGCACCACCTCATGCGCCAGCCAGGCCTGCTGCACGGCTTGGCCCACGGCCGTCTCGCCGATGGCCTCAATGGTGGTGATCGAGCGCCCCGCTACAGCGGAAATCGGCGTCACGCATGAACGGATCGGCTGGCCATCGAGGTGCACGGTGCACACGCCGCACTGGGCAATGCCACAGCCATATTTGGTTCCGGTCAGGCCCAGCACATCGCGCAAGACCCATAGCAGAGGCATATCGGGGGCAACGTCAACCTGCTGCGACTGTCCGTTGATGATTAACGTTTGCATGTTATTTCCTCTGCCTAAAGTGTTAATGCCGACAACCTTGGTTATCGCTTTGATCATGTGGGTGCGCTACGTGACGCAGACTAAAACAGCTTCATGCCCTCACGAATTAATCCGCCTTAAACGGGCAACCAGCCACCCGGCCAGTGGGAAGGAGATAAGCTGGGTGACAGGCACCAATACCAGCACTTCCACCAATACCATTAGCGGAAAACTCAGATCACGGGTCAGCGGGGCCAACACACTCAGCACCAATAAGAGCGTAGGGTATAACCCCAGACAGCCCACCACGACACGCCAGAACATGGCGTTTATTTGATGCGAGCGCTTGCTGGGTGTATGCATAAAAATCTCTGCAGGCATTGCCTGTAACTTAGCGGCCTGGATTTTTTAAATAAGAAAACCCTGCCAGCAAGGAGCTTGAGCTGGCAGAGCACGAACCATGGTCACTCCAACGCCAGACAATCAGTCGTGACCGACGCGAACCACCAACTTGCCAAAATTACGGCCCTCGAGAAGCCCGATAAAGGCCATAGGCGCCTCTTCCAAGCCGTTCACTAATTCCTCGCGATACTTGATCTGACCCTGTGCAAACCAGCTCGACATCTCGTTAAAGAATTCGTCGTAGCGGTGCGCGTAATCATCAAAAATAATAAAACCCTGCACATGAATGCGCTTACGCAGAATGGCGCCCATCAAAGACGGCAAGCGATCTGGCCCGCTGGGTAAGGCGGTGTCGTTGTAGTGCGCGACGATGCCGCAGACAGGCACTCGGGCCTTGGTATTGAGCAGCGGCAGCACCGCCTCGAAGACCTTGCCACCGACATTCTCGAAGTAGACATCGATACCCGCCGGGCAGGCCTTGGCCAGTTGCTCGGCGAAGTCCGGCGCACGGTGATCGAGGCAGGCATCAAAGCCCAGCACCTCGACGGCATACCGGCACTTTTCCGCGCCGCCGGCGACGCCGACCACATGGCAGCCCTTGATTTTGCCAATCTGCCCGACAGTCGCGCCGACTGGCCCGGTAGCAGCCGCCACCACCAGTGTTTCGCCCGCCTGCGGCCGGCCAATATCGAGCAAGCCCATATACGCGGTGAAGCCCGGCATACCAAAGATGCCCAAGGCATAAGAGGGTTGTGCCGGCGACTCGCCCAGCGCGGTCAGGTCACTGCCATCGGACAACGTGTAGTCCTGCCAGCCAGCAAAGGACAGCACCCAGTCACCGACCTTGTAGACCGGGTTTTTCGAAGCCTCCACACGGCATACAGTGCCACCCACCATCACCCCGCCGACTTCCACCGGCGGCGCATAGGACGGTGCATCACTCATGCGGCCGCGCATGTAAGGGTCGAGCGACAGGTAGACGGTACGCAGCAGCACCTGCCCTTCTGCAGGCTCAGGAATAGGGCTTTGCTCAATGCGGAAATTCGCCTCGACAGGCGCACCGTGCGGGCGCGAGGCCAGAACAACGCGTCGATTGATTTGCTTTGACTGGGGCATGTGCAAACTCCTGGCTGATGTTGAAGAAATGGTTGTCTCGGAGCAGATAAATTAGACCAGTCGGCTATTAAGCCGATAAAAAAAGCCCACCTACTGGTGGGCAGTCTCGCCATTAGGTGTTGTCAGAGGCCAACATGGTCTGGGTCGTGTCCATGGCGTTTTCCAGCGACCGACTATTACGGTGCAGCTTGCTCAGCAGGCTGGCGCCGAGCCACAGCTGATAAAGGGCCGTCGCCGTGCGGTAAGCATCGCCTGGCGGCAGGGAACCGTCTTGCTGGCCCTGCTCAATACACTCAGAAATCCGCGCAATGATTTGATCTGCGCCATCGCGCAGCGTCAGGCGCATGGACTCAGAAAGATCGGCCACCTCAGCGCTCAGCTTCACCACCAGGCACTTCTGCTCATCGCAGGGCTCGCAGTAGCTGTCCAGCCACTTCTGCCAATAGTCCATCAGTCGTTCGCGGGCCGTGTTGCCCGTGACGGCGAAGCGTTCGTCCATGTTCGCCAGATAAGTGCGAAAGTAATCCTCGAGCAAGGACTGGCCGTACTGCTCTTTGGATTTGAAGTAATGGTAGAACGAGCCTTTCGGCACGCTGGCGGCCTGCAAAATCTCGTTAAGGCCCACACCTGTGAAGCCCTTCACCACCATCATGCGGTGGCCGGTGTCGAGTAAATGCTGGCGCGTGTCATCGTAGTTTTGCTTCATCGGGGCAGGTTACCAATAAATTAGACCAGTCGTCTACTGTGAATATCAACGCTCTACTATATCAACACTCCCCCTCGGCCACCCAGGCCAAACCGCAATGCAACCCGCCGACTGCAGAGGCTACTCCGCAAAAAAGCGCTACGCTTCGAGCACACCCTTTCAATAGTAGACCAGTTGACTACTGAGCGCGTAGCATCCGTCCAGAACACGCCAATTACCAATCACACATCAGCGCGCCATATGCACGATGCGCCCCAAACGGAGCCACACCGATGATCAAACTTCACCACCTTAATGCTTCACGCTCAATTCGCATCCTCTGGTTACTCGAGGAAATCGGTGAGCCCTATGAGCTCATCAAGTACACGCGCGATGCAAAAACCCACTTGGCCCCCGCTTCACTAAAGGCCATCCATCCGCTCGGCAAATCGCCGGTGATTGAACTAGACGGGCAGGTTATTGCCGAGTCTGGCGCGATGGTGGAAGTACTGATTAAGCGCCTGGCGCCTCACTTGGCACCTGCTGAAGGTTCAGCTGCATACATTGATTACCTGACGTGGATTCACTTTGCAGAAAGCTCCGCCATGCTGCCTTTTCTACTGAAAATATTTAATCAGTATGAAACCCAGTCAGGCACCGACCTGAAGTTTCTAAACAGCTACGCGGAGACTGAATTCAACAAGGTGTTTGCCCATATCAACAACCACCTTGAAGGTCGGAACTTCCTGCTAGCAGAGCGCCTGACCGGTGCGGACTTTATGCTGGGCTTCGTCGTGCAGGGGGCACTGAATAACCTAAAAGGCGCTCAGGCCTTCCCGCACATCGAACGCTATATCCGTAACCTGGAAAGCATCAGCAGCTACCAGCGCGCCCTGGCAAAAGAGCAAAACTGAAGCGCCCCCAAGTAAGGACGACCTCGGCCGGCGCTGGCGTTAGGCGTCCACTTCTGCGCTTTAGTACCTGAGCCGAGCGCCTAGGCTCAGGCCTCCCCGGCTTAGGCCTTTGCCTGACGCGCCTTCAGGTAGGCGATGACCGCAGCCTGGTCGCCGGCGAACTCAATACGCGCGGCCTTGCTATCGCGCTGATAGGCGTACATCGGGTCGTAATACTCGCACAGCAGCCCGGCGATCCAGTCGCGGTGCAGCTCAACCGCGCCACTGCGCTGTTCGTTCAGCGCCACTTGCATGATGGCCAGCAAGCGCTGGTAGCGTTCACCGCCCAGGCGCTTCTGGATATTGCTCAGACTTTGCAGCAGACGTTCGGCGTAGAGCCGAAAGCCCTCTTCCTCACCGTGCAAGGCAGTAAATTCGGCGCACAGGTTGACCACGTAATCGCGCAGGATGCGCTCGACGCGGTCCTCAAGGGCATCTTCCAGCCACACCAACGGGTACTGCTGCATGCCTTGGTAAAGCGCCAGCGGCACGGTGCAGCTGCCGACCATGCGCCCCTCGTCCTCTAGAACAAATTGCTCGGTGCCACGGGCGCGTTGCTTAAGCAGGTCGATGGCCAGGCGGTTTTCGAAGTCGATCTGCATCGGCTGGCCCGTGGCGCGTTTGCCGAAGCTGGAGCCACGGTGATTGGCGTGACCTTCTAAATCCAAGCTGTTATCCAGTTGCACAAGCACGTCGGTTTTGCCGGTGCCGGTAAGGCCGCCAAGAATGACGAAGTCGCACTCGGTAATCGCTTGCTGAGTGGTTTCCAACAAAAAGGTGCGCATCGCTTTGTAGCCGCCGATTACCCGCGGGTAATCGATACCAGCCTCCGCCAGCCACTGTTGCGTAATTTGCGAACGCAAGCCGCCACGAAAACAGTACAGGTAGCCTTCTGGATTGGCCTTGGCGAACGCTGCCCAAGCCGCGACCCGTTCGGCCTTAACCTGACCGCTGACCAGTTGGTGGCCGAGATCGATGGCGGCATCCTGGCCGTGTTGCTTGTAACAGGTACCGACCCGCTGGCGTTCGTTGTCATCCATCAGCGGCAGGTTGAGCACACCAGGAAAGGCACCTTTGCTGAATTCCACCGGGGCGCGGGCGTCCATCATCGGTACATCGTTAAGGAAGATTTCGCGGTAGTTGCTGCTGTTTTCGCGCATCAGAGCACCTCTACCGCGTATGCCTGTCGCTCCACCAGACGGCCGATGGGCGCCAGGTTCAGGCCCAGCTCAGCCGCTACGGCGAGGAACTCCGCTTCACCTTCAGGCGTCACCGCGATCAGCAGACCGCCGCTGGTTTGCGGGTCGCACAGCAGATCGCGTTGCGCCTCGGTAATCGGCGCGATCTTCTCGCCATAACTGTCGTAATTACGCAGGGTGCCGCCCGGCACGCAGCCTTCGGCCAGGTAATAGTCGACCCCCGGCAGGCGCGGTACGGCAGCGTAGTCGAGTTGCGCGGTGAGGTTTGAGCCGTCAGCCATCTCCACCAGGTGGCCGAGCAGGCCAAAGCCGGTCACGTCGGTCATCGCCGTGACCCCGGCCAATTTGCCGAAGCGCGAACCGGGTTTGTTCAGGGTGCACATCCAGTCGCGCGCCAGGCCGACGTCTTCGGTACGCAATTTGGACTTTTTCTCGGCAGTGGTGAGGATGCCGATGCCCAGCGGTTTGGAGAGGTACAGCTGACAGCCGAGCGTGGCCGTGTCATTGCGCTTCATGTGGCGCTTGTTCACCACACCCGTCACGGCCAGGCCAAAAATTGGCTCTGGGGCGTCGATGGAGTGACCGCCTGCCAGCGGAATGCCGGCTTCATCACAGATTGCGCGGCCGCCGCGAATCACTTCGCGAGCGACTTCCGGCGGCAACAGATTGACCGGCCAGCCGAGGATGGCGATGGCCATCAGCGGGTCGCCGCCCATAGCGTAGATGTCGCTGATGGCATTGGTGGCGGCAATGCGGCCGAAGTCATAGGGATCATCGACAATCGGCATAAAGAAGTCCGTGGTCGAAACCACCCCACGCTCATCATCGAGGGCATACACCGCCGCATCGTCACGTGAGGCATTGCCCACCCACAGCTTAGGGTCGAGGTTCTGTGCGCCGCTACCGGCAAGAATCACATCCAGCACCTTGGGGGAAATCTTGCAGCCACAACCAGCGCCATGGCTGTACTGGGTCAGGCGAATCGGCTCGCTCATCGGTCAGGCTCTCGGCAAATCAAAAAACAGGCGCGGATTCTAGCAGGCGAATGAAAAACGTAGGCGAGGCAGGCAAGACAAGGCAAAAACGGCCGAGGCGCGGACGACTGCATGGATCCAGGAGGTAGAACGAAGCAGGATGCCAGAGTCGAGTTTACGAGCTGTAAATGAGCAGTACTCGGTCCACTCGCCCTTCGGGTCGCGCTGAAGCGCGTTAGCCGCAAGCGGCTTGCCGAGGCCGTTTTTAACGCAGGATTGCCAACGCAGGTAGTTTTCAACGATCTGCGAGCAAAGCTGGCCTTTGCTGCAGTGCCCCATATAATCGCGCCACGTCTATTACCCTGACTACGCGCAGTGCGCATGTTGCGACCTGCCTCTTCGAACCTTTTCCGCTATTGAACCGGAGAATCTTCATGCTCAAACGTACCTTGGCGCTCGCCGCTGGCGTTGCCCTGTCCTTGTCCGCCACCTTGTCCCACGCCGCTGATGTGCTGAAAGTCAGCGCCATCCCCGACGAAGCCCCCACCGAACTGCTGCGTAAATTCAAGCCGCTGGGTGCCTACCTGGAACAGCAACTGGGCATGAAGGTCGAGTTCGTCCCAGTCGCCGATTATCCAGCCGTAGTAGAAGCGCTAGCCACCGACCGCCTCGACTTGGCCTGGCTCGGCGGTTTCACCTTCGTTCAAGTGCGCCTGAAGACGGGTAATGCCATCCCATTGGTGCAGCGCGAGCAAGATGCGCAGTTCACCAGCAAATTCATCACGGCCAACCCTGACGTGAAATCCCTGGCCGACCTCAAGGGCAAGACCTTCGCCTTCGGCTCGGTGTCGTCCACCTCCGGCAGCCTGATGCCGCGCTTCTTCATGACCCAGGACGGGATCAAGCCGGAAGACTATTTCAGCCGCATCGGCTACTCCGGTGCGCACGACGCCACTGCCGCCTGGGTCCAGGCTGGCAAGGTTGACGCTGGCGTACTCAACGCCAGTGTGTGGGACAAACTGGTCGCCGCTGGCAAGATCGACACCAACAAGGTCAACGTCTTCGCCACCACCCCGCCCTACTTCGATTACAACTGGACCGTGCGTGGCACCCTTGATCCCGTGCTGGCAGAGAAAATCAAGAAGGCCTTCCTCGCCCTCGACCCGGCAAACCCTGAGCACAAGGCAATCCTCGACCTGCAGGCCGCCAGCCGCTTTATCGAAACCAAGCCTGAGAACTACCAAGGTATCGAGGACGCTGCCCGCGCTGCCGATCTGCTGAAATGAGCCTGCGCCTGCACCAGGCGACTCTGCAGCACGGTAACGGCGTGCACGCCCTGCGCGGCGTAAGCCTGACAATCAGCGCCGGTGAGCGGGTCGCGATCATCGGCCCGTCTGGGGCCGGTAAGTCGAGCCTGCTCAATCTGCTCGCCACGGCTCTGCAACCGAGCAGTGGCGAGTTACAGGTGTTCAACGAACAGCCCTGGCAACTCTCGGCGCGCCAACGTCAGCGCCTGCGCGCGCGTATCGGCCTGGTGCATCAGGCGCCGCCGCTACCAGCACGGCAACGGGTGATCACCGCTGTGCTGGCCGGCAAACTCGGCCAGTGGCACTTGGTCAAAAGCCTGCTCAACCTGCTGCACCCACTGGACATCCCTGGCGCACGCCGCGAGCTGGCCAAGCTGGACCTGGCTGACAAGCTGTTCGCCCAGTGCCAACAACTCTCAGGTGGTCAGTTGCAGCGCGTTGGCATCGCCCGCGTGCTGTACCAAGCGCCTGAGCTGCTACTGGCCGATGAGCCCGTATCGGCCATGGACCCAGTGCTGGCTGAACACACCCTGAGCGTGCTCTGTCAGCATGCCGAAGCCGGCGGCGTAACCCTGGTTGCCAGCCTGCATGCAGTGGAGCTGGCCCTGGCGCACTTCCCACGGATTATCGGCCTGCGCGATGGGCAGATTCTCTTTGACCGCCCGGCGGCTGAGGTTGACCACACGCAGCTTGATGCGCTCTACGCCAACGAGAAATTGCTCTCACCAACCGTACCCGCCGTCAGCCTGAGCCTGCAGATCCCGCGATGCTAAACCGCGCCAACCGCGACCCGGCCGCCCTGCCTCGGCTGTTATTGACGCTACTGGCGCTGGCTCTGCTGTGGCCGGGTATCCAGCTCAGCGAGCTGGACCTCGGCGTGCTGCTGCAAACTGACAGCCAGAGCGAGATGGGCCGCTTTGTAGCGGCGTTTTGGCCGCCAGCGCACAGCGATGAATTCCTCGAACTGTTGCTGCACGCCACCCTGCAGACCCTGGCCATCGCCACTGCGGGTATGGCCCTAGCCCTGCTGCTGGCAATTCCGGCCAGCCTGCTGGCCAGCCGCGCGCTGTCGCTGTCCGCCGCCTCCCGCAGTGGGCGGCCCAAGCCGCTGGCGCAGTTGCTGCGCTGGCCGGTGCGCGGCCTGCTGATCTTCCTGCGCAGCGTGCCGGAGATCGTCTGGGCCTTATTGTTCGTACGCGCCGTCGGCCTCGGCCCCACTGCCGGGGTATTGGCCATCGCCATCACCTACAGCGGCATGCTCGGCAAGGTTTATGCGGAGATTTACGAGTCAGTTGACCAGCGCCCCATGCACGCTCTGCTTCAGGCCGGCAGTGGCCGGCTGGCAGCGTTTACCTACGGCATTCTGCCCAATGCGGCGGCGGAGCTGACCTCCTACACCGTGTACCGCTGGGAGTGCGCAATCCGCGCCTCAGTGGTGATGGGCTTCGTCGGCGCCGGTGGCCTCGGCCAGCAGATTGACCTGTCACTGCGCATGTTTGCTGGCGGCGAAGTGGCCAGCATGTTGCTGACCTTTGTGCTGCTGGTATTGCTGGCCGACCAGCTCAGCCGCTTGCTGCGGGGGCGGCTGCTATGAGCCGACTGACCAACGTGCTACTGCTGCTGGGCATCGGCGCGGCCGTGCTCGCCTCGTTCGCCTACCTGAGCCTTGACCTGGGCGCACTTAGCAGTGCTGACAGCCTGCGGCAGATGGGCGCGTATGTGCAGCGCTTTCTTGAGCCCGACCTGAGCACGAAGCACCTGACGACCATCGGCCGTGGCGCGCTGGAAACCCTCGCCATGTCGGCCCTCGGCACCTTGCTGGCGGCCGTATTCGGTTTGCTACTGGCCTTGCCCGCCGCCGGGCGCTTCGGCTGGCCACTGCAAAGCGCCGCACGCCTGCTCCTGAATGCCCTACGCGCGATTCCAGAATTAGTCTGGGCCGCACTGATGGTGCTCGCCGCCGGTCTCGGCCCTAACGCCGGCACCTTGGCTCTGGCCCTGCACACCGCTGGCGTGCTCGGCCGGCTGTTTGCCGAAGCGCTGGAAAATACCCCCACCGCACCGGCTGAGGCGATTCGTTTACAGGGCGGCAGCCAGGTCGCCGCATTCTGCTACGGCACCTTGCCCAACCTGTGGCCACAGCTGTTGGCCTACTGCCTGTACCGCTGGGAAAACAATATCCGCATGGCCAGCGTACTCGGCTTCGTCGGGGCCGGCGGCCTGGGGCAAATGCTCTACGTCAGCCTTAGCCTGTTCCAGGAAGCCCAGGCCAGCACGGTGATCATCGCCATGTTGCTGCTGGTATTCGGCGTCGACGCACTAAGCAGCTGGACTCGGCAGCGCTGGGTGCGGGTGTAGCCGCCAGCGCACGCTGCAACCAAACGCAACGGCCACTGTCCGACTGCCACACGACACTGGCGCAGACTGCGTCGGCCGTTCTTGTTTGAGGGAGACGTCCTTGCCTGCAGTGTTTTTGCGTCACCCTCTGCGCTGGGTTGCCCTGCTGGTTGGCGGGCTCGGCCTCGCCGCCTCGGTTCTCGCCTGCCCCAGCGGGCAGCAGCAGGTCTGTGCCGTGGCGTGCTTCTGTGCGCCGATCAGCCAGGCCGACATCGACGTGTTGTATGAAGACCTCAGCCAGCTCGCCGCCTCCGGTCTTGAGCAGGGCTTGTTGCAAGCGCGTCAGCGTGCAGCAGCCGACGGAACCGAGCCCGTGCCCCTGCATATCCGCGCCCAGCTGGAGGCTTATTTCGCCATAGCAGTGCTCGACTCAGCGCGCTTTAAGGTCGACAGCGGCGCGACACTCAACGCCGGCAATGCCCTACTGCAAAATCCCGACGTGCAGGCGGTGACGCTGATCGACATCATCGTCTTTCGCAACGCTGAGGACGCCCAACAAAATGTCGCGCTCTGGGCGCATGAGCTGTTGCACGTGCAGCAATACCAGCAATGGGGCGTGCGTGAATTTACCCGCCGCTACACCCGCGACCACGACGCCATCGAAGCACCTGCATACACGCTGCAGATTGCGGTCGAGCGCGCCCTGCGCAATCAGCTGGCTGGCAAAACCAAATAGCGCTATCGACACACTTGAGCCTCTTGCGGCTACGCACAGTCGAGTGAAAGCTGGGGCACATAACAACGCGGGATTAGATCTAAACAGTCGACAGGCGGGCGATGCGCAACGGAGCGGGTAGCTCCGTTGCAGCGCCCGCCGGGTAGGCGAGCGCAGTGCATCGAAATGCCAGAAGGGAAGAAACGCATCGTACTGGGCGGGTAGCCCTCCGTTGCCGGATGTACGACGGGCGCTGCAGTGCAGCATCAAACACCTGGGCAAGGTGCCTGGAGGTGGCGGTAAGCCGGTGTTGCCATCCACCCCGACGGGTTTAAAGCCAGTCGGGGCAGCATGCTCGGTAAAGCTCTTTAACCGATGGTCATCAGGCTGGCGTTACCGCCGGCCGCTGCGGTGTTGATGCTCAGGGCGTGTTCGATCAACAGACGCTCCAGGGGGATATCCGTCTCGCCTTTGTGCAGACCGTGCACACCGATAATTGCGCCAGGGCGTTGAGCAGCCAACTGGCAGACTTCGCGCAGCTGATCGGAATCACCGTGGTGCAAGATGGCGTCGAAACTGCTGTCACTTTCGCTCCACTGGCTGAGCAGCGTGATGCGCTGCTGCACCGCCTTGGGCAGTGCAGCAAACAGCTCGCGGGTCAGCTCGCCTTCCTGCCACAGCACGTGGCAACCCACGGCCAGGGCCGCTGCCAGCTGCACCAGCAAATCGCTACGGTCATCAGCCAGGCACAGCACATGCTCACGTGGCAGCAGGCTGTAGCTGTTGCGCTCACCGGTTGGGCCGGTAAGCATCTGCACGGTGCCGCTCTGCGCCAACTCAACATATTGCGCACTCAGCGCGGACAGACTCGGCTCATGCTTGGCTGCCCACTCCTGCAGGGCCTGAATCACCTTGGCCTGCTCGGCTGGACGGGCAATCTCGCCACTTTCCTGCTGCAGCTGCTTGGCCACGGCGTCCTGCGGACGGGTCGCCAGCAAACGGTACATATACAGCGGGCCGCCGGCTTTCGGGCCAGTACCGGAGAGGCCTTCGCCACCAAACGGCTGCACGCCGACTACTGCGCCGACCATGTTGCGGTTGACGTAGAGGTTGCCAACTTTGGCGCTGTTAACCACCTGGGCGATGGTTTCATCGATGCGCGTGTGCACGCCCAACGTCAGGCCGTAACCACTGTCGTTGATCTGTTGCAGCAGCTTGCCCAGATCAGCGCGGGCATAGCGCACCACGTGCAGCACCGGGCCAAAGATCTCACGCTGCATCTCGTCGAAGCTGTCCAGTTCGATCAGCGTTGGCGTGACGAAGGTGCCACGGCTGAGGTCATCGCCATTGCTACGCGCTGCCTGGAAAATCTTGCGACCCTTGTCGCGCATTTTCGCGATGTGCTGATCGATGTTGTCCTTGGCTTCGGCGTCGATCACCGGGCCGATGTCCGTGCTCAAACGCTCCGGGTTACCCAGGCTGTATTCGGCCATGGCGCCCTTGAGCATGTTGATCACCCGATCCGCCACGTCTGCCTGCACGCACAGTACGCGCAGCGCCGAGCAACGCTGACCGGCGCTGTCGAAGGCCGAGGCGACCACATCAACCACCACCTGCTCGGTCAATGCCGACGAGTCAACGATCATGCTGTTGAGACCGCCGGTTTCGGCGATCAGCGGCAGCGTGCGGCCATGTGCATCCAGGCGACCGGCCAGGTTGCGCTGAATGATCCCGGCCACTTCGGTGGAGCCGGTAAACATCACCCCACGCACGCGTTCGTTGCCGATCAAGCCGGCACCGACGGTTTCGCCGCGGCCCGGCAGCAGCTGCACGGCACCGGCCGGCACACCGGCCTCCAGCAGGATGCGCACCGCTTGTGCGGCGATCAGCGGGGTTTGTTCGGCCGGTTTGGCCAGCACGGTATTACCGGCTGCCAACGCGGCTGCTACTTGCCCGCTAAAGATGGCCAGCGGGAAGTTCCACGGGCTGATACACACCACCGGACCCAGCGGACGATGGCTGTCATTACTGAAATGATTGCGCGCCTGTGCGGCGTAGTAGCGCAGGAAGTCCACTGCCTCACGTACTTCGGCAATGGCATTGGCAAAGGTTTTACCCGACTCGCGCACCAACAAGCCCATCAGCTGCTGGGTTTCCGCCTCCATCTGATCCGCTGCGCGGTCCAGAACAGCGGCGCGCTCAGCCGGCAGGGTGGATTGCCAGATTTGCCCGCTGGACACCGCACAGAGCACGGCATTTTTTACATCCTGCTCACTGGCTTCATACACGTGGCCGACGATGTCGCGGTGGTCGGCCGGGTTGCGTACCGGCTGCGCCTCGCTCAGCTCTGGGGTGTCACACCCAAGTAGCGGCATGGCCTTGTAAGCGTTGTTAGTGCTGCTCAGCAGCGCCGAAGACAGCGAGCCTAAGCGGTGTTCGTTGGCCAGGTCGATGCCTTCGGAGTTCTTCCGGGTCTCGCCATACAAAGCGCACGGCAGGGCGATACGCGGGTGCGGTAAACCAAGGCTACCTTCCTGCGCGGCCATCTGCTCGATCTGCACAACCGGGTCGAGCACCAGCTCTTTGATCGAAATACTGTGGTCGGCAATCCGGTTAACGAATGAGGTATTGGCACCGTTTTCCAGCAGGCGGCGCACCAGGTAGGCCAACAACGTTTCATGGCTGCCCACCGGGGCATAAATACGGCACGGACGGTTGAGCTTGCCGTCAGCAATTTTGCCCACCACTTGCTCATACAGCGGCTCACCCATGCCATGCAGGCACTGGAACTCGTACTGACCGGGGTAGTAATTCTGCCCGGCCAATTGATAGATCGCCGACAACGAGTGGGCGTTGTGAGTGGCGAACTGCGGGTAGATCGCTTCCGGCACGCCCAGCAGCTTGCGCGCGCAGGCAATGTAGGAAATATCGGTGTACGGCTTACGGGTGAACACCGGATAGCCTTCCAGACCATTGACCTGGGCCAGTTTGATCTCGCTGTCCCAGTACGCGCCTTTAACCAGGCGGATCATCAGACGGTGACGGCTGCGCTTGGCCAGGTCGATCACGTAGTCGATCACATAGGGGCAACGCTTCTGGTAAGCCTGGATAACAAAGCCAATACCGTTCCAGCCGGTCAGCGCCGGGTCGAAGCACAGACGCTCGAGCAGATCGAGGGAGATTTCCAGACGGTCGGCTTCTTCGGCGTCGATATTCAGGCCGATGTCGTAGTGCTTGGCCAGCTTGGTCAGATTAAGGAGGATCGGGTACAGCTCCTCCATCACGCGCTCGTACTGGGCGCGGCTGTAGCGTGGATGCAGGGCCGACAGCTTGATCGAGATGCCCGGGCCTTCGTAAATACCACGGCCGTGAGAGGCCTTGCCGATGGCGTGAATGGCCTGCTCGTAAGAGGCCAGGTAATGCTTGGCGTCTTCAGCTGTCAGCGCGGCTTCGCCGAGCATGTCATAGGAATAACGGAAGCCTTTGCTTTCCATAGTGGCGGCATTAGCCAAGGCTTCGGCGATGGTTTCGCCAGTGACAAACTGCTCGCCCATCAGGCGCATGGACATGTCCACGCCCTTGCGGATCAGTGGCTCGCCGCCTTTGCCAATAATGCGGTTAAGCGAGGTGACCAGACCGGCTTCGTTGTGCGTAGACACCAGCTTGCCGGTGATCAACAGGCCCCAGGATGCGGCGTTGACGAACATCGACGGACTGTTGCCCAGGTGCTGACTCCAGTTGCCGTTACTGATCTTGTCGCGGATCAACGCGTCACGGGTGGCCTTGTCCGGAATACGCAGCAGTGCTTCGGCCAGGCACATCAGCGCCACACCTTCCTGCGACGACAGCGAGAACTCCTGCAGCAAACCCTGCACCAGGCCCTGACGGCCGCCGGCGTTTTTCTGGCTGCGCAGCTTCTCGGCAATGCGCATGGCCAGCGTGTTGCTGGCCTCGGCCATGTCCTTGGGCAGGCGCGCCTGCTCCAGCAACATCGGCACCGCTTCGGTTTCCGGACGGCGATAAGCCCCGGTAATGGCCGCACGCAGTACCGATTGCGGAAGGATGCTTTCAGCAAAATCGAGGAACACCTGCAAACCCTGCTCGCTGAGCGACTCAACCGATTCTTCACCGGCAACCGCCGCCAAACCGGAATGCTCGGCCGGGGTCAAACCACCCTCGACCTGCTCCAGGTAATTGAAGATGGCCTGTTTGATCAGCCAATGCGGCGTGCGGTCAATTGACTGCGCTGCCTGCTTGAGGCGATCACGGGTTGCATCATCGAGCTTTACGCCAAGGGTGGTGGTGGCCATTGGTTTGTCCTATAGGGGCTGGAGCACGGCAAAAACTGGCGAGAGATTAAACCCGCGACCACATAAGGTGCAACTAGGTGCAACCAAACATAATCCCTAAGCAACACATTCCTCGACAGCGCACAGCCCAGCTATTTTCTGGCAAGAGCCCAAGCCTGGTGCGGCTCATATGGAAATTTTGCGGCACACAAGAAAAACGCTCGTTTAAAAATAGTCTCGATCTTCCGACAATAGGTACAACCCATATCACGCTACCAAGTTGCACCCAGACGCGGTAAACGCCTTACCCAAGCAAAGCACAACAACCCGCTTTACGCGCAACCGCCGACGGAGTAAGCCCATCGGCCAGCGCAACCAGATACAGGCAGCGCACACTCACATCGCAATACCGCCGCACAGGCCAGGTGGCACAATCGGACCGATAGAGGGAATAGCCGCTCAAGCCCGTATCAGGCTAAGCTCTGGGCAGGGTTCACAAGGAGATCTGGCTATGACTGCCAAGGAAGCGCAATTAACCGAGCTACTCAACCTGTCCACGCGCAGCCTTACCCACCTGACTGCCGCCATCACCGCCATGTCGTTCGAGCTGCTCAATGCACAAGACAGCAGCGTGCATGCAACTGCACACAAGATGATCGAACGCATGCTGGCAATCAGCTCCGAACTGGATCAACAGTGGGCGCTGCTCGGCGAACTGGCTGGCACACCAGCCGAGTTTGGCAATAGCTTGGAGCTGGTTGAGCTGCAAAGCCTGGAGTCGTTAGCGGAAATCAGTAATCCGGACCCGCGCTAATAAGCAGCTGCACCCCACCCAGAACCCCGCAAGTACAGACTAGGGCACTGCGTAAGCGCACCAACCTGGAGCAAAAACTGCCCGCCAGGTCAGTAACTAGCGCGCTTACCGTCACCCCAGCAAAACTTTAAACACACCTCGACCCAGCTAAAACGCGCTTCGCATGGTGCTCACGGCACTATTCGATTACCTGGCCCTATTCTTGCTCAAGCCCCGACAGCCTGACCACTTAGACAGGTTTAAACGATAATTCAGCACTTTGGGGAGCACCACTCGATGAACCTTACTCTTTCCACTTTGGTCATGGCTGGCGGGCTACTGGCGGGCGGCCAGGCCATGGCGGGTGACCTGCTGCACTGGCAGAACAACAGCCTGTCCTATCTGTATGGCCAGGATTACAAGATCGACCCGGAAATCCAGCAGACCATCACCTTCGAGCACGCCAGTGGCTGGAATATTGGTGACCTGTTCTTCTTCGTCGACACCATCAAGTACAACACCGACGCCACCAATGGCGCAGGCGACGGCCACACCTTCTACGGCGAGTTCTCGCCGCGCCTGTCGCTCGGCAAGCTGTTCAACACCAAGCTTGAATTCGGCCCAATTAAAGACGTGCTGCTGGCTACCACCTACGAGTTTGGCGAAGACGATGTCGAGTCCTACCTGATCGGCCCTGGCTTTGATCTGGCGATTCCGGGCTTCGATTACTTCTCGCTGAACTTCTACAACCGAACCACGGATGGCAAACGCGACGGCGATAATGTCTGGCAGATCACCCCGGTGTGGAGCTACACCATCCCGGTGGGTAAATCCGACATCGTGATCGACGGCTTTATGGATTGGGTGGTGGATAACGACAAGAGCTACCACGCCAACCTGCACTTCAACCCACAGATCAAATACGACCTGGGCAAAGCCATGAGCTGGGGCGAGAAGCAGCTGTATGTCGGTATCGAATACGATTACTGGAAGGACAAATACGGCATTCAGGACAGCGGCTTCGTCAGCGACAACTTCGTTGGTGCGACTGATCAGAACACCGCCAGCCTGCTGGTAAAAGCGCACTTCTGATACGCCACTGCAAACCCGCCAGCGCCTGTGATTGCAGGCTGGCGGGCATTCCCGCTGTCACCTTCCCCAGGCTTATTTTCCCAGCTGCGGCGTAATCGCCCCAGTATCGGGGTCTTCTACTCTGTGACTCTTCAGCAGTGGAACCCAGCATGCCCAAGCGCCTTCACCGCACACTCACACACCTTCTGCTTATCAGCCTACTCGCCACGCTGGCCGCCTGCAGCAGCCTGACACCGCGCGACCCGTTGCAGATTCAGTTAGTCGGTATCGAACCCCTGCCCAGCGAAGACCTGGAAATGCGTTTCGCAGTCAAATTGCGCGTACAAAACCCCAATAACAGCCCCATCGACTTCGACGGCATCGCCATGGAGCTGAAGGTCAATCAACAACCGCTGCTCAGTGGTGTGAGTGATCAACACGGGCAGATTCCGCGTTATGGCGAAACCATATTGCAGGTTCCAGTCAGCCTCTCCGCCTACGCCATGTTGCGCCAAGCCTGGGGGGCCGCCGGCTATCAGAACGGCAAGGGTTTGCCCTATGAGCTGCGTGGTAAATTGGCCGCCGGCCTGTTTGGCACCTGGCGCTTCAATGACCGCGGCACCCTGAACTGGCCACAACCACTAGCGCCAGGTACAGCCCAGTAAAACCCCGGCAGACAAAACCCTATACACTATGCGGCCTTTCTAATTGACCCGCCAAGGACCTGCCGTGAGCACTCTGCCGCCCTGCCCTAACTGCAACTCCGAATACACCTACGAAGACGGCGCCCAGCTGATCTGCCCGGAGTGCGCCCACGAGTGGTCAGCCACTGCTGAAGCAGAGGCGGATGACAGCAAAGTGATCAAGGATTCAGTGGGCAACGTGCTGCAGGACGGCGACACCGTTAGCGTGATCAAGGACCTGAAAGTCAAAGGCTCATCCTTGGTGGTTAAAGTCGGCACTAAGGTCAAGGGTATCCGCCTGTGCGATGGCGACCATGACATCGACTGCAAGATCGACGGCATTGGCGCGATGAAGCTCAAATCCGAGTTCGTGCGCAAAGTCTGAGTCGTTTATACGCACTCAAAGCCCTGGCCTAGAACCGGGGTTTTTTTATAAAAAGCCACGCAAGGTTGGCAAAATGTCGAGTGGCCGTGCAGGCCCGCACAGCATTGGCTAGCATCAACAACGAGTACTTAACTCGCGTGAATACCCACCGGGAGAACGCCATGCGTATTGCTGCGCTGTGTTTGCTGCTGATGCCCTGGGTAGTGCAGGCCGAAGAATGGAAAGTGGTCGGAGACGAACAGTTCGCCCCCTACAGCTTTGTAACCATCGAAGATGACCTCCCGCGAGGGCTGGACGTCGAGTTGGTGGAAGCGGTGATGCAGGAAGCCAAACTCCCCTACAGCCTGCGTCTTTATCCGTGGGAACGAGTCAAGCGCATGCTTGATCGCGGCGATGTGGCAATGGCCTTTCAGTTCGCCGGCACGCCGGAACGCATGCAGCAGTACGAGCTGGTCGGGCCGATCCGCACCGGCTCCACGGTATTTATGACCTCGCGCAAAACCAACCTCACCGATTGGGCCGAGCTCGACGACCTGTCGCCCTACATCATTGGCCAGGTACGCGGTTACGCCTACCAGTCGGACTTCGACAAGGCTGACCTACGGCGCGACAGCAGCGCACAGAACCCACGCCAGCTGGTATCCATGCTGTTGGCCGGGCGCATTGACGTGATAGTCGGGGATCGGGTGCAACTGATGTACTTTGTGCGTGAACAACGCGCTGAACAGAGCGTGCGCATCCTGGCCAAGCCCCTGGTGGAAATGCCACGTTATGTCGCCTTTACCAAAGGTGATCGCACGCGTGCCGACCCGTTCGCAGCAGCCCTTGAGCGTTTACGACAGGCTGGCACCCTGGACGCCATCTACCAACGCTGGCACTGATCTGCCCACCTCACCCGGAGTCACCATGCGCAGTCTCACCGCCCCCCTGCTTGCCACTACCTTGCTGCTCAGCGCCTGCGGCCTAGGCGAAACGGCAGCCACTGCCAGCCTGCAAGCCGAACAGGCGGCGCAGCTGCAACAACAGGCAGAGCAACTTAAGCAACAAATAGAAGCGGCTAACGTGCAGAGCCAGAAGCGTCTGGACGACGGCTATTGAAAGCGGCGGTACTTACTGAACGGGCAGGAAGTTCATAAATAGCAGCCCTTGGGCATAACTCACACCCATGCGCCGGTAACGCTCATCCAACACATCGGTGAGCAAATCCAAGCGCGCGACGATCTTGCCAAACTCCACGGCATAACTGAGGTTACGCCCCTCGGCCGAAATCTCGTTAGACAACAGCCAAGGCTTGCCACCGGCGTCCGTGCGCTGGGCGAGCATCCAACTGGCTTTCTCGACGTTACGCGCGGCGTTGTGAATAAACTGCGGGTCAAGCGTATCGCTCAGGTAGTACTCGGTACGGCCGCCATGCGCGGTGATCAACATACTCGCTAGCGAATAGATAAACGCTCCAACACGGTCGCCCTGGTACTCCGCGCTCAAGGCATAGCCGAGGGCTGCGACATCGGTGCGTCCCCCCAGTTGCGGCAGTGGTTGGTCTAGCTCAATGGCGCGGTGCACGCCACGTTTCACAGCCTCTACATCAGTTAACCCGGTTTTACGCCACTCACGTGGGTTGCGCAGGTACAGCTTGTCCATCAGACGGTAGAGGCTGTTGAGGTTGTTACGCATGCCGAGTGTGGCCATGCGGTCAGCGTGGCTCTGGAAGAACTCGGTGGGCTTAATCGCGCTTTGGTTACTGATAATGGTTTGATGATCTTGCCGCGTTGAGCAGCCACTCACGGCCAATAACAACGTGACCAGCACAGGCAACTGCCACATCGACACGGCGCTGCCGCCCAGCCAGCTGGGACGGTTACTCAGCCATTGCATAAGCTGCTCAGTACTCATCAGAGAAGGTCGTTCGCTGTGGTGTGATGGGGTAACGCTAGCAACAAAATCCAGATTGGCCAGTTTTCCTCCTCCAATACATGACTTTCAGCACAATCAAGCACCTAGCTGCATAAGCTCAGGTGGACTGCCAACAGACCGCAGCACACGCAAAAGATTGCCAACCGCTGATCAGCGCATCGTCAAAATGCCCGTCGCAGAGCGCTTTAATCGGTATGATCCGCAGCTTTTTGGCTGTCGAGCGCCCCATGCCGCGTCTGTTTGTCCTGCTTTGCCTGCTGGTTACCCTGCCAGCCTTCGCCGATGCACCAAAAACCTTTAGCGCCGCCAAGAAAATCGCCTGGCGGTTGTATGCCGAACGGCCCAACACCTTCTATTGCCAATGCGCCTACAGCGGTAACCGGGTCGACCTCGGCAGCTGCGGCTATAGCCCGCGCAAACAGCTGCGCCGCGCTCAGCGTCTGGAATGGGAACATGTGGTGCCAGCCTGGGTAATTGGCCATCAGCGTCAGTGCTGGCAGAACGGCGGCCGCAAAAACTGCG
Organism: Pseudomonas leptonychotis; assembly: GCF_004920405.1. Lineage (NCBI taxonomy): Bacteria > Pseudomonadati > Pseudomonadota > Gammaproteobacteria > Pseudomonadales > Pseudomonadaceae > Pseudomonas > Pseudomonas leptonychotis. The sequence goes on from NZ_RFLV01000003.1 coordinate 214,433, forward strand.
CACGCAACGACGCCAGTTTCAAAGCTGCCGAAGCCGACTTGCACAACCTGGTACCCAGCATTGGCGAAGTAAATGGCGACCGCTCCAACTACGCCCTCGGCATGCTCAGCGAAAAACCCTCGCAGTACGGAAGCTGTCCGATGGTGGTCAACTTCAAGGCGAAAACCGCCATGCCACCGGCTCACGCTCGCGGTGCATCGGCGCGCATCTATCTGTATATGGCCGAGCGCTACCAGCTGCGCTTATCCAAACTGGACCGACGTACCTATGAAGCCTGGAGCCGGCAATACCCGGTGAGCGAATGGGAGCGCTGGCGCAATCAGCAGGTCGGCTGCGTGATGGGCCACGGTAATCCTTACGTCGGCGCTCTCGACCCCGGTAACTGCACCCCACAACGCCGCGCCGGCAACCCGTCCCGTAACAGCGGTTAAGCCTGAAAGCCTTCACACCTCTATTGGCGCTAAACTTCACGCCACGCCAGCCCGAGTATTGTTCTATGCCCAGCACCACCTTTCCGAGCGCCGCCCACGCCATTGCCGAAACCCGCGCCTGGGTTGATCGCGCGGTGATCGGCCTGAACCTCTGCCCGTTCGCCAAGGCCGTGCAGGTCAAAGGGCAAGTGCGCTATGCGGTGTGCGCCAGTGCCGAGCCGAAAGAGCTACTCAGCGCCTTGATCGATGAGCTGCACGCGCTGGCCAACTGCGCGCCGAATGAAACCGACACCACGTTGCTGATCCACCCCGCTGCACTTACCGACTTTCTCGACTTCAATGATTTTCTCGGCCTAGTGGACGACACCCTCGATGACCTCGGTTATGCCGGCACCCTGCAAGTAGCCAGCTTCCATCCGCAGTTCCAGTTTGCCGACACCGGCGTCAACGATGTCAGCAACGCCACCAACCGCTCGCCTTACCCAACCCTGCACATTCTCCGCGAAGCCAGCATCGACCGCGCCGTGGCCGCCTTCCCAGACCCGGAGGCGATTTTCGAAGCCAATATTCAGACCCTGGAAAACCTCGGTACCGAAGGCTGGGCTGACCTGCAGGCGCAATGCCGCCGAGACGCACAGAACGGCTAACGCCCCAACAGGATGCTGTCAGGAACACCTGACGGCACCGCAGCCACGCTACTCCAGCCCCAGCCGAACCAAGTCCCGCACCCGCAGGCGAATGTTGCACGCGCGACGGAGGCCGCATTTACGGCAATTCAGGGCGAAACTCTTGAGCGTTTTGCTAGCTGATCAACACAATTAATCGGCGCAACGCCATAAGATCCCAGCGCTTTTGACGCGGCCAATGCTGGCCGAATTGAGTGTTGAGCAGGCCCCCTGCGAATAAAACAGCATCCGATTCAAGGCCCTCTCACGGGTCGATAAACAGATAACACAAGGGATAACGCTATGGCTCGGGTTCGTAAACTGGTGCTGGCAATTGCAGCGGCTTCGGCGCTGTCATCCGGCATGGCGCACGCGCTAGGGCTGGGTGAAGTGACGCTGCAGTCGGCGCTCAATCAGCCATTGGTGGCTGAGATTGAGCTGCTGGAAGGCCGCGACCTGGACGCCAATGAAGTGATCCCGACCCTGGCATCCCCAGAAGCATTCAATAAAGCCGGGATTGATCGTCAGTTCTTCCTGACCGACCTGAAATTCACCCCGGTGCTCAAAGCCAATGGTAAAAGCGTTATCCGGGTGACCTCGAATAAACCGATGCGCGAGCCTTACCTGAACTTCTTGGTGCAGGTGCTCTGGCCAAATGGCCGTTTGCAGCGTGAATACACCCTGCTGCTGGACCCGCCGCTCTATACCGCGCAAAGCGTTATCCCTGCTGCAGTGCAACGGCCGGTAACCGCCGCCTCTTCGGCGCCACGTGCACAGCCGCCGGCAGCGCGTCCAGCGGCGCCTACAACTCAGCCAGCATCAGCCGGCACTGCTGCCGCCACACCACTGGCAGGCAATGAGTACAAGACCACCGCCAACGATAACCTCTGGGACATTGCTAACCGTGCGCGTTCTGGCGGCAGCGTGCATCAGGCCATGCTGGCGATCCAGGAGCTCAATCCGCAGGCCTTTATCGATAACAACATCAACCGCATGAAAAGCGGGCAAGTATTGCGCCTACCTGATGCACAACAGATCAACAGCCGCACGCAAAGCGCCGCCATCGCTCAGGTTAACGAGCAGACCGCAGCATGGCGTGAGGGCCGTAGTGTGGCCGCCAGCGCCCGTCAGCTGGATGCCAGCAAGCGCAGCAGCGCAGCAACAGTGCCGGCCAAAATTGAACGCAGCGACAACCTGAAACTGGTTTCGGACGGCAGCGACAAGGCGGGCGCCGGCAGTGATAAAGGCAAGGCAAACAACAAAGCCCTGCTTGATCAGCTGGCAGTCACCCAGGAAAGCCTCGATTCGACCAATCGTGAAAACGCTGAAATGAAAAGCCGTATTGCCGATCTGCAGAGTCAACTCGACAAACTGCAGCGTTTGGTCCAATTGAAAAACGATCAGATGGCCAAGTTACAAGCCTATCTAGCCGCGCAAAACCAGGTTCCAGCGGTAACACCTGATGCGCCAGAGGCTCCAGCTGGCAATGAAACACCCTCCACTCCTTAGCGCGAGCGAACGTACCGGACAAACTGGGACACCATGATGGCAACGCAGGTGGGTTCAACCGCCTGCTAAAGCTGGCGACACATCAGATGCTGAGGGTTACCCCAGGCCTGGAAGCGCTCCAGCAACGCCCAACCACGCCGGGCGTAATAATCCGCGCGGTCGTAGGTGTGCAGATAGAGCCTCGCGTGGCCGCGCTCGCGGGCGGTGGCACAGATGCGCTCAACCAACCGCTCGGCCAGGCCCTGGCCGCGGGCCTCCGGGCGCACATAAACACATGCCAGCCAAGGCCCCAGTTCGGCTCGCAGCGGTAAGTCATCCTTCGCCAAACCGGCGCAGCCCAATAGCTGACCATGGTCAAGGGCAACCAACATCTCCCAGTCACCATTGTGCTGACCAGCAACGAACTCAGCCTGCCAGTCGAGCAGGCTTTGCTCGCTGAACTCATAGGGAAATTGCTGGTAAAGCCACTCAGCCAATTGCTCAGTGTGTTCGGGGTGATGGCGGAGCCAGTCGAGGGTGAGCATAAGAAGTCCGTGGCCGCTAGCAGTTGCTGGGTGGCCGTAAGCTTACCGGGCAATCTCGCAAACACCGACAAGATGAGCGCAGCAAACCTGTTGTTTCGCAGCCTGCGGCCAAAGCTCACAGCAGTGAGCTTTGGCCGAGGTACTTAGCTACTCGCCGGTGTGCATTTGGCCTGCGCGGCTTCAGGAGTCAGGCTGCGCACCGAGGTGTAGAACAGCTCGCAGGTTTGCAGCTTTTCAGTGACCTGCCATTTCTCGCTGCAGGCGCTCAAAACCGGGCTCGCATCCTGATTGGGTTGCTCGCCCATACGGGCCTGCCAGCAAGCGGCACTGAGATCCTGCCCCATGACCTTGAGGCCGGCAGCATCGGCCTTCTGCTGATCGCCGTTATAGTTTTCCGGGTCAGCGGCGTACCAGATGTAGCTGGGGTGGTTGGCGCCAAGTACGGCCACTTGCTGCCCAGCAACCGGGCTGATTTGCGCCAGCCCGAGCACATCGACAGAGACCCCGTACTGCTGATTAACCCAGCTGCGCACCGGGCTACCAAAGGCCACCATGGGCAGCGTTTGGCCGCCTTCACCAGCGGTCAGCTGCATCACCATCTGCGTCTGGTAGGCGTTGAAATAGCTGTAAACACCTTCAAGCGCGCTACCGGCGTCGGCAGGCGCGGCAATCGGTGCAATATCGATAATGGTCTGGAAGGCCGGCGTCTGCGCCGCACTGATGCCGTTCTGGGTAAGCAGCTCAGCCCAGCGATTCGTGGTGCTCGACTCTAGATAGTCCTGCGCCTGGGTTAGCGAGTAATCCGGTGGAAAGTGCAACAACTCAACGCTCTTGCGGTTATCCAGCGCCATGCCCAGCGGTAGGAACAACGACCAGTTGTATTGCCACTTGCCATCCTTATTGAGCAGTTTGGCGCCCGCATAGGCCAGCTCTCCAGTCTTCAGCAGCTGTTCGAGCGGCTTGCCGTAGCCCTCGGGCACCTCGGTGAATTTGGCGTACAGGTCGTGCTGCTCGCGGTGCACGGTGACCTTGGCGGTGTCGTAACCATCGCGTTGCAAGCTCTGGCTCAGGTAGTGCTCGGCGGTCTGCTCCAGCGTCCAATCGCGATAGCAGATCACATTGCAGTTGTTGGGATAAGCAAATAACCGGGTAACACGTTCCGTGCTGCCCAGCTTGACCGTGACATCAGCGGCTTGCACGTGACAGGCCAACAGCCCAGCGGCGGTGGCAAGCAGAAATCCTTTGCGGCTCAACATAAGCGACTCCTTGAATGAGGGGGCTTCTCCGCGTCCGGCTCCAGGCCTCGCAGGCAGTTGCAAAGCCAGCTGCGCTTTTCAACGGTCTGCTAGGTCTGACGTACAGAAGCAAAGGCGGTGGATTGAATTGTTGTTTGCTCCACCAGCCTGCTGATACTGCCAAATATTTCCTCCGGCAGCACAATTGAGCGGCCTTTTACTTAAGCGCTACCCTCCCCAGCCGGGCATAAACAGGCAGTAGCGCTTTGGCCGATTTGCCCTGCGCTTGCTCAACCCACATCGTCGCCCTGTTTTACACAGGCTTTACATTCCACCCTGCAATGCTGCGCAACACTCGGTGTCGAAACTACAAGCCGGAAAAAACCGGTTTGCAGAGGAGTTTCCATCATGCTTTCGCGTATCCCCCTTATCACCGGCCTGGTGGCCAGCCTGGCGCTGTTTGCCCAGGCTCCAGCGCAAGCCTCCAATCGTGACGCAACGATTGCCGGAGCCGTGGTGGGCGCGGTGATTGGTGGCGTTATCGTCAGCCAAAGCCGCCCCGTGCAGGTCTACGCCCCACCACCGCGTGAGTACTACCCGCCGCCACCGGCCTATTACCCGCCACAACGGGTGTACTACGAGCGTCAGCCGGTCTATTACCAACCAGCACCGATGTATTACGTGCAGGAACGGCCGCGCCACAAACGCTGGCATGGCCACAAACACCGCTACCACGACGACCATGGCTATCGCAGGTAAAAAAAGCCCCGCAATTGCGGGGCTTTTTTTATCAGCATCACTTGCAAGAAACATAACGCTGGTGCCCTGCGCCGCGGCAGCATCCGCAGCGCAGGACGGTGGCAATCAATCGTAAAGCTGCTCGACAAAGAACTCGTAATTGTCCGCGTTATCGACAGCACGAGCCGGGGTATTGGTAGCAAGGTTTGCCGCGTTAGCTGGGCCATAACCACCAGGAATATCCTCGGTATTACCAATCGAGTGGGTCATCTCATGCAGTACGCTACCGGCCTGGGTATCGAACCCGACGTTGGCAGGCAGCGCAAAGAAGGCATTGCAGAACCACACATCAAAATCACCTCGCACGCGCGCATTAGTGGCTGCGACATAACCAGGGTTATTGCAAGGCACAGCCGGATTGGCCCGGCAATAGGCGGTCAGCGTGCTGTTTGAGCTGAGCTTGAAACGCACACCATCCAGCACACTGCGCACTCGCTGATAGCGGCCCTGCTCAAAGGTGCCGAACCAGGTGAGATAAGGGCTCGGCGGGTTATTGCGCAGTGCCTGCTCATTGTTGTTTACCAGGTTGTAGGCATCATTCGACCAGGTCGTGGCGCGCGCCACCGCATTGGCAACCGCAAGACGATCAGGCGCGTTAGCGCATGAGCCGTCGTAAACGACATTTACCGCCATAGCCGGCTGCGCCAGCGCCAACAGCAGCGCCAGCCCGCCCAGCCGGCGTGCAAGAGGCAACGAATTGAAGGATGAAACGGGAGTGATATCCATGATCAGCTTCCTTGTGCAGGTTAAGGGCAGCCATCGCATGTGAGGATGGCAACCCTTTGTAAAACCCTGTGCACAACACAATCAGCAGGAAGCCTTTCCGCAGGTTATTCGCGGATGATGAACAGCTTGGTGACAAACCACTCGGCGCCCTTGTACAGATAACCCAGCGGGCCATAGATAGTGGCGGGCTTGGCCGGCACCTGCTGACGCAGCTCAACGGTCAGGGTGGACATCTGGATCTGATCTTTGAGGATGCGCATGCGCGCGTCCATCGAGTCGATTTCCGACTGCACGCGGTTAAGCTCACTCTCGATCTGCAGGATGTCTTTCACGTCTCGGGCCTTGCCGAGTAGCTCTTTAAGGCGATCACGCAGCGCACGGTTATTGTTCAGACGTGTCTCCACATCGACGTACTGCTCGGTAACATCCTCACCCTTAACATGGCGCCGCAGCACAGTGCCGCTCTGCTCGACGCTGCCCATGGCCACCTCGAAAGCATCCTTGGGTACACGAAAAACCAGGCTCTGGTTGCTGTAGCCATAATCACTGGCTTCCTCGACATAACCGCCCAACGCCAACATGCGTTCGCTGAGCTGTACCTTGGCCTGATCAACATCGACCACCTCCAAGGTAAAGCTGGCCGTCCACACCAATAGTCGCCCAGCCGCCTTGCCTTGCAACTGTGTACCCGGCACTGCAGCCTCCGCGGAAGCAGCCGCCCCGCCCGGATAATCGCCACCACGCGAAGCGCATCCCAACACACTGCCCAGCAGCACGCAGAGCACCCAGAACTTCCATTGATTCAGGTATCGCTTCATCCGTAAGGCCCTCTCTGACCCGCACAGTAAATAAGCCGGCGATCATACGGGGCGCGATAGAACAACGTCATGTGCGACAGGTGCGCTCTGTTAACTCGCCCAGCTATTAGCCAGTGGGTTTGCGCACGGCCACGGATATAGCAGGCAGAAAAAACCCCGCATTTGCGGGGCTTTATCTGGGGGTTAACCCGCGCTTACTCGGTGCGGAACCGTATCACCAACTGTTTCAGCTCGCTGCTCAAGCCACTTTGCTCTTGGGCATAGCTCTCGACTTCCGATGCTTGGACCGATATCTGCGTCACCGCGTCGTTGATGGCGACGATGTTCTGGTTAATTTCCTCAGTCACCAAATGCTGTTCTTCAGTAGCCGTGGCAATTTGCATGGTCATGTCGCGGATCATATGCACCTTGCTTTCAATCGTTTCAAAGGCAGCCATCACCTCGGCGGACAGGTCGATGGCCTTACCCGACTCGACCAGGCTTTGGTCCATGCTCACCGTCACTTCCTTGATGCGATTAACCAGCAAGTTGAGGATGTTGTTGATCTGCTCGGTGGAGTCCTGGGTGCGTTTGGCCAGGTTGCGTACTTCATCGGCCACCACCGCAAAGCCGCGCCCTTGCTCGCCCGCGCGGGCGGCTTCGATGGCCGCGTTGAGCGCCAGCAGGTTGGTTTGTTCGGCGATTTGCTGAATGGTCGAGAGGATGTTGTTGATATTGACCGTTTCCTTCTCCAGCTCCTGAATCACCTTGCTGGAGTTCTGGATGCTGCTGCCCAGCTTGTTAACCCCGGACGTACTGCGGGCAATCACCTCTTTACCATTGCGCGTGGCCACCAACCCCTGTTCCGACACATCGGCGGTCTGCACGCAGGTTTTAGCCACTTCATTGGCGGCCGAAGACATCTCGGTTACCGCCGTGACAATCTGCTCAACCGCGCTCAACTGGCGCTGCAGCGTGGCGGACATCGCCGTGGTGCGCTTGTTGGTTTCACTGGAAACGCCATCCATGCTGATGGCGTTTTCCTTGATCACCCGAATCATGCCCTGGATCGACTCGATAAACTGATTGAACCACTTGGCCAGCTCGCCGGTTTCATCGCTGCTGAGCAGGTCCAGGCGGCGGGTCAGGTCACCCTCACCCTGAGCGATGGTGCGCAGACCGTCTTTCACCAGATTGATCGGGTTGACTATACGGTTAGCGATAATCACCCCAGCCGCGGCGAATACCAGCACCAACACGATGCACACCACCAGGGTGATCCAGGTCAGCTCACGGGCGCTGGCGTAAATCTCATCGGCCTGCTTGAAGCCGACAAACTTCCAGCCCAGTTCCGGCGAGGTGTAGACGTTGGCCATGTAGGCAACGCCGTCGATTTCCACCTCGACCAGGCCATTCTCGGTCTTGCCGATGGTCGCAAAGTGCTCACCGGGCAGCTCGCTGATTTTTTTGAAGTTGTTTTCCGGCTGCAGGCCATCCACAAGCAAGGTGCCACTGCCCTCCGCCAGCATCAGAAAACCGGTTTCACCGAAGCGCACCTTCTGCGCCATATCCGTCAGCGCCTTGAGCGACACGTCCACCGCGACCACCCCGGCAAACTGCCCGGCGTTGTCCTTGAAGCCCTTGAGCACCGAGACATACACCGCGTCATCCGGCTCCCAGTAATAACCGTCGCGCCGCGCCAGGGTGAAGTTGGCGTCTTTACCAATGGGGTACCACTCGCGCTTACGCGGGTCCCAGTCACCGTAATCCCCGGTGCCCGGCCACTCCACATAGCCGCCCTCGGTATCACTCATATACACGTAGCCAAAGGTGGGGTTGCTCTTACCGATGCTGGAGTAGTAATCGAAAATCTGCTTCTCGCGCCCACCGTTGGCAGTAGCGACCTGACCAGGCTTGCGCGCCTCACCGAAGTAAGTGGTCAGCGGGCCACTCTCGGTATCTTTGACTGCGGGATATTCCGCCAGAGCCGAAACGGTGTAGCCCACCGAATCAAAGAAGGTGGCGAAGCTGTTGTTCACCAGCTTCATATCCAGGCTGCTGGATACCAGGAAGTTCTCTTTGGCCTGCTCCGTGACATTGCGAATCGTCAGCAGCGCCACCACCAAGACCGGAATCAGGGTTGCAACCAGAAAGCTCACCAACAGTTTGGACTTGATTCTCATGGGACATCGCCTTCTCGCTGACCAGTAATACGCTCTATCGGCGTTTGTAGAGAATAGTTAAGGCTGGTGACTGCGCCAGCGCTGGCCTCACCACGACGCAGCGGTAGCGCGAAAGCGACTATCGCGGTAAATCCTCCGATGATTGACCGCAGGCAGTCCGCCACAGGTGTATTGGCTCTGCTTACTGGTTTCGCCCTTACGGCGAGTTACTTTCTCTTTTCTTGTGCAAAGAGAAAGTAACCAAAGAGAAAGCACACCCTGCATACGGGTCTGGCTTCGCCAGACTTCCCTCGCTCCGGCACTGTTCCGAGGGTCGTCACGGTGGGCCATCCCTGGCCCATCGTTCCTCGTTTGGCATCCATGCCAAACGCCCCTCTCCACAGCACCTGCGCTCGGCCTCCTGACGGGATTCGGGGACCGCGTTGACTGGGCGATTTGTGGACGGCAAAGGTAAAAAGCAAAAAGCAAAAAGCAAAAAGCAAAAAGCAAAAAGCAAAAAGCAAAAACGTCGCGACCATGGGTCGCTCCTACGGTTCGTAGCCTTTAGAGCGGGTGAACCCACCATGCTTTTCCCTCACGATCTCACAGACGCCGCCAAACGCCCCATCAGGAGGCCGAGTGGAATCGTTGCGCAAGGGGTTGAGCGGCATGGATGCCGCGAGAGCCGCGATGGGCCAGGGATGGCCCTTCGCGGCGGGCCCCTGGAGCAATGATGGAACGAGGGAAGTCGAGCGCAGCGAGACCCGGATGCAAGGGGCAAGACCTTTTGCTTACTTTTGGGGCGTCTGCCAAAAGTGAGCCGCCGTAAGGGCGGAACCGTTAGACCGGGCAACACATAAGCTTTGAGTGCACACCAACCTCCAGGCACACCCCACGCAAGCATTGGCACCACGTGGCCGTCTTTTCACCGGTATGTGCGAGCAAGGTTATACCCGAGGAATTGGGCGGATGATGCGGGTGCGAACATAAACGTTGGAGAGTGCATAAATGATGATTTTAGATAGCCATTATTTATGAGTATCGCTACGCTCGACTCTACAATTGCAATTATAAAATTAGAAGGCAAGGAGCACACAATGATAACCGAAGAAGAAACTATTTGGCATGACGACTATATGGACAGAAAGAAAAGCAGTGACTTTCTAACCACATACCTGCTAGCAAATTCTCACATAAAAGTACTTAACGTCAACTCACCTTGGGGCTCAGGAAAATCATTTTTTCTATCCCGATGGGCAAAAGAACTCAGCAAAAACCATATATGCATAATTTTTGATTCCTGGGCTAACGACTTCTCCAGCGAACCGCTGATAGCACTGATCACCTGCATTGAACAACAAACTAAAGACGCAACGACATTAAACTCCACAGACGCTGGAAAAACCATAATATCAGCAGGATCAAACTTGATTAAAAAAGCTACTCCCTTGATAGCGAAGGGATTGGTGAAGAAATTTCTCGGCGTAGAAATTGATCAACTACTAGGCGACAATACTTCCGATGAAGTTTCCGACCTCACAGAATCATTGGTAGGTAAATTAATTGAAGAACAATCAAAAACATCAGACAACATCATCGCCTTCAAAGAAGCCGTGTCAGAAACGCTATCTCAAGCTGCAGAAAAAAGAGGCAAAAGCAGCCCGGCTTTTATTTTCATTGACGAATTAGACCGATGCCGGCCCACATATGCAATTGAACTACTTGAAAGAATAAAACACTTTTTTGAGCTGGAAGACTGCCGATTCATAGTTGCATCAGACTCCAAGCAGCTAGCTCACTCTATACGAGCAGTGTACGGAGAACAATTTTACAGCGAGAGATATCTAGCCAGATTTTTCGACTCAGAGTTCCGTTTAGACAACAGAGACACATTCAGAGTAATTTCTGAGAATATGCCGAAAATAGAATCATTAAAACTAGGAGTCAACATATCAGGGAGAATAGAGAGGAATTATCGAAACTCACAAAAAGCAGCATACCCAGACACTCACACTATCACATGCGAAATTGAAGGCTATAGTGAAAACTCACTCATAATCGCAGCCCTATCTAAACTTTTCGACCTAGAGCTACGCGACACTATACGACTTATAAAACAAATAAAAAGCACCAGCGACTTTCTTAACGAAAAAGAATTTAATTTCTTCTGGGTAGCTTTTCTAATTTTTGCAAAATCTTCTAACGAAAAGTTATACCAAGCACTGAACTCAACCGACAACCCAGTTTCCAAAAGTGCAGAAATACTCAAAAACCTACAGCAAGTAACTATATCATTCACATCATCCAACACAACATTAACCGAAATAGCATTATTCTATCTAGAACTAATAAGCTACAATCGAGAGCAAAGACAACGAATGGGAAGCACCATCAACGGCTGGAAGGAAAGCATATATAACTCAGTAATTGATAGAATGCATATTTTTTCAGATTATAGAAACGTAATTGAACTAGCACACAAGCTCGACTAGACCAATACAAAACCAAAAGGCCCGTTATTAGACGGGCCTTTTTATTCACGCTACAAGATCACTACACCAATCAAGCAACCTCCACCGCCCTACTCTTCTCCAACTTCTTCACCTGATACTCCCTCGCCGCCTGATGAAACGCCCCCAGCAGCGCGTTGTAATCCGTCTTCTCCCAATAGCGATACTCAGGATGCCATTGCACGCCAACGGCAAACGCCTTGGCGCCAATCACGCTGACGGCTTCAATCTGCCCATCCTCACACACCGCCTCAACCTGCAAACCTTCACCCAGGCGATCAATGCCCTGGCCATGCAGTGAGTTGACCTTGATCTGCCGCTCACCCAGCAGTGTGTGCAGCACGCCGCCTTCGCTCAGGTTCACGTCATGGATCGGGCCGTAGGCCACATCGTCCGGTACGTCCTTCACCTCACGGTGATCGAGCCGGCCAGGCACGTTGTGCACTTCGCGGTGCAGGGTGCCGCCGTACAGCACGTTGAGTTCCTGCACGCCCCGGCAGATGCCAAGAAAGGGAATGCCACGTTCGATACAGGCGCGCATCAGCCGTAACACAGTGGCGTCGCGCGGTTTGTCTGCAAGGCCCAAGCCTGGGTGATCGTCGCCATAGGTGCTGGGGTGCACGTTGGACAGCGAGCCACCGAACATGATGCCGCTGACGCTATCGAGCACGGTGTCCATGTCCAGGTCATCGCCAAAAGCCGGAATCATCAGCGGAAAGGCACCGAAGCCGGTGACGGCGCTGATGTACTTCTCGCCCACCAGATGAAACCAGCCGATATCACGGTCGGTCAGCTGCCAGCGGCATAACGGTAAGCCAATCATGGGTTTGTTCATTGCAAGGAGTCCTCTTCATAGATAGTTGAAGTGGGCTGCCCTTGGGAGAGCGGGCTTACGGGTCACGCTAATCGTGAACCCGCTCACCCAAGGGGTGCCGTAACCGGCCAGGCCGGACACTGCACCAACGCCGCGCCCGCGCGGCTGGTTTGTTGCGTAAAGCGGTGCTGCTTGATGGGTATCGCTGCGCTCAACCCATCCTACGTACTGCAGGCTCTTGTGGGAGCGGCTTTAGCCGCGATGTGTGGGTGTGGCTGTTATCGCGGCTGAAGCCGCTCCCACAAAATGCATCCGCCGAGGGCATTGGTCGCGAACAGCTCGCGGCTACGACTGCATGGATGCAGGAGGTAGAGCGAAGCAGGATGCCAGAGCCGAAAGCCCCTCCCACGGGTAATACACATCTAAAAAAGGGGCTGCTCTTGCGACCAGCCCCTTGGCAGCTACTTAGTTATTACTCGGGAAGGCAAACTGCGCCGCTTCATGCGAGGCGCGTTGTGGCCAGCGCTGGGTAACGGCTTTTTTGCGGGTGTAGAAGCGCACACCGTCTGGGCCGTAAGCATGCAGGTCGCCGAACAGCGAGCGCTTCCAGCCGCCGAAGCTGTGGTAGCTAACCGGTACGGGCAGCGGCACGTTGACGCCGACCATGCCGACTTCGATTTCGTCGCAGAACAGGTGTGCCGCTTCGCCGTCGCGGGTGAAGATGCAGGTGCCGTTGCCGTACTCGTGGTCGTTGATCAGTTGCATAGCGGCTTCAAGGCTGCCGACGCGAACGATGCACAGCACGGGGCCGAAGATTTCATCGGTGTAGATGGTCATCTCAGGCGTGACTCTGTCGAACAGGGTGCCGCCGACGAAGTAGCCGTTTTCGTTGCCGGAAACCACCAGATCACGGCCGTCGACTACCAGGCTTGCGCCTTGGGCAACACCGGCATCGATATAACCTTTGACCTTGTCACGCGCGACAGCGGTAACCAGTGGGCCCATATCGAGGCCGCAGTTGGTGCCGGCACCGATTTTCAGTGCTTTGATTTGCGGGGTGAGCTTCTCGATCAGCGCATCGGCAATCTGGTCGCCCACGCATACGGCGACCGAGATGGCCATGCAGCGCTCGCCGCAGGAACCGTAGGCCGCGCCCATCAGTGCGCTGACGGCGTTGTCCAAGTCGGCATCGGGCATCAGCACGGCGTGGTTCTTCGCGCCGCCCAAAGCCTGTACGCGCTTACCGCGCTTGGTGCCTTCGCTGTAGATGTATTCGGCAATCGGCGTGGAGCCGACAAAGCTCAGGGCTTTGACTTCTGGCGCTTCGATCAGCGCATCCACCGCTTCTTTGTCGCCGTGCACCACGTTGAGTACGCCTTTAGGCAGGCCGGCCTCTTGCAGCAGTTGGGCGATGTACAGGGTGGAGCTTGGGTCACGCTCGGACGGCTTCAAGATAAAGCAGTTGCCGCAGACGATGGCCAGCGGGTACATCCACAGCGGCACCATGGCCGGGAAGTTGAACGGGGTGATGCCCGCGACCACGCCAATAGGCTGCAGGTCGCTCCAGGCGTCGATGTTCGGGCCGACATTGCGGCTGTATTCACCCTTGAGGATCTGCGGTGCGCCACAGGCGAATTCGACGTTTTCGATGCCGCGCTTAAGTTCGCCGGCAGCGTCTTCCAAGGTTTTACCGTGTTCTTCACTGATCAGCTTGGAGATGGCCGCTTCGTGATCTTCGAGCAGCTGCTTGAAGCGAAACATCACCTGAGCGCGCTTGGCGGGCGGGGTTTTACGCCAGGCCGGGAAGGCGCTCTTGGCCGAGTCGATGGCCTGCTGCATGGTGGCGCGGTCGGCCAGGGCAACTTGCTTGCTGACTTGGCCGGTGGACGGGTTGAACACGTCTGCAGTGCGGCCGGTGCCGGCGGTCATTTCGCCGTGGATCAGGTGATTAACGAGGGTCATAAAAACTCCATTAGCAAATTCTGCAAGGCGGTTTGGCCGCCAGAGGGTTCTGTCGTGGGAGGGGCTTCAGCCGCGACATTGCAACGTCGCGGCTGAAGCCCCTCCCACAAAAAGGGATCAATCCAGGCTGTTCAGCACATCACCGACGGCGTTGAACACGGAGTCCAGCTGCTCAGGTTTGGTGTTGAAGGTTGGCCCGAACTGCAGGGTGTCGCCGCCGAAGCGTACGTAGAAGCCGGCCTTCCACAAGGCCATGCCGGCCTCGAACGGACGGATAACCGGATCGCCGTCACGCGGGGTAATCTGCAGCGCACCAGCCAGGCCGCAGTTGCGGATATCGACGATGTGCTTGCTGCCTTTGAGGCCGTGCAATTTCTCTTCAAAAATCGGCGCTAGAGCAGCCGATTGCTCGATCAGGTTGTCGCGTTTGAGCAGCTCCAGGGTTGCCAGGCCAGCGGCGCAAGCCACCGGGTGGCCCGAGTAGGTGTAACCATGGCCGAACTCGACCATGTGCTCAGGGATCGCCTGGTTCATAAAGGTGTTGTATATCTCGCTGGAAGCGATGACTGCGCCCATCGGAATCGCGCCGTTGGTGACCTGTTTGGCGGTGTTCATGATGTCCGGCGTCACGCCGAAGTACTCGGCACCGGTCCACTTGCCCATACGGCCATAGGCGGTGATCACTTCGTCGAAGATCAGCAGAATGCTGTGCTGGGTGCAGATCTCGCGCAGACGTTGCAGGTAGCCAACCGGCGGCACCAGCACGCCAGCAGAGCCCGCCATCGGCTCGACGATTACCGCAGCGATGTTAGAGGCGTCATGCAGTTCGATCAGTTTGAGCAGTTCGTTGGCCAGCTCGACGCCGCCCGTCTCGGCCATGCCCTTGGTGTAGGCCAGGTGCGATTGCAGGGTGTGCGGCAGGTGGTCGGCATCCATCATCTGGCCGAACATCTTGCGGTTGCCGCCGATGCCGCCCAGCGAGGTGCCGGCGATGTTTACGCCGTGATAGCCACGGGCGCGGCCGATAAATTTAGTTTTGCTTGGCTGGCCCTTCAAACGCCAGTAAGCCTTGGCCATTTTCACCGAGGTGTCGGCGCACTCGGAGCCGGAGTCGGTGTAGAACACATGATCGAGGCCGGCCGGGGTCAGCTCGGTGATTTTCTCAGCCAGCTGATAGGACAGCGGATGGCCGTACTGAAAGCCTGGCGCGTAATCGAGAGTGCCCAACTGCTTGGCCACGGCCTCCTGAATTTCTTTGCGGTTGTGCCCTGCGCCGCAGGTCCACAGCCCGGACAGGCTGTCGAAGATGCGCCGACCTTTGTCGTCGATAAAGTGGTTACCGTCTGCACCGACAATCAAACGCGGGTCGCGCTTGAAGTTACGGTTAGCGGAAAACGGCATCCAGTGCGCATCCAGCTTGAGCTGGCTGGCCAAGGACGGGACTTCGGTCTGCGGCATGTTCATGATGGCCTCGCGTATGAGCGACTGAGCAATGTAAATACCGTAGGAGGGGCTTTAGCCGCGAGACTCAAACGCTGTCGCGGCTAAAGCCCCTCCTACAAGAAAGCGAATCTGTTGCCAGCAAAGGTGCCACGGGCTTAGAGTCGTGAAAACACGACTCTTCATATCTTTAGTTAACCACTCACTAAACAATGAGCATGAAACAATGAGCGCTCGCCGCCCCGATCCGCTGGCCCAGGTCAGTGACTTTGATATCCGCCTGCTCAAGCTGTTTCGCAGCGTGGTGGAATGCGGCGGTTTTTCCGCCGCGGAAAGCGCCCTGGGCATCGGTCGTTCGGCGATCAGCCAGCAGATGAGCGACCTCGAACAGCGCCTCGGTTTGCGCCTGTGCCAACGCGGTCGCGCCGGTTTTGCCCTGACCGAAGAAGGCCGTGAGGTGTACCAAAGCACCCAACAGTTGCTGGTGGCGCTGGAGAGCTTTCGCACCGAGGTCAACGGCCTGCACCAGCACCTACGCGGCGAGCTGAATATCGGCCTGACCGACAACCTGGTCACGGTGCAGCACATGCGCATCACCAACGCCCTGGCGCGCCTGAAAGAACGCGGCCCGGACGTGCATATCCATATCCGCATGACGCCGCCCAGCGAAGTGGAACAAGGCGTGCTCGACGGCCGCCTGCACATCGGGGTGGTGCCGCAGGTTAGCGCGCTGTCTGGGTTGGACTATCAGCCGCTGTACGACGAGCGCTCACTGCTTTACTGCGCGGTCGGCCACCCGCTGTTCTACGTCGATGACCAGCAACTGGAAGACAGCCGACTGGACAGCCAGGAAGCCATCGCCCCGACCTTCCGCCTGCCGCCCGAGGTGCAGAGCCATTACCAAGCGCTCAATTGCACGGCCAGCGCCTCGGACCGCGAAGGCATGGCTTTTTTGATTCTCACCGGGCGCTATATCGGCTACCTGCCCGACCACTATGCGCAGGCCTGGGTGCAGCAGGGCCGCCTGCGCGTACTCAAACCTGACAGCCGCTTTTATGACGTCAGCCTGGCCTCGGTCACGCGCAAAGGCCGCCGCCCACATCTGGTGCTGGAGAGCTTTCTCGAAGCGCTGGCTGAAGCGTGAAACAAACCTAAGGGCACGGCTTGCTGAAATCCATCAGCCTTGCTGATAGCGCCAAACACGCACAAATACAGTGCAAATCGCCCGCGAAATGGCGCTTACAGCGATTTTTATGACCCTTACCCTTGCCTCCCCGGCAACCCTGGGTTATCAGTGCTGTCGTCCAAAAACCTGACCACTGCGGAACCGTTTATGACTGTTGAAATACACGCACACAGTGTCGACCCGACTGCCAAACCTGCCGGGCGTATTCGGCAGAAAAACGAAGAAGCCATCATCCAGGCCGCCGAAGAAGAATTCGCCAAGCACGGCTTCAAAGGCACCAGCATGAACACCATCGCGCAGAACGTCGGGCTGCCGAAAGCCAACTTGCATTACTACTTCAGCAACAAGCTGGGGTTGTATCAGGCGGTGCTGGTGAACATCCTCGAACTGTGGGACAACACCTTCAACACCCTGACCGTAGACGATGACCCTGCCACTGCGCTGGCCGGCTATATCCGCGCCAAGATGGAATTCTCTCGCCGCCACCCAAAAGCCTCGCGCATCTA
Source organism: Pseudomonas leptonychotis (assembly GCF_004920405.1). Classification (NCBI taxonomy): domain Bacteria; kingdom Pseudomonadati; phylum Pseudomonadota; class Gammaproteobacteria; order Pseudomonadales; family Pseudomonadaceae; genus Pseudomonas; species Pseudomonas leptonychotis. The sequence goes on from NZ_RFLV01000003.1 coordinate 231,698, forward strand.
TGCCATGGAAGTGATCAGCGGCGGCGAGCACCTGTCGCAGATGCTCAATCAGGATTACCAGGCCTGGTTCCGTGGCCGCGCCGCAGTGTTCGAGGCCTGGAGCGCCGCCGGCAAGATGGACCCGGTCGACCCGGTGCACCTGATCTTCCTGCTGTGGGGCAGCACCCAGCACTACGCCGACTTCGCCTCGCAGATCTGCCGCGTCACCGGTCGCTCGCGCCTGGTCAAAGCCGATTACGAAGAAGCGGCAGAGCAACTGACCAGCATCATCCTCAAGGGCTGCGGCCTGACCCCGCCGAAGTAGGGTCTGTTGACGCTTCGTCACGGCCGCGACGGAGCCAGTTTTTGCGCGGAGCTAGGCGCGAGGAGAGAAGTTTGGTTATTCCAAATGAACGACGAGTAACGACGCGCCGCGCAGAAACTGGCCCGTCCCTGCGGGTTGCGCGGCAAATGGTGCCATGCGTCGTTACGGAATTTGACAAGGGAATGACCATTATCTGCGTCCCGTGCCTAGCCTGGCACCATTTGGCGCAGCAACGCGGTTCGCGCCGAAACGTCGACAAACCCTAATGCCCTTCACCCTGCTCGCACCTTGCGACTACCGCGAGGAGATTCGCAAAAGCCGCTTTATCACCCTCGCCGCGCCGGTTACCAGCGCGGCTGAGGCGCAGGCGTTTATCGCCGCGCACAGCGATACCAACGCCAGCCACAACTGCTGGGCCTGGAAGGTCGGCCAGCAGTACCGCTTCAGTGACGACGGTGAACCCGGTGGCACCGCCGGCCGACCGATACTGGCAGCGATTGAGGCGCAGGATATGGATCAGGTGGCGGTACTGGTGATCCGCTGGTACGGCGGCATCCAACTCGGCACCGGCGGCCTGGCTCGCGCCTACGGCGGCAGCGCCAACAAATGCCTGCAAACGGCCGAGCGCCGCGAACTGATTGCCCGCGACCACTACTGCTGCCATTGCCTGTTCGCCGAACTGCCGCTGTTCAAGGCGCGCCTGAGCGAACTGGATTGCCTGCTGCAAGCCGAAAGCTACGACGCAACGGGCGCCGATTTACAGCTGGCCGTACCACCACAACGGGTTGCCGAGCTGCAACGGCTGCTGGCGGATATCAGCCGTGGGCGGATTGAGCTGCAACTGCAATAACCTCTGTCGCGGCTAAAGCCCCTCCCACGGGCACCCACCTGTGGGATAGCTTTAGCCGCAAATGTGGGTGCTCGAAGGTGGGGCTGCTGTGGGAGGGGCTTTAGCCGCGAACTGCCTCCTGCCAGCGCCATGCAATCAGCAATGCACCAAAACGCATCATCCTCTTAAACACTACGCACCACGCTAAAGCCTCCTGCACGCGCCACCTGACATCCACCCCGAGAGCAGCGCAGCCAAACGGCATTTCTGACTCACTGGCCAGCTTTTTGCTTTAACCACGGCAGTTGTCATTTCTGAGCCACTGCCCATGTCCAGTTCCCCCTCTACTCCGCGTTTGCAGCTGAGCGGTATCAGCAAGCGCTACCCCGGCTGCCTGGCCAACGACCGTATCGACCTGAGCATCGCCGCTGGCGAAATCCATGCACTGCTGGGCGAAAACGGTGCGGGTAAAAGCACCTTGATGAAGATCATTTACGGCGTCACCCAACCCGACAGCGGCGAAATCCGCTGGCAGGGCGAAGCCTTGAAGATGCGCGACCCTGCCATGGCACGCAGCCTCGGCGTGGGCATGGTATTCCAGCATTTCTCGCTGTTTGAAACCCTCACCGTGGCCGAGAACATCGCTCTGGCCATGGGTGCCAGCGCGGGCACACCCAAGCAGCTGGAGCCGAAAATTCGTGAGGTGTCGCAGCGTTACGGCATGGCCTTGGAGCCGGGTCGACTGGTACACAGCCTGTCCATCGGCGAGCGCCAGCGAGTGGAGATCGTCCGCTGCCTGATGCAGGACATCAAACTGCTGATCCTCGATGAGCCGACCTCGGTACTCACCCCGCAGGAGGCCGACGAGTTGTTCGTCACCTTGCGCCGCCTGGCCGACGAGGGCTGCAGCATCCTGTTTATCAGCCACAAGCTCGGTGAAGTACGCGCGCTGTGTCAGAGCGCCACGGTGCTGCGTGGCGGCAAAGTGTCCGGCCATTGCGTGCCGAGTGAGTGCTCGGATCTGCAATTGGCGCGGCTGATGGTCGGCGACGCCGAGGGACTGGAGAGCAGCTACCCAAAAGCCGCCGGCGGCCTTACACGCCTGCGTGTGGATGATCTCAGCTGGGACAACATTGACCCGTTCGGCAGCGACCTGCACAACCTGCGTTTGGAAGTGCGCAGCGGCGAAATCGTCGGTATCGCCGGCGTCGCCGGTAATGGTCAGGATGAGTTACTCGCCCTGCTCAGCGGCGAAACCCTTCTGCCGCGCAACGAGCATGCGCGTATCAGCCTCGATCAAAAACCCATCGCCCACCTCCACCCGGATGCCCGGCGCAAACTCGGCCTGGCCTTTGTTCCGGCCGAGCGTTTGGGCCACGGCGCCGTGCCGGACATGAGTCTGGCCGATAACGCCCTGCTCACCGCATTTCAGCAAGGGTTGCTGAGTAAGGGGCTGATCCAGCGCAGCAAGGTGCGCGCCCTGGCGGACGAGATCATCCAGCGTTTTGCGGTGAAAACCCCGGATTCCGATGCGCCAGCGCGCAGCTTGTCCGGCGGCAATTTGCAGAAATTCATCCTCGGCCGCGAAATTCTGCAAAACCCGAAACTGCTGGTGGCCGCGCATCCAACCTGGGGCGTGGACGTGGGCGCGGCGGCGGCGATTCACCGCGCGCTGATTGCCCTGCGCGATGGCGGCGCAGCGATTCTGGTGATCTCCGAAGACCTCGACGAACTGTTCCAGATCAGCGATCGCATTGGCGCGCTGTGCAGCGGCAAGCTCTCCGCCTTGGCTGAAACCGCACAAACCTCTCCGGTCGAAGTCGGCCGTTGGATGGCTGGCGAGTTCGCCCCTGCATCCCCTATTACCCGCCCCGCCGCAGCGACCGCTGCCGGCCTGAGCTGACGGAGCGTCACATGCTGTTATCCCTCGAACCGCGCGGCCAGCAATCGCGCGCCATGCTCTGGTTGTCACCGTTGCTCGCCGCCGCACTCACCCTGATCAGCGGCGCACTGTTGTTCACCTTGCTCGGCCATGACCCGCTGGAAACCCTGCACACCTTGCTGATCGCGCCGCTAGCCGACTGGTACGGCGTGTCCGAACTGCTGGTCAAAGCGCTGCCGATTCTGCTGTGCGCCCTTGGCTTGGCGGTGGCGTATCAGGCACGCATCTGGAATATCGGCGCAGAAGGCCAGTTGCTGCTCGGCGCGCTGGCCGGCAGCGCCATGGCGATTCAGATTATCGAATGGGACAGTCGCTGGGCGCTGGTCTGGGTCATCCTGGCGGGCATCGCTGCCGGCGCGGCCTGGGGCGGCCTGACGGCCTGGCTGCGCACCCAGTTCAATGCCAACGAAATCCTCACCAGCATCATGCTCAACTACATCGCCCTGAACCTGCTGCTGTACTTCGTGCACGGCCCGTTGAAAGACCCCGCCGGCTTCAACTTCCCAGAATCAGCAATGTTCGGCGACGCCAGCCGTCTGCCGTTGGTGAGTGAAGATGGTCGCCTGCATGGCGGTCTGTACTTCGCCCTGCTGGCCTTGGTAGCCGTATGGGTGCTGCTGCAAAAGAGCTTTCTTGGCTTCCAGATAAAAGTGCTCGGCCTCGACCGCCGCGCCGCCGGCTTTGTCGGCTTTCGCGAGAAACGCCTGGTGTGGTTCGCCCTGCTGGTCAGTGGCGGGCTGGCAGGCTTGGCCGGGGTTGGCGAAGTGGCTGGGCCGATTGGCCAACTGGTGCCACAGGTGTCGCCCGGCTATGGCTACGCGGCCATTACCGTGGCCTTTCTCGGTCGTCTAAATCCGCTCGGGATTCTGTTCGCCAGCCTGCTGATGGCGCTGCTGTACCTGGGCGGCGAGAACGCGCAGATGACCATGAACTTGCCGCAGGCCATCACCCAACTGTTCCAGGGAATGATGCTGTTCTTCCTGCTCGCCTGCGATGTGCTGATTCTTTACCGGCCACGGTTGAAGCTGAAGTGGTTGCAGCGCACAGCACTCAAGCAAGTGGCTGTTTAAGGCCAAACACTAATCCGTGGGAGGGGCTTTAGCCGCGACTGCTTTTACAGCGATACAGCGTCGCGGCTAAAGCCCCTCCCACAAGTCAGATAACCGACATCATTTTTACCTGCCGCACTTGGCGCGCAGCTTGAGGTTTCAAACATGGATCTCGATCTACTCAGCAATATTTTCTACGCCATGGTGCGCACCGGTACGCCGTTGCTGCTGGTGGCATTGGGCGAACTGATCTGCGAGAAGAGCGGCGTACTCAACCTCGGCCAGGAAGGCATGATGCTGTTCGGCGCGGTGATCGGCTTTATCGTCGCCCTGAGCACCGGCAACCTGTGGCTCGGCGTGCTGCTGGCCATGGCCGCCGGCATGCTGCTGTCGATGCTGTTCGCTGCCGTCGCCCTGGGTTTTAACGCCAACCAAGTAGCCACCGGGCTGGCGCTGACTATTTTTGGCGTCGGCCTGTCGACCTTTGTTGGCGCAGCTTGGGTCGGCAAACCGCTGACTGGCTTCGAACCCATTGCCATTCCGCTGCTCAGTGAAATCCCGCTAATCGGGCGCATGTTGTTCGACCAGGACGTGCTGGTGTACTTGTCCTTCGCCCTGTTCGGCCTGGTGGCTTGGGTGCTGCTGAAAAGCCGTATCGGCTTGATCATCCAGGCAGTCGGCGAAAACCCCGACGCCGCCAGCGCCATGGGCCTGCCGGTGCTGCGCGTACGCACACTAGCAGTGCTGTTCGGTGGCGCCATGGCCGGACTGGCGGGCGGCTACCTGTCGCTGGCTTATACGCCGATGTGGGCGGAAAACATGACCGCCGGCCGCGGCTGGATCGCCCTGGCCTTGGTGGTATTCGCCAGCTGGCGGGTACTGCGCGTACTGCTCGGTGCTTACCTGTTCGGCTTGGCCAGCATCATTCATTTGGTTGCCCAGGGTATCGGCCTGTCGATCCCCTCCAACCTGCTGGCGATGCTGCCGTATGTGGCGACGATTCTGGTGCTGGTACTGCTCTCGCGGGATGCGATCAAAACCCGGCTGTTTGCCCCGGTATCGCTGGGCAAGCCTTGGCAGCCAGGGCACTGAATGTTTTGCCTAGTTCGCGGCTATGACTACATGGATGCAGTAGGTAGAGCGAAGCAGGATGCCGGAGCCGAAAGTCCCTCCCACAGACTAATGTGCACACCGTGGGAGGGGCTTTAGCCGCGAACAAACATCATAAAAGCACGCACCATCTCGCAGCACGGCTTTCACCCAATGCACCAGCACAACACCACCAGCCAACCTCGCCAAAGCAGGTATCCGTGATTTAGCGCGGCTTAACGCGCTAATTGTCCAGTTGGTCAGCTTTTTGCAATCCCTCCGCTAGCTGTTTAACCACAACGCACCCATACACATCGGAGTTCCATCGACCATGCAGAACAAGAGCAAAAACCCCCTGCTGCGCGCCCTCGTCGCCGCCCTTGGTTTCAGCGCCACCTTGGGCGCGTCCGCCGCCGATCCGTTGAAGGTTGGTTTCGTCTATATTGGCCCGATTGGCGACCACGGCTGGACCTACCAGCACGAGCAAGGCCGCCAGGAGCTGATCAAGGAACTCGGCGATAAAGTCGAAACCAGCTATGTGGAGAACGTGCCAGAAGGCGCAGACGCCGAACGCGTGATCCGCAACATGGCCAAGGGCGGCTTTGATCTGATCTTCACCACCTCCTTCGGCTACATGAACCCAACGCTGAAAGTGGCTAAGCAGTTCCCCAAAGTCACCTTCGAGCACGCCACCGGTTACAAGCAGGACAAGAACCTCGGCACCTACCTGTCGCGCTCCTATGAAGGCCGTTATGTCGGCGGTTTCCTCGCGGCGAAAATGACCAAAACCAAGAAGATCGGTTACGTCGCCTCCTTCCCTATCCCGGAAGTGATCCGCGACATCAACGCGATTCAGCTGGCCCTGGACAAGTACAACCCAGGCACCGAAATCAAAGTGGTGTGGGTTAACTCCTGGTTCGATCCAGGCAAGGAATCCGATGCGGCCAACGCACTGATCGACCAGGGCGTGGACGTGGTGTTCCAGCACACCGACAGCCCCGCACCGATCCAGACCGCCGAGCGTCGTGGCGTCTACTCCGTGGGCTACGCCTCGGACATGGCGCATTTCGGGCCGAAAGCCGTGCTCACCTCGATCGTCAACGACTGGGGCCCGCACTACGTCAAATCCACCCAGGCGGTGATCGACGGCAACTGGAAATCCCAGGACTTCTGGGGCGGCCTGGCTGAAGACACCATCAAGTTGCCGATCAGCGACTTGGTGCCGACTGATGTGAAGGCCGAAGCCGAGCAGATTATCGCCGACATCAAGAGCGGCGCCTTCCACCCGTTCACCGGCCCGATCAAGGACCAGAGCGGCGTAGAGAAAATCCCGGCCGGTGTCGCGGCAACTAACGCCGAGCTGGCTTCGATGAACTACTACGTGGAAAACGTAAAGGCTGAACTGCCGAAGTAAACAAAGAATCGCGGCTGAAGCCGCTCCCACAGTGTGGGAGGCGCTTTAGCGGCGATAGTTTTCAGCAATCACCGATGCCGTCCCTGCCCTCAGGCAGAACCGCATCAGAAGGACGATGCCTTAACTGGGCATCGTCCTTTTTCGCTGCCCTGGGTACGAGAAGACTCGCAGCACCGCCCCACCCGGAGCCTTTATGAACAGTCTGCCAATTATCGATATCGCCCCTCTCTACAGCACCGACGAATCTGCCTGGCCCGCCGTGGCCGAGCAAATCGACCGTGCCTGCCGAGAGTGGGGTTTCTTCTACATCACCGGGCACCCGATCAGCCCGACGCGCATTGCCGAGCTGCTGGCGGCCGCCAGAACCTTCTTCGCCCAGCCGTCCGCGGAAAAGCTCAAGATCGACATCACCCAGACTGCCCACCATCGCGGCTACGGGGCGATTGCCACCGAGCAGTTGGACCCAAGCAAACCGAGTGATCTAAAAGAAACCTTCGACATGGGCTTTCACATGCCCGCCGATCACCCGGAAGTGCTGGCCGGTAAGCCGCTGCGTGGCTCCAACCGTCACCCGGACATGCCAGGCTGGACTGAGCTGATGGAGCAGCACTACAACGACATGCAGGCGCTGGCCAACACCCTGCTGCGCGCCATGACCTTGGCCTTGGATATCGAGCGCGACTTCTTCGACACGCGTTTTCATGAGCCGATCAGCGTGCTGCGCATGATCCACTACCCGCCACGCCACACTGCCAGCAGCCCCGAACAAGAAGGCGCCGGTGCGCACACCGATTACGGCTGCATCACCCTGCTCTATCAGGACGACGCCGGCGGCTTACAGGTACGCAGCCGCGATGGCCAGTGGATCGATGCGCCACCGATTACCGGTAGCTTTGTGGTCAATATCGGCGACATGCTCGCGCGCTGGAGCAACGACCGCTACACCTCGACGCCGCACCGGGTCGTCAGTCCGCTGGGGGTTGATCGCTACTCCATGCCGTTCTTCGCCGAGCCACACCCGGACACCGAAATCAGCTGCCTGCCGAACTGCTCGGACGCCGCCAACCCGCCGAAATACCCGTCCGTAACCAGCGCCGAATACCTGTTGTCGCGCTTTGCCGACACCTATGCCTATCGGCGCGAAGAGCAGGTAGTTTGATGCCGTGGGAGGGGCTTTCGGCTCTGGCATCCTGCTTCGCTCTACCTCCTGCATCCATGCAGTCGTAGCCGCGAGCTGTTGACCTATCGCGGCTAAAGCCCCTCCCACAATCCCACAACCCAGCCTGTAGGGTGGATGACGCTTTTTTCATCCACCTCCTGCAACACCACGCAATCCGCTTGGTGGACATAAAAAGCGATGTCCACCCTACATAGGCCGATTCGGCGAAATCTGACCAAGCGGTTAAACTTGTCCGCGATTACGCCTGATAACGAGATCTGACCATGTACGACTGGCTCAACGCCCTGCCCAAAGCCGAACTGCACCTGCACTTGGAAGGCTCACTCGAGCCCGAGCTGCTGTTTGCCTTGGCCGAACGCAACAAAATCGCCCTACCCTGGAACGACGTCGAAGCGCTGCGCAGTGCCTACGCCTTCAACAATCTGCAGGAGTTTCTCGACCTCTACTACGCTGGCGCCAATGTGCTGCGCAGCGAGCAGGACTTCTATGACCTGACCTGGGCCTACCTGCTCAAGTGCAAACAGCAGAACGTTATCCACACCGAACCGTTCTTCGATCCGCAGACCCACACCGACCGTGGCATTCCCTTCGAGGTGGTACTGCGCGGGATCAAACAGGCGCTGGTGGATGGCGAGAAAAAACTCGGCATCAGCCACGGTTTGATTTTGAGCTTTCTGCGCCATCTGCCCGAAGAAGAAGCATTCAAAACCTTGGAGCAGGCCGTGCCGTTCCGCGATGCGTTTATCGCCGTGGGTCTGGACAGTTCGGAAATGGGGCATCCGCCGAGCAAGTTTCAACGGGTGTTCGACAAGGCGCGCAGCGAAGGTTATCTGACCGTGGCCCACGCCGGCGAGGAAGGTCCGCCCGAGTACATCTGGGAAGCCCTAGATCTGCTGAAAATCCAGCGCATCGACCACGGCGTGCGCGCCATCGAAGATGAGCGTCTGATGCAGCGCATCATCGACGAGCAGATCCCGCTGACCGTCTGCCCGCTGTCGAATACCAAACTCTGCGTATTCGACGACATGCGCCAGCACAACATCCTGCAGATGCTTGAACGCGGCGTGAAGGTGACGGTGAACTCGGACGACCCGGCCTACTTTGGCGGCTACGTCACCGAAAACTTCGCCGCGCTGCACGAGAGCCTGGGCATGACCCAGGAGCAGGCTAAGCGCCTGGCGCAGAACAGCCTGGATGCGCGACTGGTCTGAGCCTGACCATCGCCGCTGAAGCGCCTCCCACTGCAGTTATCCCGTGGGAGGGGCTTTAGCCGCGACTGAATGCAGCGCGACTCCGCGTTCCCTCAAGAAATATCCGTCAGCCAACGCGTAACCTGGATTAAGTCCAGGGTCTACGAGACCTGAGTAGGGTGGATAACGCTTTTCTTATCCACCATCGCGAATTGGTGGATGAATAAAGCGTCATCCACCCTACGAGCTGAAGCGCCTCCCACTGCAGTTATCCCGTGGGAGGGGCTTTAGCCGCGACTGGATTTAGCGCGGCCAAAGCACTCAACACGATCAGTGGTGCGCGGCTTCTTGCGCCGGCGCATCCTTCTGCACGGTGATCTCCACCTCAACCGCACCGGCCTTTTCGAAGGTCAGGGTCAGCGGAAAGCGCTCGCCGTCTTTGGCCTGCTGCTTCAGGTTGAACAGCATCACGTGATAACCCATCGGCTCGAATTTCACTTCGCCGCCGGCGGGAATTGCCACGCTTTGCACCTGCTGCATTTTCATCAAGCCATCGGCATGAAGGTGTTCATGCATCTCGGCCTTGCCGGCCACCGGCGTCGCCACGCTCACCAGCCGATCAGCTTCGGCGCCCTTGTTGTGCACCACAAAATAGGCTGCCGCTGTAGGCGCCACCGGCGGCATTTCCCGCGACCAAGGATGCTCGATATGCAACTCACCCGCGCTGTATTCATGGGCGCTGGCAAACAGGCTCGGGCTCAGTAAGGCAGCAATCAGCAGGGTCTTTTTCAACAGCATGGTGTTCCTCCAGTAATGGACTGACAGTCCATGGCATACACAGCAGGGTGAAGCAATCAGTGAGCGCAAGCCAGGCCTGCGCTCATGCCTTTACTCAATCGCTGGCCAGCGGACGCAGCCCGGCAAGCCGCGACAACAACAGCCAGTCCAGCGCCCAGATCAGCAGCAGCGAAGCTCCTACCAGCGGGAAGGCCGCACCGAGCAGGCACATGATGACGATGGCGGTTTTCCAGCGAGGTAAGTCGTGGCGCAGCGGTGGCACACCAAAGCGCCCTTGCGGGCGACGCATCCACCACATCAACAAACCGCTGACCGCGCTGAGCAGAATCAACAGACACACCAGCAGCATAAACAGCTGGTTGGCCAAGCCGAACAGCTTGCCTTCGTGCAGCACGACGCCGGTTTCCACGGCTCTGGCCACCAGGCCGTAATCCTTCCAACGCACATCGGCCAGCACCGCGCCGCTGTATTGGTCGATATGCAGGGTGGCATCGTTGCGCGGGTCATCGGCGAACAGCGCCACGCTGTACACACCACGCTCGCCCTTGGGCAGGGTGATGCTGTAACCCGGTTGCACGCCCTGCTCAGCGGCGCTGTCGACCACCTGCTGCAAGCTGACCTGCGGCGCAGCGCTGGACGCAGGATTGGCAGCATGGCCATTGTGTGCGGCATGCGGGTCGGAAGCCGGCAGCGGCGTGGTTTCCACCGCCCAAGCCACGGTCTGCTGGCTGCTGTTGTTCAGACTGCCGGTGAGCTTTCCGGACTGCGGCACGTCATCCCACATCGCCGCCGGAAAGTGATTCCAGGCACCGGCAAACTGCGCGCCCCAAAAGCCGGTCCAGGTCATACCGGTGAGCAGCATAAACAGCAAAAACAGCGAACCCCAGAAGCCTGTCACGGCATGCAAGTCGCGCCACAGCAAACGCCCTCGCGCACTCAGTCGTGGCCACAGCACACCCGCCCCGCTGCTACCGCGCGGCCACCACAGGTACAGACCCGACACCACCAAGACAATGCCCCAGCCCGCGGCCAACTCGATCAAGCGATCGCCGACAGTGCCAATCATCAGCTCGCCGTGCAGCTGGCGGGCGATGGCTTGCAGGTTGCTCTGCGCATCCTGGCTGCCGAGCAGCGTGCCGCGATAAGGGTCGACAAACAGGTTCAGCGCTTGCCCGGCATTATCGACAACAAACTGCGCGCTGCGGCCCTCGGTCACTGGCGGCATGTACTGTTTAATCAACGCCTGCGGATACGCCTGCTGCACCGCCGCCAATTGCTGATCCGCGCTGATCTGCTGCGCCGCCACCGGCACCTGCAGCAGCTCGGGGTACATCAGCTGATCGAGCTGCGGTTTGAACAGATAAATGATCCCGGTGAGCGACAGCAGGATCAGAAACGGGATAACGAACAGCCCGGCATAGAAGTGCCAGCGCCAGGCCAGGTTGTAAAAAGCAGGAGCACGTCGGCTCATAGGTCAACTCCAATTAGCTCGCAAAAACCACACCCGCACGTGCAAATGAGCACAGATCGGCTGTCATACGGTGGGCATAAGCCCGCTGGTTATTCGCTAGAGCAACGGAGAGGCGCGAGGGTTGGCCGAGGGCCAGAAGTAACGAACGGGACGGGGAAGAAAGACAAAGAAGGTAGTCGGTGCACGGCTGGCCGCCAGCAGCCCCAGCAAACCGAAGAAGGCCGCCAGGATGATCGCGCTGAACAGACTGGTAAGGCTACAACCGCTTCCCGTAGCCGGGTTGGGCGCCACCACCCCAGAACCATCCAGATCCGCACCCGCACCGAAGTTGCCGTCGAAGGAGCAGTACTGGCTGCTGAGCCCACTGAGCTGCAAACCCGCCATCTGCCCGTGCCCGATACTGCAGGCGAACGCGCTGAACAGCACGCTGAAATACAGCATCCAGGCCAGCAGACGGCGGTCAGTACGGGTCAATTTCATGGGGCGCGACTCTAGCATTGCTTCTGCGCGGTATTCGCGCGGCTCGACTGTGGTTGATTGCCGCAGCGTGCTGGCGGCAATCTTAGTGCGGCCATGGCGCATGCGCCAACAACTCAGCGCATCGCGTTTGTACAAACTCGCGCAACAGCAACACCGGCTTGCTCAGCTGCGCCCGGTGCGCGCAGATCAGATTGAGCGGCGTCGGCTCACCGCGTAGCTCAGGCAGTAGCACCCTGAGCCGCCCGGCCTGCACATCGCCGGCCACATCCAGCCAGGATTTGTACACCACTCCAGCCCCACTCACCGCCCAGCGCCGCACCACATCGGCGTCGTCACTGACCCGATCACCCTTCACGCTGATGCTCTGCTCACGCCTGCCATCGCTAAAGCGCCAACGGTCATGCAACCGCCCGCCGAGCATATAGAGCAGGCAATTGTGCTCCGCCAGCTCCTCCACCGTTTGTGGCGTGCGATGCCGCTGCAGGTACTGCGGCGCGGCGCAGAGCACACGGCGGTTCGCGGCGGCCACCGGCAAAGCGACCAAACTGGAATCCTCCGGGGCGCCGTAGCGCAGGGCGATATCCACCGGCTCGCGAAACAGATCCGCTACACGATCGCCCAGCAGCAGGCGCAGTTGCACCTGGGGGTGCGCCTGCTGAAATTCGTCCAGCCAGGGCAGCAGGATGTTGCGACCGAAGTCCGACGGTGCCGACAACTGCAGCGGGCCGCTGATACCGACCTTGCTGCCGGCCAACTGTTGGCGCCCCTCGTCTAGGCTCTGCAGGGCCAAACGCGCGTTGCCGAGAAACAGCTCGCCTTCAGGCGTCAACCGTAAGCTGCGGGTAGAGCGGTTGAACAGGCGCGCTTGCAACTGTTGCTCGAGGCGTTTGAGCCCGGCACTGGCCACCGCTGGGGATATATCCAAGCGGCGTGCCGCAGCCGACAGGCTGCCCAGATCAGCGGTGCAAACAAACAATTGCAGGTCATCAAAACGCAGCATGGCAATTCATTATCAAAATAATATTGAAAGAGACTCTAGTAGCAGGCTGTTTTTCTCGTCAATCAAATAACCGAGCATGGCCATCTCTTCAACCGGAGCCAACGTATGTCGAGCCCACTCACCCTCATTGCCACCATCACTGCCCTGCCCGGCCACGCGCAGGCACTTGAAGCCGGCCTGCGCCAGCTCGTGCCACCCAGCCAGGCAGAAGCCGGTTGCCTGCAATACAACCTGCACCGCCATCAGGACCAGCCCAACCGCTTCATCATGGTTGAGCAATGGCTGGATGCCGCCGCCCTCAGTGCGCACCAGCAAACCGCGCACTTTAAGCACTTCGTCGACACCTGCGGCAGCTTGCTGGAACCGGTCGATCATCAACTCATGCACCGTATTCTCTAAGGAACCATTCAGATGAAAGCCGTCGCCTATTACCAGTCCCTGCCAATCGACCACCGCGATGCACTGCAAGACGTGCAACTTGCGGCCCCCACACCTGGCCCCCGCGACCTGCTGGTCGAGGTCAAGGCTATTTCAGTGAACCCGGTGGACACCAAAATCCGCCGTAACGTTGCCCCCGAAGACGGCGCAGCCAAGGTGCTCGGCTGGGACGCCAGCGGCATCGTCCAGGCCGTGGGCAGCGAGGTCAGCCTGTTCCAGCCGGGCGACCGGGTGTATTACGCCGGAGCGATCAACCGTGCCGGCGCCAACAGCGAACTGCATGTGGTGGATGAACGCATCGTCGGACACATGCCCAAGACGCTGGCGTTCGCCGAAGCGGCCGCCCTGCCGCTGACCGCAATCACCGCTTGGGAGCTGCTGTTCGAGCGTCTGCAGATCAGCCAGGGCAGCGCGGACCTGGGCCAGAGCCTGTTGATTGTCGGCGCGGCCGGCGGCGTGGGTTCGATCCTGGTGCAACTGGCGCGTCAGCTCACCGGGCTGACCGTGATCGGCACCGCCTCACGCCCCGAGACCCAGGTTTGGGTGCGTGAACTGGGCGCCCACCATGTGATCGACCACCGTCAACCCCTGAGCGAAGAACTCAAGCGTATCGGCATCAATCAGGTGACCCACGTCGCCAGCCTGACCCAGACCGATCAGCACTTCGCCCAACTGGTAGAAGCCCTGGCTCCGCAAGGCCGCCTGGCACTGATCGACGACCCCGAGCAGGCGCTGGATATCATGCAACTCAAACGCAAGAGCCTGTCGCTGCATTGGGAGCTGATGTTTACCCGCTCGCTGTTCGAGACTGCGGACATGATCGAGCAGCACCGGCTGCTGCAACGAGTTACCGAACTGGTCGATGCCGGCACCCTGAAAACCACCCTCGGCGAGCACTTTGGCAGCATCACTGCCGCCAATCTGAGTCGCGCCCACAGCTTGCTGGAGAGTGGCACAGCCAAGGGCAAGATCGTTCTCGAAGGCTTCTAATAACCCACCGGCCCACACCCTCGTGGGCCGGGCAGATTTTTTAGCGTGCACCCTGCAGCCGACTAGGAGCGAGCTAGACTCACCACATTGCCTGTATGCAGTCAGGCAACAATCCATTCACCTTCAAACTGGCTAGCCATTGGCGGTAAGGGATGCGACCCGATCTTCAAGGCCCACTGCGCCTGGCTGGCGTCTATATCCTGTTCAGCTCTCTGTGGATTTTCGGCAGCGAGCACCTGCTTACCTTGTTCGTCAGTGAACACGATCTGGCCGCCGAGCTGCATTGGGTGCAAGACCTGCTGTTTATTCTGCTCAGCACCGGGCTGATCTTTTTTGTCAGCTACCGTGACCGCCAAGCGCAGCGCCAATTGCTCGAAGAGCTCACCCACAACAGCCGCCTGCTGCAACAGACGCAACGCACCGCCGCACTCGGCAGCTGGGAATACCGCAACGGTTTCAGCTGGAGTGACGAAGCACTGAGCCTGCTCGGCCGTAACCAAGACAGCCAACAGTGTAGCGTTCAGCACCTACTCAGCTGGCTACACCCTGCTGAGCGCGCTAGCGTCCAACGCGCTTTGCAAGCCTTGCTAGAGGAGCGCACGGCCATGACAGTCAGCGCCCGCCTGTTGCAGCCCCAGCAACAGCATGCCACCTGGCTGATGCTGCGAGGCGAGGTCGATGAGCAAGGTAGAACCCTCGGTACGGTGCAGAATATCAGCGCGCAGAAACGTGATGAAAGTGCCCTGCGCGAAAGCGAGCAGCGCTTTCGCCAACTGTTCGAACAAACCCCACGGATTGCCGTGCAGGGCTATGACCGCGAACGCCGGGTTATTTACTGGAACCAGGCCAGCACCCTGCTCTACGGCTATGCCATGCACGAAGTGATGGGGCGGCGTCTTGAGGAGTTGATCGTTCCCATCTCTGCACGCAGCAAGGTGGCCAGCGCGATCAATACGTGGCAACTCGGCGGCCCACCGATTTCTGCCGCCGAGGTACAGCTCCAACGCAAGGACGGCAGCTTGGTGTGGGTCTATTCCAGCCACCTGATTCTACGTAACAGCTTTGATCAGCAAGAGCTGTACTGCGTCGACATCGACCTCACCGAGCTGAAAAAAATAGACAGTGAATTACAGCTCAGCGAGAGCCGCTACCGCTCACTGGTTGAACACCTGGGTGATGCGATTTTTATCACCGATGTCGACGATCAATTGAGCTTCCTCAATCCTGCGTGGACCCAGATCAGCGGCTACCCGATCCACGAAAGCCTGGGCAGCCCACTGCAGCGTTTTATCCCGGAGCTGGGACAAAGTAGCCTACGCCAACGCCTGCAAGAACTGCGCAGCGGTAAGCTGGCCAACTTGCGCCTGGAGTGCCAGCTGCTCACCCGCAATGGCCAAGCCCGCCGGGTTGAACTGCACCTGCACCTGAGCCTACCCGAACACAGCCTGCACGGTAGCCTGCATGACGTGCATGACCGCCACCAGGCCCAGCAGCTGCAAAAGGCGCGTAACGCGGTGCTCGATGAGCTACTGGGTCTGCATCCGCTGCGCAGCATTCTGAGCGGCATCAGCCAACGCCTGGAAAGCCTGCAACCGCAGATGCGTGCCTCCATCATGCTGCTTGATGAACAACAGTGCTTGCATGTCGGCGCAGCACCGAGCCTGCCAGACGCTTATTGCCAAGCCATCGACGGGCTGCAGGCGGCGTTGGAAGTCGGCTCATGCGGACATGCCGCCGCCAGTGGTGAGCTGGTGATTGTCGAAGACCTCAGCCAGCACCCGTATTGGCACGATTACCAAGCCATCGCCCTGGCAGCCGACCTGCAGGCTTGCTGGTCATTACCTTTCAAGGATGACAACGGCCAGGTACTGGGTACCTTCGGTATCTATTACTCGCAGCCAACCCGGCCAAGCGCTGCTGATATCGCCCTGGTTACCGAGTTCACCCGGCTTGCAGGGCTGGCCGTGCAGTTCAGCGTCACCACCGTGAACTGATCAGACCAACGGTGCGCCAGCGCTGGCTGGGTTTGTTACAGGTCAATGAATGTTCATATTGAGCGACTAAACTGCCCTCTCCTAAACCTATTCACGCACTCGCGCGGTAACGCCATCCCAGGCGAAACAGGTTCTTACAGAGGAGGTTCGGCGATGAACATCATGATCAAACCGCTAAAAACAGCCGCCGGTAGCCGCTGGCAAGTCCGCCTCGGCACGCACAGTGTCACCTTGCGCAGTGAAGCCGAAGCCCGCCAATTTGTCAGCACCTTACAAGCACGGGTGAATGCACCGCATGCCTTGCCGGTCGAGCTGCAACGCGCCGCCGGCTAACGTGGCACGCCCGTTGTGCCGCGCTCGGCCCAACGGGTGAACAGCGAGAAGCCCATCGACAAAACCCCGCAAGCGAAAATCACCACGGCTACCGGCCAGGCGCTACCGTCATGCAGCACGCCCACAAGTCCAGCGGCGCTGGCCGCAATGGCGAACTGCAAGCTGCCGAGCAACGCCGAGGCGCTGCCGGCATGGCGGCCTTGCCCAGCCATGGCGCTGGCTGTGGCGTTAGGCAGGAGAATACCGAGGCAGGCGATGCAGCCAAACAGCGGCAACATCAATGGCCACAGGCTCAGCGGCTTGGCGATTGCCACCAGCAACAACGCCAGACCGCAGGTCAGGTAGAACCCTACGGCGCGGCGCAACCAATAACTCGGGCCGTGCCGCGCCACGAGCCAGGCATTGAGCTGCGCAGCCAGAATAAAGCCCAGGGCATTGCTGCCGAACAGCCAACCATAGTGGGCCGCCGGAACGCCATAGAGCTCGATAAATACAAATGGCGAGCCGGCGATGTAAGCGAACATACCCGCCACGGCAAAGCCACCGGTCAGCGCATTACCGAGAAACGGTCGGTCACCCAGTAACCGTCGGTACTCGCCAAGGGCGCCGCGCAACGGTGCAACGGGCACGTCCTTCGACAAGGTCTCCGGCAGCCATAAAGCCACCGCCAGCATGCACAGCAGGCCGAACAGCGTCAGGCAAATAAAGATCGAAGGCCAGCCCAAGGTGCTAAGCAACAAGCCCCCCGCCAGTGGGGCGAGGATCGGGGCCAGGCCCATCACCAGCATTAACTGGGAAAACACCTTGGCCGAATTGATCGGGTCGCACATATCACGCACCACCGCGCGCGACACCACCATCCCGGCGCAGCCGCCCAACGCCTGCACGAACCGTGCAGCAATCAGCCATTCCAGGCTCGGTGCCAATGCGCACGCCAACGACGCCAGACTGAACAGCAACAACCCGACCAGCAACGGCATGCGTCGCCCAAAACGGTCAGCCAGCGGCCCGTAGAGCAGCTGGCCAATGGCCAAGCCGATAAAGTAGGCGGCCAGCGATTGCTGCACATGTTCCACATCAGTGCCAAAGGCCCGGGCCAGTGCCGGGAAGCTGGGCAGATAGAAGTCGATAGCCAGCGGGCCAAACGCGCTCAATGCACCAAGAATCAACAAAATACGTAACGGCATGAGTATCCAGACGAAGGGGTGAATCGATTCACAATAATGACGACACCCCGCCAGCCAAAGGCTGTGGGGTGTCGGTTCAGCCCGGATCAACTCCGGTTATGTTGGTATCCGGCAGGGTGTTAAATGCGCTCACACTCCGCTCGCAGACGTGTCAGACAACAGAGTCCTTCGCCGCCTTCTTCGGCCCACCGCTTATCTTGGCCGCCAGTGACTCCACCAGCAGGTAGAACATCGGAATCATAAAGATCGCCAGGAACGTTGCCGCCAACATGCCGCCGATCACCCCGGTACCGATTGAGTGACGACTGGCCGAGCCGGCGCCTGAGCTGATCGCCAACGGTACAACACCGAGGATAAAGGCCAGCGAGGTCATGATGATCGGACGGAAGCGCAGGCGCGAAGCCTCCAGCGCCGACTCGAAAATGCCCATGCCATTCTGCCGATTGAGCACGGCGAACTCGACAATCAGGATGGCGTTCTTCGCCGCCAGGCCGATCAGTGTGATCAGACCCACCTGGAAGTACAGGTCGTTCTCAATACCGCGCAGCCACACCGCAAGGATCGCGCCGAACACCGCAAATGGCACCGCGGTGACCACCACTAATGGCAGCGTCCAACGCTCGTATTGCGCGGCGAGAATCAGGAACACCATGATCAGACCGAAGACAAAGGCACTGCTGCCCGAACCCTGGGACGCCACTTCCTGGAAAGCCGACCCCGTCCAACCGATGCTGTAATCGTTACCCAGCACTTCGTCAGCCACTTGCTGAATCGCCTCCAAGGCTTGACCCGAGCTGAAGCCTGGAGCGGGGCCGCCAAGAATCTTCGCCGCCGGATAGACGTTGAAGCGCGCGTAAGTATCGGGGCCGAGAATTCGCTCAACCTTAACCAAACTGGCCAGCGACACCAGCTCACCACTGGAGGCGCGCACATAAACCTGCGACAGGTCTTCAGGTTTGCGCCGGAAGTCTGCCTCGGCTTGCAGGCTGACCTGGAAGGTACGGCCATACAGACTAAAGTCGTTGACGTAGTAGCTACCGAAGGTGGACTGCATGGCAGTGAATACATCGTTCACCGGCACGCCCAAGGCACTGGCTTTGGTGCGATCCAGGTCGATGTAGTACTGCGGCACATTGGCGCTGAAGGTGCTCTGTACACCCGCCAACTCAGGACGTTTGGCCGCGGCGGCGATAAACGCCTGCACCTTAACTGCCAACTCGGCAGTGGTGCCGCCGCTGCGGTCTTGGATATAGCCTTCAAAACCACCCGTGGTGCTCATGCCGGTAATTGGCGGCGGGTTAAAACTCATCACCATGCCGTCTTTCTGCGCCGCGCCCATGCCCATGAATTCACGGGTCAGGTTGCGCGCATCCAGCTCAGGCGTCGTGCGCTCGCTCCAGTCTTTCAGCGGCACAAAGGACACCCCGGCGTTGCTGCGTGTGCCGAAGGTCAGCACGTCGAAGCCGGCAAAGGTCACCACATCCTGCACCGCAGGGTGCGCCATCAACTGCTGGGTCACGTCACCGGTGAGTTTCTCGGTACGAGTCAGCGAAGCGGCTGGGGGCAGGAAGTAGGCGTTGATCACATAGCCTTGGTCTTCGTTGGGCACCAGCGAGCTGGGCACCCGATTGAACAGTAGCACCATCACCGCGATCATCGCGCCGAACAGCAGCAGGCCGACCGCCGAGCGCTTGAGGAAGAAGCGCACGCCGGCGGTGTAGCCGTTGGTCAATTTGTCGAAGAACCGATTGAAGGCGCGGAACGGCGCAGCCGGTTCGTGATGCCCAGGCTTGAGCAGCAAAGCGCACAGCGCCGGGCTCAGGGTCAAGGCAACGATGCCCGAGATCACCACCGACACGGCAATGGTGATGGCGAACTGTTTATACATCTCCCCGGCCAGGCCACCGAGAAAGCCCACTGGCACGAATACCGCGCAGAGCACCAGCACGATGGCGATGATCGGCCCAGTCACTTCTTCCATGGCCTTGATGGTCGCTTCACGGGGGCCTACCTTGTCGGTGGCCATCACCCGCTCAACGTTCTCGATCACCACAATGGCGTCGTCCACCACGATACCGATGGCCAGCACCAAACCGAATAGGGTCAGCAGGTTGATCGAAAAACCCAGCATGTGCATGCCGGCGAACGTGCCGATCAGCGAGACCGGAATGGCCAGCACCGGGATCAGCGTGGCACGCCAGTTCT
The DNA here is from genome assembly GCF_004920405.1 of Pseudomonas leptonychotis. NCBI lineage: Bacteria > Pseudomonadati > Pseudomonadota > Gammaproteobacteria > Pseudomonadales > Pseudomonadaceae > Pseudomonas > Pseudomonas leptonychotis. The sequence goes on from NZ_RFLV01000003.1 coordinate 251,591, forward strand.
GCAGGAAGATAAATACCACCAACACCACCAGCACCAAGGCTTCGAAGAAGGTATGAATCACCTCCTCGATCGATACCCGGACGAATTTAGTGGTGTCGTAAGGCACTTTGTAGGTCATGCCACTGGGAAAGTTCTTCGACAGTCGAGCGAGTGTTTTGCTCACCGCATCGGCAGTATCCAGAGCATTCGCTCCGGGCTGCAGATAAACACCAAAAGCGGCGTTCTGCTGGCCGTTGAGCGAGGTCATCAGCGAGTAGTCCTGTGCCCCCAGCTCGATCCGCGCAACATCCTTGAGCAAGAGACTGGCACCGGTTTGATCGGTACGCAGGATGACGTTTTCGAACTCTTTGGGGTCAGTAAAGCGGCCCTGGGTGGTCACCGTATAGGTGAAATCTTGTTCCTGCTTTAGCGGCTGCTGGCCGAAACTGCCGGCGGCAAACTGGGAGTTCTGCTCGCGAATCGAATTGACCACATCGGTCGGGGTCAGATTGAACTGCGCCAGCTTGTCCGGGCGAAGCCAGATGCGCATGGAGTAGTCTTTCGAACCGAACTGGCTGACATCGCCCACGCCTGGCAAACGCTTGAGCTCGTCGATCACATTGATCAAGGCATAGTTGCTGATGTAGATCGGGTCGCGCGAACCATCCGGCGAATACAGAGTAACCACCTGCAGAATGTCCGAAGATTTCTTCTGCACTTTGACGCCCTGGCGGCGCACTTCTTCCGGCAACTTGGCCAGGGCGGCTTGCACCCGGTTGTTAACGTCGATGGTGGCCTGATCCGGATCAGTGCCTACCTCAAAGTAAACCGACAGGCTCATGGCGCTGCCGCCTGAGTTGGACTGCTGGTAGATCATGCCCTGCACGCCGTTGATCGACTGCTCCAGGGGGGCGGCTACGGTTTCGGCGATAACCTGAGCGCTGGCACCGGCATAGTTAGCGCTGACCGACACCTGCGGCGGCAAAATTTGCGGGTACTGGGCGATCGGCAGCGCGCGCATGGCCATCAGGCCCGCCAGCACGATGACGATCGAGATGACCGCGGAAAATACCGGACGGTCGATAAAGAAGCGTGAAATCACTGAATACGCTCCTTAGGATTTTTGCGCAGATGAGCTGGCGACTTTTACCGGGGTATCCGGTCGCACTTTGGCCAAGCCTTCAACGATCACCCGGTCACCGGCACTGATACCGGCCATGATGACCCAGCGGCCTTTGGCGGTGTGCCCGGTAGTGACCTGGCGCATGCGCGCCACATCGCCTTTATCCACCACATAAACGAAGGTGCCGGCCGGGCCTTGTGCAATTGCACGCTCCGGCAGCGTCATCGCATTCGGCATGCTCAGGCCCTTGACGTGTACACGCACGAACTGGCCCGGCAACAACCCTTGATTAGGGTTGGGCACCACGGCACGAGCACTGACAGTACCCGTGCTGCGATCGACCAGGCTGTCGGTGAAATCGACCTTGCCTTCCAACGGGTAGACGCTGCCGTCACCGAGAACAATCTGCACGCTCATCTTGCCGTCTTCCGGGCGAAGCAGGCTGCCGTTTTGCAGGCCGCTGCGCACGCTCTCAACATCCGAGTCAGGGGCCGCAAAGTTGACGTAAATAGGGTCAAGCTGAGTGATGTTGCTCAACAGGCTGGCATTCGGATCGCCGGCCACCATCAGGCTGCCTTCGGAGACGGTTTCCTTACTGGTAATCCCGGAGATCGGTGCTTTCACCGTGGTGTAGTCGAGATCGATCTGCTTGGACTGCACCTCGGCTTGAGCGGCCTGGATATTGGCTTTGCTCTGCTCGAAGTTGGACACCGCGTTATCCAGCTCGCTCTCGCTGGCAAACCCCTTCTTCTGCAATTCGCGGATGCGCTTGAGATCGCGCTCGGTCTGCCGGTAACGCGCCTGTTCCTGCGCCAGCGCACCCTTGGCACGGCTCAGTGCCGCTTGGTAGGTGCGCGGGTCGATACGAAACATCACCTGACCCTGCTTGACCTGGCTACCTTCAAGGTAGGTGCGTTCTTGCAGGATGCCGCTGACCTGGGCCCGCACCTGCACTTCACGAAAGCCTGCGGTACGTGCCGAGTATTCGAATTCAAGCGGCAACGCCTCAACCTTGACGGTTTCAACCACCACTTCAGGTGCTGGCGGTGCATCAGCGGCGTACAGCGGAGCAGTCAAAAAAGCCAACAGCAGGGAACCGGCAGCTGCCGAGAAACGAGGGGGAAAAAGCATGGGTCTCTCCGAGACGACGCAAGGCACAAAAATAAGATCGGCAATGCTAGTTACATACACAAGTGTTTGTAAATAGAACATTAGCCTTAAGTTAATTACACTTTGCCCCTGAGCCTAGTCAGAAATACGTCTACCGCCATGCGCAGAACCAAAGAAGAAGCCGAGAAAACCCGTTGCGCCATTCTGCAGGCCGCCGAAACGCTGTTTCTGGAAAAAGGCGTGGCGCACACCAGCCTGGAACATATTGCCCGACACGCCGGCGTGACCCGTGGCGCGGTGTATTGGCACTTTGCCAATAAAGCTCATCTGTTCAACGCCATGCTCAGCCAGGTGCGTCTGCCGCCCGAACAGCTAGCCGAGCGCCTGCATGGCGATGCCGACAGTGACCCCCTGCACACCTTGCGCGATATGTGCATCGACGCCATTGAAGGGCTGGCCCGTGATGAACAAAAGCGGCGTATTTTCACGATTCTGCTTCGCCGCTGTGAGTTCACCGAAGAGTTGCGCGAGGCCGAAGAACGTCACGAAGCTTTTATTAACCTGTTTATCGATCTTTGCGAGCAGCAGTTCAATGCCCCATCTGTCAGTGCGCGCTTGCACCCGGGGCTCAGTCCGCGCCTGGCCGCGCGAACCGTGCATGCATTATTGATCGGTCTGTTTCACGACTGGCTGCGTGACCCCACGCTGTTCAATCCAGCGCAAGACGCCGCGCCAATGGTCGATGCCTGCTTTCGCGGGCTGATCCTCGATTGGCCCCTCACTCAGTGAGTTTGTACTCAGGCCAGGCCGGCGCTGTAGCCTGCTTCGGCAATCGCGATAATCAGCTCATCACTGGGCAAGCTACTACCCACCGTCACCTCGCCGCCCTGCAGCTTTACCCTGACATCGGCGGCCGCATCGCGCGCTAACACCGCTTCGGTTACCGATTTTACGCAATGATCGCAGGTCATGCCTTCGACCCGAAATGTATGAACGCTGGTTGCTTGCATCACTAATCACCTGAATTAACCTATTGAGGCGCACAGTGTCCTCCTTGCCAGCGGGGTAAGGTCAAGCCATAAAAAATCACCGGGCGGCATTTTTTACCTGACGTCGCACCGGTTCTAAGGGGTTGCCAGCAAAAAAGGGCAACGCCAAAAGCAGCACTTGACCTTACCAAGGTGGAAAGGTTGATGCTGTTGCGAAATCCAATGGAGGGCGTCGCATGACCGATCTCACAACCTTTGACCTGCCGATCAACGGCATGACGTGCGCCAGTTGCGCCGGCCGGGTCGAGCATGCACTGACTAAAGTGGCCGACGTCAGCAGCGTCAGTGTCAACCTGGCCAGCGAACAGGCGCGCATCGAAGCGCCTGTCGGCAGCCTGGTGCAGCTGATTGCAGCTGTCAGCGGCGCCGGCTACCAGGTGCCAAATGAGCGCTTGGAGCTGGCCATCAGCGGCATGACCTGCGCCAGTTGCGTGGGCCGTATCGAACGCGCGCTGGCGCAACAACCTGGCGTAATGTCGGTGAGCGTCAACCTGGCCACAGAGCGCGCACACGTGCAGGTGCTCCAGGGCACTGACCCGCAGACTTTGCTGCAAGCCATCCGCCAGGCCGGTTATCAGGCCACCCCGATCAGTGAGCTACAAAATACGCCGACCAGCGCCGCCAAACAGCTACAGCGCGAGCGCTGGATGCTACTTCTGGCTGTGCTCCTGACCCTGCCACTGGTCATCCCCATGCTTGTCGACCCCTTCGGCCTGCACTGGATGCTGCCAGCCTGGGCGCAGTTTGCCCTGGCCACACCGGTGCAGTTCATCTTCGGCGCACGCTTCTACCGCGCGGCCTGGAGCGCACTGCGCAGCAAAACCGGCAACATGGATCAACTGGTGGCCATCGGCACCAGCGCTGCTTATGGCCTGAGCCTGTATCAGTGGGCCATCACGCCAAACGGTGCTATGGCGCACCTGTATTTCGAAGCCTCAGCCGTCATCATCACCCTGATATTGCTCGGCAAGTACCTGGAAAGCCGCGCCAAACGGCAAACCAGCAGCGCCATTCGCGCCTTACAGGCGTTGCGCCCCGAGCGCGCCTTGCGCCTGCAAGACGGCAGCGAACAATGGGTCGCTCTCGCCGAGTTGCAGTTGGGCGACCGCATTGTGGTTAAGCCCGGCGAGCGCTTCCCGGTCGACGGCCTGGTACAGGAAGGCCAGAGCCACGCCGACGAGGCACTGATCAGTGGTGAAAGCTTGCCTCAGCCCAAACAACCGGGAGACAGCGTAACTGCGGGGGCCATCAACGGCGAAGGCCGCTTACTGATCGAAACCACGGCCTTGGGCGCCGAAACCGTGCTGTCGAAGATTATTCGCTTGGTCGAAGACGCCCAGGCCGCCAAGGCACCGATTCAGAAGCTGGTGGATAAAGTCAGCCGGATCTTCGTTCCCAGCGTATTGCTAATCGCCCTGGCTACCCTAATTACGTGGCTGGTGCTCGGCGCAGGAATTGAAACCGCTCTGCTCAACGCCGTGGCTGTATTGGTGATTGCCTGCCCTTGCGCCCTCGGCCTGGCCACACCCACCGCGATCATGGCCGGCACTGGCGTGGCGGCACGGCATGGCATTTTGATTAAAGATGCCGAAGCGTTAGAGGTCGCCCACTCGGTCAGCCTGGTCGCCTTCGACAAGACCGGCACCCTGACCTCCGGCTCACCGCGCATCGCCCACCTGCAAGCTGTCGACGGTGATACCACACAGTTGCTGCAACTGGCAGGCGCTCTGCAGCGCGGCAGCGAACACCCGCTGGCCAAGGCGGTACTCGATCAATGCGCCGAACAGCAGCTGACCCTGGCGGAGGTGCGCGACAGCAAAGCACTGGCCGGGCGTGGCATTGCCGGGCGGATTGGCGAGCGTGAGCTGGCCCTGGGCAACAAACGCCTGCTGGAAGAGCACTGGTTGCAGAATCAAACCTTGATTGCCGAAGCATTGGCCTGGGAAGCCGAAGGCCGCACCCTGTCCTGGTTGATGGAGCTCAGCCCACAACCACAGGTACTGGGCCTGTTTGCCTTTGGCGACACCCTCAAGGACGGTGCGGTAGAAGCCATTGCCGCCTTGACTGCGCAAGGTATCGCCAGCCACCTGATCAGTGGCGACAACAAAGGCAGCGTCAACGCCGTGGCCCAGGCGCTGGGTATCAGCGCAGCACATGCTGAGGTACTGCCGGCGAACAAGGCCGCGATCATCACTGAACTGAAGAAAGAGGCGGTGGTGGCCATGGTTGGCGACGGCATCAATGATGCCCCTGCCCTGGCCGCCGCCGATGTCGGCATTGCCATGGGCAGCGGCACTGATGTGGCCATGCACGCGGCCGGCATCACCCTGATGCGTGGCGACCCGCGTTTGGTGGCCGACGCCCTGGACATCAGCAAACGCACTTACAACAAAATTCGCCAAAACCTGTTCTGGGCGTTCGCCTACAACCTAATCGGCATTCCATTGGCGGCGGCTGGCCTACTCAACCCGATGCTGGCCGGCGCTGCCATGGCGCTGTCCAGCGTCAGCGTGGTGAGCAATGCGTTGTTGTTGAAAACCTGGAAACCCAAGGACCACGAATAAGCCGCAGGGCAGGAGCACAACGATGAATATCGGCCAAGCTGCGAAAAAAACCGGCCTTAGCGCCAAGATGATCCGTTACTACGAAAGCATCGACCTACTGCCCGAGGCTGGCCGCACCGACAGCGGCTACCGCCAGTACAACGCGCAGGACCTGCATCGTCTGGCGTTTATCAAACGCTCACGCGACCTCGGTTTTTCCCTGGCCGAGGTCAACCAGCTACTGACCCTGTGGCAAGACCGCCAACGCGCCAGTGCAGATGTGAAAGCCCTGGCCGCCACCCACATCAGCGAACTGGAACGCAAGATCAGTGAACTCAGCGGCCTGCGCGACACGCTCAAGGAATTGATGGACAGCTGCCAGGGTAACGATCGCCCGGACTGCCCAATCCTCAAGGACCTGGAGTCCGGCTGCTGCCATTGAACAGCCAAACCGCAGGGTGGATGACGCCTCACCCATCCCCCATTGTGACCCGGTGGTGGATGAAAAGAGCGCCATCCACCCTACAACTGGAGTCCGGCTGCATCCATTGAAAATGGGAGGTCATTGGGTGGATGAAAAAAGCGTCAGCTACGCGCCCCGATCCACCCTACAACACCTGTTGCAATGCCCGGCAATCTACAGCGAAATGGTCGGCCAACTCCGGCCAGGGGTTTTCCGTCAGGTTGACCAACACGCTACGCGCGCCAGCGGCGCGAGCGCACTCCAGGTCAAAACGGTAATCACCGACCATCACCAGCTCGCTGGGCGCCACCTGCCAGGTCTTGGCAAAGTGCAGCAAGCCGCCCGGGTCTGGCTTGGGCGGCGCTTCATCACGGCCGATCACATCGGCTACGGCAAAGCAGTCATCCAAGCCAATCGCGCGCAAGGTGAGCAACGCCAGCGCATGTGCGTTACGGGTGAGGATACCGAGGCGGCAGCCGCGTTCGTGCAACGCGCGCACCAATTCAATCGCACCCGGTGCCGGCTGCGAGGTCAGCGCCAGCTCACGCTCATGCTCTAGCAGCCAGGCATGCTTGGCTGCTGCTACCGCCTCGGGCAGTGCAGCCAAATGGCCGAGAATGTCGTCAGCCAACGGAATATCCAGCGCCCGTTTAATTGCCTCAAAGTCGTGCACCGCCAGCGTCAGGGTGCCGTCCATATCGAACACCCAATGCCGCGCGCTGGCGAGGGCCTGCGCCCCAATCACTTCCAGTCCTCACGCACGCGGGTCAAACCCTCTTGCGCGACCGAGGCAACCAACTGGCCCTGACGATTGAAGATGCTGCCACGGGAGAAACCGCGGGCATTACCGGCCCAGGGGCTGTCCATGCTGTACAGCAGCCAGTCGTCCATGCGCAGGTTGCCGTGGAACCACAGCGAGTGGTCGAGGCTGGCGACCTGCATAAACTTCTGCCACACCGATACGCCGTGCGGCAGCATCGAGGTGGTCAGCAAATTGAAATCACTGGCATAGCCCAACAGGTACTTGTGCAGCTGCGGATCATCGGGCAGCTCGCCAGCGGCACGAAACCACACATGCTTGGCCGGCTCGCTGGGTTTCGGCGCAAAAGGGTTGCCCACCGTCACCGGGCGAATCTCGATCGGCTTGGCGCTCACCGCCCGCTCACGCATGCGCTCAGGCAAGGCGTCGACAACCAGACGCGCCAGCTCGGTTTCCGATTTCAACTCTTCCGGCCCCGGCACGTCCGGCATCGGGTTCTGGTGGTGAAAGCCTTCTTCATCGGACTGAAACGAGGCGCTACAGGTAAAAATCGGCTTACCTTTCTGGATCGCCGTGACCCGCCGCGTGCTGAAGCTGCCTCCGTCACGCACGCGTTCGACCTGATAAACCACCGGCAAGGTGGCGTCACCTGGGCGCAAAAAATAACCATGCATGGAATGCACATGGCGCGCCGGGTCCACCGTCTGGCTGGCCGCCGACACACACTGGCCCAGCACCTGGCCGCCATACAGTTGGCGAAAACCAAGATCCTGACTCACACCGCGAAACAGATTCTCTTCGATGGTTTCCAGGGTCAGCAGGGCGACCAACTCATTCAACACCTGACTCATGCATGCTCTCCTGTTAACGCTGGGGGGCGAGATGGTAAAGGCTTCGCCACGGTTTGTCGGCCCATCTGCCGGATGGATGCGGACAATAATGGCAGCATTATGGCCAACCGACAGCCAAGCTTGAGCCTGGAGTGAGCCTGCCGCCATACTTCGCGCACATCCGCACGAGCCTGCCCCATGCTGCTGCCGCTGGTTTACCACGACGAGTACAGCCCTCCCTTCCCGGCCGGGCACCGCTTTCCCATGGAAAAATTCCGCCTGCTGCGCGATCACCTGGTGGACAGTGGCCTGTGCATCGATGCCGAACTGCTGCGCCCTGAACGCTGTTCAAGCGAGGTGCTGGCCCTGGCCCACTGCCCGGCTTATATCGAACGTTTTATCAGTGGCGAACTGGCCCATGATGAGCAGCGCCGCCTCGGCTTGCCCTGGAGCGAAGCCTTGGCGCAGCGCACCATTCGCGCCGTGGGTGGTTCGCTGCTGGCGGCCGAGCAAGCCCTGCAACATGGCCTGGCCTGCCACCTGGCCGGCGGCACCCACCATGCCCACTACGATCACCCTGCAGGTTTCTGCATCTTCAATGACCTGGCGGTGATCAGTCAGTACCTGTTGCAGAGCGGTAAAGCCCAGCGCGTGCTGATCTTCGACTGCGACGTGCATCAGGGCGACGGCACCGCGCGCCTGCTGGAGAACACCCCGCAAGCGATCACTGTATCGCTGCACTGCGAAAACAATTACCCGGCGCGCAAGGCTGCCAGCGACTGGGATATACCCCTGCCCAACGGCATGGGCGATGTTGAGTATCTGCAGGTGGTGGACGACACCCTGAATTACCTGCTGGCGCTGTACCAACCCGACATCGTGCTCTACGACGCTGGCGTCGACGTGCATCAGAGCGATGCCCTCGGCTACCTCAACCTGACAGACGCTGGCATCGCCGCCCGTGACGAGGCCGTACTTAATCACTGCCTGGGCCGCGATATTGCAGTGGTCGGTGTGATTGGCGGCGGCTACGACAAGGACCGCGCAGCGCTGGCTCGCCGCCACGGCATTCTCCATCACAGTGCAGCCAAGGTATGGCGAGCACACGGGCTGGGATAAAACCGCCCGCCGTACTGTCACATCGCGCACACCACGCCCAAGGAATCTCTCACGACATGCCCAGAACATTCATTGCCCTGCCCGCCCTGCTAACCACGCTCGCATTCACCGCTGCCGCTCAAGCAGACGACACGTTGCAGTCGCTGGTGGACGCTAACGTCCGCCCGGTAATGGCGGAATACGACATCGCCGGCATGGCGGTAGCGATCACCCTGAATGGGCAAGCGCACTACTTCAATTACGGCGTGGCGCGCCTGGACGACCCGCAAGCGGTAACCAGTGACACCCTGTTTGAAATCGGTTCACTGAGCAAACCGCTCACCGCCACCCTCGCCGCACTGGCCCAGGCCACCGGCAAGCTGACCCTGATCGACAGCGCCGGCCAGCATTGGCCCGAGCTGCGCGGCAGCCCGCTGGAACACGCCAGCCTGCTCGCCCTCGGCACCTACACCGCCGGCGGGCTGCCGCTGCAATTTCCCGACAAGGTGACCGACCCGGCCAGCATGCTCGCCTATTACCGCCAGTGGCAGCCCGAGCATATCGCCGGCACTCAGCGGCGCTACTCCAACCCCAGCATCGGCCTGCTTGGCCTGCTTGCGGCCAAGAGCATGGGTCAGCCATTCCCCACGCTGATGGAAGGCACCCTGTTCCCCGCGCTCGGCATGTCGCACAGCTATATCCAGGTGCCGTCGGCGCAGATGCCGCGCTATGCCTTCGGCTACAGCAAAGACAATCAGCCACTGCGGGTGACACCGGGGATGCTCGACGCCGAAGCCTACGGGGTGAAAACCAATGCCAAAGATATGCTGCGTTTTGTCCAGGCTAACCTCAGTCCGACCGGCCTCAGCCCTGACCTGCAACGTGCCATCGTCATGACCCACAGCGGTTATTACCGCGTCGGCGAAATGACCCAGGGCCTGGGCTGGGAACGTTACCCCTACCCAATCAGCCTGGAGCGTTTGCAGGCCGGCAACGCCCCGGCCATGGCCCTGGAGTCGCAACCCGCTACCCGCCTGCTGCCACCCGAGCTTGAGCCAGGCGACAGCCTGTTCAATAAAACCGGCTCCACCGGCGGCTTCGGGGCCTATGCCGTATTTGTCCCCAGCCAGAACCTGGGCCTGGTATTACTGGCCAACAAGAACTACCCCAACGCTGCCAGGATCAAGGCCGCGCACGCCATTCTTAGCGCACTGGATCAGCATTCCTCAACACCCTGAAAGGAACACCGTCATGGATGACTCGTTTGCCCTGAATAAAGCCAACTGGAATGAGCGCGCCGCCATACATGTGGCCTCGCCGGACTACCAGACCCAGCTGTTTATCGCCTCGCCCGAACACTTATCAGAAGTGGTGCGTTTTGATCTGCCGCGCCTCGGCGACATCAACGGCCTGCGCGCGGTGCACCTGCAGTGCCATATCGGCACCGACACCCTGTCACTGGCCCGCCTGGGCGCACACACACGCTTGTGCTGGCTTAGCCTGCTGAAGGGCTAAAGCTGTCGAGCATGCTCGCCATGTCATCAGCCAGCGCGGCAATCTGCGCATCGGGCACGTCGCGGGTGGCAAAGGCGCGCAACCCCATAATCTGTGCTTGCAGCAGGCGAGCCAGGCGGGCGCAATCCACATCCGCACGCAACTCGCCATTGGCCTGCGCCTGCTGTAAAGCCTCACGCAGGCGCACCTCGATAGCAGCCAGCATGGCATCTACCTTCGCCAGCAAGGCTGCATCTTCGGCATTCACTTCGAGCAAGGTCTTGATCAGCATGCAGGCCTGCGCCGGAGCCTGTGCGTGCCCCATACAGCAGCGCGCCAGCATCTGCAGGTAGCGTTGCAAGCCCGCGACAACACTTGGCGCGCTGTCGAGTATCTCGCGGAACTCACCACCACTACGGTTGGCATAGGCGTCCAGCGCCTCGCTAAACAGGCCGCTTTTGCTGCCAAAGGTGGCGTAGAGGCTGCCAGGACGCATATCCAGCGCCTCTTCGATGTGTTTCATCGAGGAGGCGTAGTACCCCCTCGACCAAAACAACTCAACGGCCCGTTGTAGAGCCACTTGTCGATCAAAACGAGCCGTACGGGCCATCTTTAACTCTCGAAATAAATTGCAATTGAACGCTTAGCTTCAATTTGAATGATCGCTCAATTTTGACTTGATCGCCTCTCTTTATTCAATTACGGTGGCCATTCAATTATTGAACGATCACTCAAATAAAGGGTTACGTCATGAGTTCTTTCACCCTGCACGACCAGCACAGCGCCAGCGAAGCCGCCAAGCCACTGCTGGAAAAATCGCAGAAAGCCTTCGGCCGAGTACCGGGCCTGCATGCCGTAATGGCCGAGTCTCCTGAACTGCTCGATGGCTACCAGGTGCTGCACGGCCTGTTTCTCAACAGCAGCTTCGATGCCGACGAAAAGACCGTGGTGTGGCAAACCATCAACGTCGAACACGCCTGCCATTACTGCGTACCGGCCCACACCGGCATCGCCAAGCTGATGAAGGTATCGGACGAGATCAACAACGCTCTGCGCGACGAAACACCACTGCCTACGCCGAAGCTGGAAGCCCTGCGCGACTTCACCCTGGCCATGGTGCGCCAGCGCGGCGAGCTTGAAGCCAAGCAGCTAGCCGCCTTCTACGCAGCCGGTTACACCCAGCGCAATGTGCTGGAGGTCATTCTCGGCCTGAGCCAGAAGGTCATGAGCAACTACACCAACCACATTGCACAAACCCCGGTGGATAAGGTGTTTGAGGTGTATGCCTGGGAAAAGAAATAACTCGATGATAAGCCCGGCACGTGCCGGGCTCGCCTGACACGCCCTCTCTCAGTAAACAGTGGATGCTTATATGACCCGCGCAGTGGCATTTGATATCTACGGAACCCTGATCGACACCCAGGCCGTGCTTACGCGTCTGAGTGAACTGATCGGCGCTAAAGCCCCGGCGGTGTCACAGCTGTGGCGGCAGAAGCAGCTGGAATACAGCTTTCGCCGTGGCCTGATGGGGGATTACTGCGATTTCTCCGTATGCACCCGCCAAGCACTGTTATTTGCCTGCCAGCAACACCAGGTGGCCATCAGCGCGGCGGCGGTTGAGCAAGCCATGTTGGCCTATGCCGAGCTGGCGGCCTTTGCCGACGTACCCGCCGGGCTTGAGGCACTGCAGCAGCAAGGCATACCGCTGTATGCGTTCTCCAATGGCAGCCGCGCGGCCGTGCAGCAGCTACTCGAGCGTGCAGAGATTGCGCAGTATTTTGCGGCGGTGGTCAGCGTCGAGGATGTGCAGTCCTTCAAACCAGATCCCAAGGTTTACGCTCACCTGGCGCAAACCTGCGGCCTACCCGCCAGCAAGATACGCCTGGTTTCGTCGAACCCGTTCGACATCCTCGGCGCGGCTCACGCGGGTTTATCCACAGCCTGGCTACGTCGTGACCCACAGGCAATTTTTGACCCCTGGGATGTTCAACCCGATCTCACGCTCGACGACTTTAGTGACGTGGCCCGCCAGCTCGCCGCAGGCCAATAACGCAACGTCGTAACCCCCATACCTATTCCCCAGCAGCCGCCGATCGGCGAGCACTCGGAGTTAATCAATGCAACAGATCAGCTTGTTATTACTGCGTATCTCACTGGGTTGGCTGCTGGTGATCTGGGGGGCCGACAAGGTGTTCAACGTCGAGCACGGCATGGCAGTGGCCAACAAGTTCTACTTTGGCTTTCTCGCCGCTGAGAGCGCCTTGCAGGGCGCCGGCGTGCTGCAGATGCTGGTAGGGCTGGCTGTGGTGGTAGGTTTTGCACGCCGCTGGGTGTACCCGCTGCAAGTGCTGTTCAACAGCGCCTCGCTGCTGGCGGTAGCCAAATCGGTACTCGACCCCTGGGGCTGGGTGTTCAGCGGCAGCAATGCCTTGTTCTATCCGTCACTGATCATCTTCGCCGCCAGTCTGCTGCTGATTGCCTTCCGTGCAGAAGACCGCTGGGTACTGGAGCGCGCCTGAGTTTCGCCCCAGACGCATCAGTCATTTGCGACTAAAGACGCAGTCTGCGGGCCGGCAGCAGTGGCATAGCTGTGCTTAGATGGCCCGTCCTCGAACCGCGTATGACTTATGAACACTCGAACTTTACTGCTGACGGCTCTGGCCATGCTGACCTTTGCCGGCAACTCGCTGCTGTGCCGACTAGCGCTGCGCGAAACTGCAATCGATGCCGCCAGTTTCACCAGCCTGCGCCTGCTCGCGGGCGCCCTGACCCTGTGGTTACTGCTGCGCATGCGCACGGCCAGCCGTGGCAACGCCGGCAGCTGGCCAGCAGCGGCGGCACTGTTTGCCTACGCGGCCGCGTTCTCCTTTGCCTATATCAATCTGGATGCCGGCGCAGGCGCTTTGATTCTGTTCGGCGCAGTACAACTGAGCATGCTCGCCTGGGGCCTGCATCGCGGCGAGCGTCTTAACTTGATGGGGTGTAGCGGCTTACTCCTGGCGTTCGCGGGCTTGCTCGTGCTGCTCTTGCCAGGGGCCAGCAGACCGCCAGCTGGGCCCGCGTTGCTGATGATTGTGGCGGGCGTCGCCTGGACCGTTTACTCCCTGCTAGGACGCGGAGTAAAAGACCCGCTGGCGGCCACCGCCGGTAACTTTTTGCGCGCCGTGCCTATGACATTGGGGCTCAGCGCCCTGTTTATAACGCAGGCCAGCTTGGACGTGCCGGGGCTGGTCTATGCCCTGCTGTCAGGTGCACTGACTTCTGGGGTCGGTTACGCCATCTGGTACAGCGCGCTGCGTGGCCTGCAATCCTTTCAAGCGGCCTGCGTGCAGCTCAGCGTACCGATCATCGCCGCACTGGCCGGCAGCCTGCTGCTCAACGAGAGCCTAACGCTACGCCTGCTGCTTAGCGCCGCTGCGGTGCTCGGCGGTATCGCTTTGGTATTGAGCGCCCAGCAGCGGCGTATATAGCGGCGCTGGGGCGTTACCCCGCCAACACCTTATCCAGCGCCTGCTCTAGCGTCGCTACAGTGCGCTCGATATTGCTCAGCTTATCCAACCCGAACAGGCCGACACGGAAGGTCTGAAAATCCGCGGGCTCATCGCATTGCAGCGGTACCCCCGCGGCGATTTGCAAACCTAGAGCGGCAAACTTGCTGCCGTTTTTGATTTGCGCATCGTCGGTGTAGCACACCACCACCCCAGGCGCCTCGAAGCCTGGCGCGGCGACGCTGTTAAAGCCCTTGCCGGCCAGCATGGCACGCACCCGATCGCCGAGTTCCTGCTGCTGCTCACGCACCGTGGCGAAACCGAGGGTCTCAGCCTCACGCATGGCATCGCGGAAACGTGCCAGGGCATCGCTGGGCATGGTCGCGTGGTAGGCATGGCCGCCTTGCTCGTAGGCCTGCATGATTTGCAGCCATTTCTTCAGGTCGCAGGCAAAGCTGGTGCTCTGGGTGGCTTCAACGCGAGCCTGGGCCGCTTCACTGAGCATCACCAAGGCGCAGCACGGCGAGGCGCTCCAGCCTTTCTGTGGCGCACTGATCAGTACGTCAATACCGCACGCCTGCATGTCTACCCAGAGGGTGCCGGAGGCGATGCAATCGAGCACAAACAAGCCGCCAACTGCGTGCACGGCATCCGCCACGGCGCGCAGGTAGCCATCCGGCAGGATCATCCCGGAAGACGTTTCAACATGCGGAGCGAAGACCACCTGAGGCTTTTCTACAGCGATGACCGCCAACACATCAGCCAGCGCCGGCGGAGTAAACGCCGCCTGACTGCTGCTCGCCACCGGCCGGGCCTTGAGCACAATCGCTTCAGACGGTATCTGGCCCATCTCGAAAATCTGCGTCCAGCGGTAGCTGAACCAGCCATTGCGCAGCACCAGGCACTTCTGCCCGGTGGCCAGCTGGCGCGCGACCGCTTCCATACCGTAAGTCCCACTACCGGGCACAACAGCCACAGCATGGGCGTTGTAGACCTGTTTCAGGGTGCTGGAAATATCCTTCATCACGCCCTGAAACGACTGCGACATGTGATTGAGGGAGCGGTCGGTGTAGACCACCGAATATTCGATCAGACCGTCGGGGTCGATACTGGGGTAGAGGTCAGACATACAAAGCTCCAGTCAGAAAAAGGCTCAACCGCGACCGTGCCCGAAGCTCGTCGAAATGACAAGGCCAAGGCGGCCTCGGTTAGAATGCCCACCCGCTCACCGTCCCTGATCTCATCATGACCAGCATTACCCAACAGCCTGCCCCTCGCGTTGCCATTATCGGCGGCGGCCCCGCCGGGCTAATGGCCGCCGAAGTGCTGGCCCAGGGTGGCGCGCAGGTAGATCTGTACGACGGCATGCCCTCGGTGGGGCGCAAGTTTCTGCTGGCCGGCGTGGGCGGCATGAACATCACCCATTCCGAAGCCAAACCGGCCTTTGTCGCCCGCTATGGTGAGCGCCAGCTTGAAATGGCCGAGCTACTGCAGAACTTCGATGCCAATGCCTTGCGCGCTTGGATTCACGGGCTGGGCATCGACACCTTTGTCGGCACCTCGGGCCGGGTATTCCCGACTGACATGAAAGCAGCGCCACTACTACGCGCCTGGCTCAAGCGCCTGCGCGAGTTGGGTGTGCAGATCCATACCCGCCATCGTTGGCTGGGTTGGGATACCCAAGGCGCCTTGCTGATCCATTCGCCAGCCGGCGAACAAACCGTAACCGTTGACGCCACGCTGCTGGCCCTCGGCGGCGGCAGCTGGGCGCGGCTGGGTTCGGACGCGGCCTGGGTGACGCTGTTAGAGGCGCGCGGCGTGCAGCTCGCGCCTTTGCAAGCGAGCAACTGCGGCTTTGATGTGGCGGCCTGGAGCCCGTTTCTGCGCGATAAGTTTGCCGGCGCACCATTAAAGAACGTCAGCCTCAATCTACCGGATGAAACGCCGCGTCTCGGTGAGTTCGTACTGACCGCCGGTGGCATCGAAGGCAGCCTGGTGTATGCCCTGTCGGCAAACATACGCGAGACGATCAACCGGCACGGCAGCGCCACGGTGCACCTCGACCTGCTGCCACAAACGCCGCTGAGCAAGCTGCTTGCTGCCCTAAGCAAACCCCGCGGCTCACAATCGATGGCCAAACACCTGCATCGCCAGGCTGGCATCGATGGCGTCAAAGCCGCTCTGCTACGCGAGCTGGCTAGCGCGGCATGCTTCGACGCCCCAAAGCAGCTAGCCAACGCCATAAAGGCCCTGCCCATTACCCTGATACGCCCGCGTCCGCTGGATGAAGCTATCAGCACGGCTGGCGGGGTACCTTTCGAGCAGCTTGATAAACACCTGATGCTCAAGCCACTGCCCGGCACCTTCTGCGCCGGAGAAATGCTCGATTGGGAAGCTCCAACCGGGGGCTATTTGTTGACTGCCTGCTTCGCCAGCGGCCGCCGCGCCGCCCTTGGCGCCCTCGAATGGCTGCAAAACCCGACCGAATAAGCACCCCGCACAAAAGCCTAAGCGGCTATGCTGAGTGAAAACCGTCCCAGAGCGGTGTTCTTCCACGCGCACAGGTAATCTTTCGCCTTGATTCCTCTAGTGGTCTGCGACGACTCCAACATGGCGCGCAAGCAATTGATCCGCGCCCTGCCTCCCGAATGGCCGGTGACCATCAGCCAGGCCACCAACGGCCAGGAAGCCCTTACTGCGCTGCGTCAGGGCCTTGGTCAGGTGATGCTGTTGGACCTGACCATGCCGGTAATGGACGGCTACGAAACCTTGGCGGCGATCCGTGCCGAAGGTTTGGCTTGCAAGGTGCTGGTGGTCTCCGGCGACGTACAGGATGAAGCTGTACGCCGGGTCAAGGAACTCGGTGCCCTGGCCTTTATCAAGAAACCTGCTGACCCCGAAGTTCTGCGTAGCACCCTGCTCGAACTCGGCTTGTTCGACCCCAAAGCCACGCCCGGCGCCGTAGCCCAAGCCGCACTACTGGATGACCTCAAGGTTAACTTCCGCGATGCCCTGCGTGAGATCACCAACGTTGCCATGGGCCGCGCCGCCGCGTTACTGGCCAAAGCACTCGGCGTGTTCGTACAGCTGCCGGTGCCGCAGGTGAATATCTTCGAAGTCAGCGAACTGCACATGACCCTCACCGACGCCATGCATGGCGAGCGCATGAGCGCCGTATGCCAGGGCTTTATCGGCGACGGCATCGCTGGTGAATCACTGCTGCTGTTCCATGATTCGGAAGTGGCCGACATGGCGCGCTTGCTCAACTGGCAGCCCAAAGACGACCTGGAAACCTCGGAAATGCTGCTGGATCTGGCCAGTATCATCATCGGAGCATGCCTCTCCGGGATCGCTGAGCAGATCGATGTGCGCTTTTCCCAGGGGCATCCGCAACTGCTCGGCCAACACTCTTCCATCGAGCAACTGATTCACCTCAATCAGCGGCGCTGGAAAAAGACCCTGGCAGTGGAAGTCAGCTACAGCCTGGAGGCGCACAACATTCACTTCGACTTGCTGCTGCTGTTTACCGAAGACTCGATCAAACGTCTGACCAACAAGCTCAACTACCTGATGAACTAGGCCACCCACCTATGCCCGCACAGATTGATATTAAAGAAGTGCACTGGCTGCTCGACATCGTGCAGTGCATCGACGTTGGCGTCATCGTGCTCGACCGCCAATATCAGGTCGAGGTATGGAACAGTTTTATGGAAAACCACTCCGGCATGGGCCCGGATGAGGTGCACGGCAAAACCCTGTTCAGCCTGTTCCCAGAGATAAACGAGGTTTGGTTAAAACGTAAGGTCGATACGGTTGTGCAACTGGGCACCCGTGCGTTCAGCCTATGGGAGCAGCACCCGTACCTGATGCACTTCAAGAATTACCAACCCATCACCGGGCAGGAAGAATTTATGTACCAGAACGTCACCCTGTTACCCCTGGCCGGCGCCACCGGCGAGGTCGAGCACATCTGCGTGGTGATCTACGACATGACCGCCGCCGCTACCCACAAGAAGCAGCTGGCAGCGGCCCAAGCCGCCGCGCAAACCGCCGCACAAGCCTGAGGCTACTTGGTAAATTTCCCCGGCTTGCCGGCTACGCCACCAAAGCTCGGCACCTTGCGCACGGCTTTGACAACGGGAGCTGCCGGCTCATCGGTCTCCATCCAGCGGCCCAGACTCCCGCTCTTACCGCCGCCAACCACTTTCGGCTTCTTGGCCTTCTTCGGCTTTTTCACCACCTGACCGCCTGGAAGGGTTTGCGGGACGCGGTGATCGGGGATGAAGTCGGGCTCATCGACACGCTGCAGCACTTGCTGGGTCAGGGTTTCGATGGCCGACAACAGCTGCACTTCATCAGCGCAGACCAGCGACACCGCCTGCCCCGTGGAGCCGGCACGCCCGGTACGGCCGATGCGGTGCACATAGTCCTCGGCGACGGTGGGCAGGTCGAAATTCACCACCAACGGCATGGTATCGATATCCAGACCACGGGCCGCCACATCGGTTGCCACCAGCACCTTGACCTCACCGTCCTTGAACCGCTGCAAAGCCCGCTGCCGCGTGGCCTGGGGCTTGTCGCCATGGATCGCGTCGGCGCTGATGCCGTGACGCTGCAACTCGGCTTCCAGCTCATCAACACCCTTGCGGGTTTTCACGAACACCAGCGCCTGACTCCAGCGCTTGGTCTGATACAGATGCAGAAATAGCTCGCCTTTGCGCTTTTTATCCACAGGAATCAGCCACTGCTTGACCGATTTGGCCGCCGCATTACGCGGGCTGACCTCAATGCTCAGCGGGTCATTGAGCATCTCGCTGGCCATGCTGCGGATGACGTCGGAGAACGTGGCGGAAAACAGCAAGGTTTGCCGCTTTTTCGGCAACACACGAAACACATCCTCCAACTCGCTGGCAAAACCCAGGTCGAGCATGCGGTCGGCTTCGTCCAGCACCAGGGTCTGTACCTGGTTGAACTTCACCGCTTTCTGCCGGTAAAGATCGAGCAAACGCCCCGGCGTGGCCACCAGCACATCCACACCTTTGCGCAGCTTCATCATCTGCGGGTTGATACTCACCCCGCCATACGCGGCAAAACTGCGCAGTGGCAGGTGTTGGCCGTAGGTCACAAAGCTCTGCAACACCTGTTCGGCCAGCTCGCGGGTCGGCACCAACACCAGTGCCCGCACTGAGTTGCTCGCCACCTCGGGGCCTTCCATCATCAGCCGCTGCAACACCGGCAGGGCAAAACCGGCGGTCTTGCCGGTACCGGTCTGCGCCGCAGCCATCAGGTCGCGACCCTGAAGAATCGGCACAATGGCCTGCGCCTGCACGGCGGTGGGGGTTTTGTAGTCGAGGCTATCGAGGGTGCGCAGCAGAGGCTCGATCAGACCGAGGGAGGCAAAGGTCATAGGGTTACCACAAAGGGCTAAAAGGCGATGGTGCTGAGTTTATCCTGCCTGACGGCAAGCGGCCCGCTTGTCTTTACACACATCAGTCTGGGCAATAACGAAATAGCCCGGACAAATCCGGGCTATTTGCAGGCGTAAACGCGCTGGATTAAGGCTTGTGCGCGCGCGCCAGGAACTCGTGAGACTGCATTTCCAGCAAGCGGCTAAGGGTGCGCTGGAACTCGAACGTCAGGCGACCGCCGGTGTACAGATCTTTGAGTTCCACTTCGGCGGAGATGATCAGTTTGACGTTACGGTCGTAAAACTCATCCACCAAGTTGATAAAGCGCCGCGCCATGTCTTCCTTGGCCACGCTCATCTGCTCGACATTGGCCAGGATCACCGCGTGGAAGATCTTGCCCAGCTCGATGTAGTCGTTCTGGCTGCGTGGGCCATCGCACAGTTCGCGAAATTCAAACCAGGCCACGTCGTCGCCTTCTTTGCGCGCCATGATCGCGCGATTCTCGATCATCAACGGCTTGTTCTCTTCCACCAGACAGTGCTCGGGCAACAAGCTACGGAAGCTCTTTTCCAAACTGACTTCGGCCTCAGCGTCCAGCGGCCAGTGGAACAATTCGGCCTGCTCCAGGGCGCGCAGGCGGTAATCGACGCCACTGTCGACGTTGACCACATCGGTGTGCTGCTTAACCAAGGCAATCGCCGGCAGGAAGCGCGCACGTTGTAGACCGTCCTTGTACAGACCGTCAGGGACGATGTTGGAGGTCGCCACCAGGGTCACGCCATTCTTGAACAGCTCCTCCAGCAAGGTGGCCAGGATCATGGCGTCAGTAATGTCGGACACGAAGAACTCGTCGAAGCAGATCACCCGCGCCTCGTCGGCGAAACGCTTGCCGATAATGGTCAGCGGGTTCTTCTCGCCCTTGAGGGTGCGCATTTCTTCGTGCACGCGCTTCATAAAGCGGTGGAAGTGGGTGCGCACCTTGCGGTCGAAGGGCAGCGCATCGAAGAAAGTGTCAACCAGATAGGTCTTGCCGCGCCCGACCCCACCCCAGAAATACAGCCCTTTGACCGGCCCTTGCGGCTTCTTACCAAACAACTTGCCTAGCAACCCAGTCGACGCGTTTTCACTGGCGACCAGGTCGTCATACAGCCGCTGCAGATGGCGCACCGCAGTTTCCTGGGCGGCATCATGGAAGAAATCGGGGCGTTTGAGGTCGGCCTGGTAGCGTTCTAGGGGGGTCATAAATTCGTTAGCCGGGCAAGTAAAACGGGGGCGTCACTTTAGCGACGCACCCGTTACTTGGCAATCGGCTTATCAAGGCATACCGATCCGTGGGAGGGGCTTTAGCCGCGACACCAACAAGCTGTCGCGGCTAAAGCCCCTCCCACAAAGTCATCGATCCGCACATCATGCCTGAGGCGCCAGAATCGTAGGATGGGTTGAGCCTGCGATACCCATCAAGCATGGCCGCCATGGGTATCGTTTCGCTCAACCCAGCCTACCGAGTGTTTACTCGGCTGGGGCCAAGGCCTCGCGCAAGCGCTGAACGGCTGCCTGGCGGGCGCTGCTGTCGGCGAACGCTGGGCTTTGCGCCACGCATTCGTCGTCCAACCAGACGCCGAAGCCACCATCTTGTTCACGCACATCCAGCGCTTCGCCAGACTGCAGGCGCTTGTTAACCATACCCGCGGCCTTGCCGTCGGCGAACGACTTGGACAGCAGCAACTGCTCGCCTGCCGCATCCAGCAGGCGGAAGCGGAAGCTGCCGTCATCGTCGCGGAAGCTGACAAAGCGCGCGCTCTTGCCGGTTTTTTTCTTCTCGCCAGCAGCACTGCTCGCCTGGCTGCGGAAAGAGCGCAGGCCCACGGCCTCACGCAGCTCGCCAAGAAACGGCGTGGCAGTCTTGCGCGCCTTGGCGGCGCCGGCCAACAGGATATCTTCCAGGTCAGCCGGCTTTCCGATCAGCGCGTGATAACGCTCGCGGGCCTCACCCAGCTCGGCTTCAAGCAGGCTGCACAGCGCCTGCTTGGCTTCGCCCCAGCCCAGACCGTCTTGCAGTGCTGCGCGAAAGTCCGCCTGCTGGGTGGGTGCAGCAAAGGCTTGATAGAGAGTAAACAGGTGCGAACTGTCCGGATCTTTCGGCTCGCCGGGCAGTTTGGAGTCAGTGACGACTCGCGCAACGGCGTCCTTCAACTGCTTGGCACTGCCGAACAACGGGATGGTGTTGTCGTAGCTCTTGCTCATCTTGCGCCCGTCGAGGCCGGGCAAGGTCGCCACGTCTTCCTCGATCACCGCTTCAGGCAGGGTGAACAGCTCCTTGCCCTGGCCAAACAGGTGGTTGAAGCGCTGCGCGATATCGCGGGCCATTTCCACGTGCTGAATCTGGTCGCGACCAACCGGCACCTTGTGCGCATTGAACATCAAGATGTCCGCCGCCATCAGCACCGGGTAACTGAACAGCCCCATGGTGATGCCCGCATCCGGGTCTTCACCTTGCTCGACGTTCTTGTCCACCGAAGCCTTGTAGGCGTGGGCGCGGTTAAGCAGGCCCTTGCCTGCAACGCAGGTCAGCAGCCAGCACAGCTCGGGGATTTCAGGAATATCCGACTGCCGGTAGAAGGTTGCCTTGTCGGTATCCAGCCCCAGCGCCAGCCAGGTGGCCGCGATTTCCAGGCGTGAACGCTGGATACGCGCCGGCTCGTCGCACTTGATCAGTGCGTGATAGTCAGCGAGGAAGTAGAACGAGTCAGCATCGGCGGCACGACTGGCAACGATGGCCGGGCGAATCGCGCCCGCATAGTTGCCCAGGTGCGGGGTGCCGGTGGTGGTGATGCCGGTAAGGATACGAGTGGTCATAACGTTCGCTTATTCGGTTGAGCGTTTTCAGCGCTACAAACAGTTCAAAGACGCGGCGCCAACAGATCTTTGAGATCCGTTAACTTGCCGTGAAAAAAGTGGCCGCATTCTGCCACTTTCAGCAGCTCATGGGCACGTCCGAGTGCTGCCGACCAGTCGTAAACCACCTGCGGGTCGATCACTTCGTCGTCTTCGGGCTGAATCAGGATCAGCGGGCAACTGCTGGCTGGGGGATTTTCTTCGGTCAGGCGATGCACCGCCGGGGCCACCATAAACAGCTTGTTGAGCGTCACCCCTTGGGCTTCCAAACGCGCGCCGAGGGCAGCGGCGACAAAACCACCAAAGGAGAAGCCCAGCAGCGTCAGCGGCAACTGCGGATATTGTGCACGCAGCCAATTGGCCACAGCCTCAGCATCATCCACTTCACCGCTGGCCATATCGTGGCTGCCAGCGCTGGCACCGACGCCGCGGTAATTAAAGCGCAACGTGGCCAGGCCATTGTCGCGAGCCGTACGCTGCAAGGTCGAAACAACCTTGTTAAGCATGGTGCCGCCCTGCACCGGATTGGGGTGACAGATTAGCGCTACCCCGCGGGCGTCGGGGGTATCCTGCCAGAGGGCTTCGAGTTGGCCGCTGGGGCCGGCAATCATCAAAGGGGTTTCGCGGGTGAGCAAGAGGGAACTCCGTGACCTCGCAGTGGGTCGACTCGTCTAGCTGACAGCCTGCGACGCAGACACGCCATACATAACATGGCGCGCTTTGCGGTATACAGCGCAGGTTCGAGCCGTTAACGTAAAGCAAAGCCGTATAGAGAGGAAGGACTCGTGGAACAGACGCTCACCGCCTGGTTGCTACCCGCCATTACCCTGGTAGCCGGCATTGCCATTGGCTTCCTGATCGCCCGCCTGGCACCCAATGCAGCTCCAAGCCGCACCCAACGCCAGCTGGACGAAATTCAAGAACGTTTCGACAGTTACCAAAGTGAAGTGGTTACCCACTTCAATACCACTGCCAATCTGGTGAAGAAACTCAGCCAGACCCAACTGGATGTGCAGCAACACTTGTCCGACGGGGCCAACCGCCTTGCCCTCGACGAGCTCACCCGCCAGCGCCTGCTCGCCACCTTGCATACAGAAGATAGCGGCGAAAAGCGCGAACGCCTGAAAGCACCGACACATCACGAAATGCCCAAGGACTACGCACCAAAAAATGCCGACGTACCGGGCATGCTGGATGAAAGCTACGGGTTGAAGAACAAGTAATAGTCACTGACTCGGTTGCTGCGGCGACCAGGCAGCCAACAAAAAGCCCCGCGCTAGGCGGGGCTTTTTGTTCTGTCGCGGATTTAGATCGCGCCACGCTCACGCAGCAGTGCCAACACCTGCTTGACGCCGTCTTCCACCGACGCCGTCTGCGTGTCGATCACCAGATCGGCATTCAGCGGGATGTCGTACGGGAAGGACTCGCCCGGAATGTTGTCGCCAGCGGCGGCATACAGCCCCTGCGGGTCACGCTCGGCGCAGACCTGCGGTGAAGCCTGCACATACACGGTGATCAGGCGCTCAGCACCGATCAGCGATTTGGCTTGCTCGCGCCCTTCAGCATCTGGCGCGACAAAGGCCGCCAACGTCAGCAAGCCGGCTTCGTTGAACTGACGTGCAACGTGAGCCGCACGACGCCAGTTCTCGGTACGCCCGGCACGGTCCTGCGGCAGACCTTTGTTCAGGTCGTGACGCAGGTTCTGGCCATCCAGCACATAGACCGCACGACCCATGTCAAACAGCTTGCGTTCCACCGCATAGGCCAGAGTGCTCTTACCAGCGCCCGACAGGCCACTGAACAGCACAGTTGCCGGCTGCTGACCGAGACGCGCAGCACGCTCCTCTGTGGAAACGTGAGCCAGCTTGCCGTGATGACCGCCCGAGCTCTGCACACCTATGGGTTCGGCGATGATCATGCCCGCGCCAACGGTGCCGTTGGTCAGACGATCAATGATGATAAACGAGCCGGTGGTGCGGTTGTGCGCATAGCCGTCCAGCGCAATCGGTGCATCCAGTGCGATGCGCACCTGGCCGATTTCGTTGAGTTGCAAGCTGCTCGCCGCACCCTCTTCCAGGGTATTTACATCCACCCGGTGAGCGATGCTGGCAATCGAGCCTGGCACATAGCTGGTGGCGCGTTTGATGTCGTATTTCTTGCCCGGCAGCATCGGCTCTTCGGCCATCCACACCAGCATGGCATCGAAGCTGTCGACCACCTGCGGGCGGTTATCGCCATGCACCAGCATGTCGCCACGCGACACGTCGATTTCGTCTTCCAGGGTGATGGTAATCGCCTGGCCTGGGCCGGCCTGCTCCAACTCACCGTCAAAGGTGACGATGGACTTGACCTTGCTGCCTTTGCCCGATGGCAGCGCGATAACCTCGTCACCCTTGCGCACGATGCCGCTGGCCAGGGTGCCGGCGAAACCACGGAAGTTGAGGTTGGGGCGGTTGACGTACTGCACCGGGAAGCGCAGGTCATCGAAGTTACGGTCGCCTGCCACCTCAACAGTCTCAAGAATTTCCATCAGCGACTGGCCGTCGTACCAAGGCGACTGCTCGCTCTTGTTAACCACATTGTCGCCCTTGAGCGCCGACATCGGCACGAAGTGCATCGAACTTGGCTTGAAGGCAATGCCTTCAACAAACGCCAAGTAGTCGGCCTTGATCTGCTCAAACACGCCCTGATCGAAGCCCTTGAGGTCCATCTTGTTGACCGCAATGACGATGTGCTTGATGCCCAGCAAGGAGGCGATAAAGCTGTGGCGCTTGGTCTGAGTCTGCACGCCGTAACGGGCGTCGATCAGAATAATCGCCAGGTCGCAGTTGGACGCGCCTGTGGCCATGTTGCGCGTGTACTGCTCATGGCCAGGGGTGTCGGCGATGATGAACTTGCGCCTGGTGGTGCTGAAATAGCGATAGGCCACATCGATGGTGATGCCTTGCTCGCGCTCGGCCTGCAGGCCATCGACCAGCAGCGCCAAGTCGATGTCTTCACCAGTGGTGCCGACCTTTTTCGAGTCTTTGGTGATGGCATCCAGATGGTCTTCATAGATCATCTTGGAGTCATGCAGCAGACGGCCAATCAGGGTGCTTTTACCGTCGTCGACGTTGCCGCAGGTAAGAAAGCGCAACAGCTCTTTACGCTCGTGCTGGCCCAGGTAGGCGAGGATGTCCTCGCTGATCAATTCGGATTGGTGCGACATATTAACCCCTGCTTAGAAATAGCCCTGACGTTTCTTCTCTTCCATCGAGCCGCTGGAGTCATGGTCGATGACTCGGCCTTGGCGCTCAGAGGTTTTGGCCAACAGCATTTCCTGAATGATTTCCGGCAAACTGGTTGCCGTGGACTCCACCGCGCCAGTCAGCGGGTAGCAGCCCAGGGTACGGAAGCGCACCATCTTCTTATGGATGCTGGCTTTCTGTTCTGGGGTGAGGTGTTCGAGGATGCGCTCGTCGTCGATCATGATCAACGCGCCGTTCATCTCGATCACTTCGCGCTCTTCGGCGAAGTACAGCGGCACGATCGGGATGCTTTCCAGATAGATGTACTGCCAGATATCCAGCTCGGTCCAGTTGGACAGCGGGAATACGCGGATCGACTCGCCCTTCTTGACGTTGCCGTTGTACACATTCCACAGCTCGGGGCGCTGATTCTTCGGGTCCCAGCGGTGCTTGCTATCGCGGAAGGAATACACGCGCTCTTTAGCGCGGGATTTCTCTTCGTCGCGGCGCGCGCCACCAAAGGCGGCATCGAAGCCGTACTGATCCAGTGCCTGCTTGAGGCCCTCGGTCTTCATCACGTCGGTGTGCTTGGCACTGCCGTAGGTGAAGGGGTTCATGTCCTGCGCCACGCCATCAGGATTGATGTGGGTGATCAGTTCAAGGCCATACTCGTTGACCATTTTCTCGCGAAAAGCGTACATCTCCTGGAATTTCCAGCGAGTATCGATGTGCATCACCGGGAACGGCAGCTTGCCAGGGAAAAACGCCTTGCGCGCCAGATGCAGCATCACCGCGGAGTCTTTACCGATGGAATAGAGCATTACCGGGTTATCGAATTCGGCGGCCACTTCACGAATGATGTGGATACTTTCCGCCTCAAGCTGTTTCAGGTGGGTCAGTTTATCGAGCATGGCTACTCACGCGTTGCAATGTGTTTGGGCCGGCGGCCGCGGACGAAGGCGCACTCTAGCACAGCACCTTCGTCTAATCAGGAGAGCGGTTAGATCGAAACGATCTAGCTTTATGCCTGCACAAGAGGCCGTAATCCGGCCTCAGATGGGGTTGGGACAATCGATAAAGAGATGCTCGGTGGCGAAGCGCTTGGCCAGGTATTCACCTAAAGCCTGGACCCCGTAACGCTCAGTCGCGTGGTGACCGGCCGCAATAAAGCTGATGCCATTTTCCCGCGCACTGTGGAATGTTTGCTCAGAGGCTTCCCCCGTCAGGTACAGGTCAACTCCGGCAGAGATGGCTTGATCGATGTAGCCCTGACCGCCACCCGTGCACCAGCCAATACGGCGAATCATCTCGCGCCCCTCGACCAGCAGCGGCTCACGTCCGAGCACTTGCTGCACATGACGGGCAAAATCATGTGGGCTCATGGCTTCGGCGAGCGAACCGATCAGGCCTACGGTGCGCGGGTTTCCCGGTTCCAACGGGCCTTCCACGGTAATGCCCAACTGCGCCGCCAGTTGCACGTTATTGCCCACCTCGGGATGCACGTCGAGCGGCAGATGATAGGCCAGCAGGCTGATGTCATTGGCCAGCAGGGTCTGTAAACGCCGGCGCTTCATCCCAGTGATGCAGGGGTTTTCGCCCTTCCAGAAGTAACCATGATGCACCAGCAGTACATCCGCTTCAGCCTCGACGGCGGCATCGATCAGCGCCTGGCTGGCCGTCACGCCACTGACGATGCGGCGTACCTGCGGGCGCCCCTCGACCTGCAGACCATTGGGGCAATAATCACTGATACGCGCAGCATTCAGGTAGCGGTCCGCTTCCTCCACCAGAGTTGTCAGGGCAATAGCCATAGCGTTTCCTTAATCAAGCGTTACGAGGCGCTGCTTTATTACCAGCCGCTTCCCTATAATGGCGCACCTTAAGGGGCGTGCCCGCCCCTCGCAACCCTCAGGATTGGATCGATGTTCAAGGCCCTGCGTATATTCGGCTGGCCCCTGCTGGTCGGCGTGCTATCGGCACTGCTGATCATGCAATATTTCCCTCAATGGGTCGGTTTACCGGGGCAGGATGTCAACGTGCGCCAAGCGCCGTTCTATAGCCGCATGCAGGAAGGCCCGGTGTCCTATGCCGAAGCGGTTACGACCGCCTCCCCCGCCGTCGCTAACCTGTACACCACCAAGTACTCAAACAAGTCCACCCATCCACTGTTTGAAGACCCACAGTTTCGCAAGTTCTTCGGCGACAACCTGCCCAAGCAGCGGCGCATGGAATCGAGCCTAGGTTCGGCCGTTATCATGAGCCCGGAAGGCTATCTGCTGACCAATAACCACGTGGTCGCCGATGCCGACCAGATAGTAGTGGCACTAAAAGACGGCCGCGAAACCCTGGCACGACTGATTGGCAGTGACCCGGAAACGGATCTGGCGGTGCTGAAGATCGACCTGCAAAACCTACCGTTCATCACCCTAGGCCGCTCGGATAACATCCGCATTGGTGACGTCAGCCTGGCCATCGGCAACCCTTTTGGGGTCGGTCAGACCGTGACCATGGGCATCATCAGCGCCACCGGGCGCAACCAGCTGGGCCTTAATACCTATGAAGACTTTATCCAGACTGACGCGGCGATCAACCCCGGCAATTCCGGCGGTGCACTGGTCGACGCCTACGGCAATTTAGTCGGTATCAACACCGCCATATTCTCCAAGTCTGGCGGCTCGCAAGGCATCGGCTTTGCCATCCCGGTGAAACTGGCCATGGAGGTGATGCGGGCGATTATCGAGCATGGCCAGGTGATTCGTGGCTGGCTGGGTATTGAAGTGCAACCACTGACGCCGGAACTGGCAGAGTCCTTTGGCCTGGATGGTCGCCCCGGCATTGTCGTGGCCGGCATCTATCGCGACGGTCCTGCGCAGAAGGCTGGCTTGCAACCGGGCGACCTGATCCTCAGCATCGACGGTGAAGCAGCCGGTGATGGCCGCCGCTCAATGAACCAAGTGGCCCGCGCCAAACCGGGCGATAAGATCCGCATCGACATCCTGCGCAATAGCAAACCATTGCAACTGACCGCTGAAATCGGCGTGCGCCCGCCCGC
Organism: Pseudomonas leptonychotis; assembly: GCF_004920405.1. Taxonomy (NCBI): domain Bacteria; kingdom Pseudomonadati; phylum Pseudomonadota; class Gammaproteobacteria; order Pseudomonadales; family Pseudomonadaceae; genus Pseudomonas; species Pseudomonas leptonychotis. The sequence continues at coordinate 280,110 of NZ_RFLV01000003.1, forward strand.
ACAAGGCAAATAATCGCCGCCATTCACCCCGTATCGACACAGTCTTTATGCGTTAAAGCGGCATAAAAAAGCCGGAGGTTGAACGCTCCGGCTTTTGCACAACGCTGACCTACAGGCCCTGCAGCGCATCCAACAGCGCCTGGTTTTGCTCCGGTGTACCGATGGTAATCCGCAGGAACTGGGCAATGCGCGCTTGCTTGAAGTGCCGCACGATCACGCCCTGCTCACGCAGGCCAGCAGCCAGCGTCGCGGCATCTTTATCCGGGTGCCGAGCAAAAACGAAGTTCGCGGCAGACGGCAGCACCGCAAAGCCCAGCTTCTCCAACCCAGCCACCACAGCTGTGCGACTGTCGATCACGCGCTGACAGGTCTGCTGGAAATACGCCTTGTCCGCAAACGCCGCCGCCGCGCCGGCAATTGCCATGCGATCCAGCGGATAAGAGTTGAAGCTGTTCTTGATCCGCTCCAGCGCCTCGATTAGATCTGGATGGCCGACTGCGATACCAACCCGCAAACCGGCCAGCGAGCGTGATTTAGATAGGGTTTGGCTAACCAGCAGGTTCGGATATTTATCTACTAGGCTGATCGCCGTCTCGCCACCAAAGTCGATATAGGCCTCATCGACCAGCACCACAGTATCCGGATTGGCCTTGAGCAGACGCTCAATCGCCTCTAGTCCCAGCGCGCAACCAGTCGGCGCATTCGGGTTAGGGAAAATGATGCCGCCGTTGGGCCGCGCATAATCCTCAACGCGAATCTGGAACTGCTCATCCAACGCAATCTGCTCAGAAGTGATGCCGTACAGGCCGCAATAGACCGGATAGAAGCTGTAACTGATGTCCGGGAACAGCAGCGGCTGGCCGTGCTGAAACAGGCCGTGAAAGGCATGCGCCAGCACTTCATCAGAACCGTTGCCGACGAACACTTGAGCCGTTTGCACACCGTAATAGTCGGCCACTGCTTGCTTCAAGCGGTCGCTATTGGGGTCCGGGTACAGACGCAGGCTATCATTCAGCTCGGCCTGCATGGCCGCGATTGCCTTGGGCGACGGGCCGTAGGGGTTTTCGTTGGTGTTGAGTTTGACCAGCTTGGCCAGTTTCGGCTGCTCACCCGGCACATAAGGCACCAGGTCTTTGACGAAGGGGCTCCAGAATTTGCTCATCTGCCCTTCTCTCCTCGAATTCGATTTTTGTAGGGTGGACAACGCTTTTTTGTCCACCGTAATTACATGCACATAAGGTGGACAAGCAGAGCATTGTCCACCCTACGCTCAACCCTTGATGCGGTACTCGGCGCTACGGGCGTGGGCGGTCAGCGACTCGCCACGCGCCAGGACGCTGGCAATCTTGCCCAGCTCCGACGCACCTTCGGCCGAACAATGGATGATCGACGAGCGCTTCTGGAAGTCGTAAACACCCAGCGGCGAAGAGTAGCGCGCAGTGCCAGAGGTCGGCAGCACGTGGTTCGGCCCGGCGCAGTAATCACCCAGCGCCTCTGCGGTGTAACGACCCATAAAGATCGCGCCGGCGTGGCGGATCAGCGGCAGGTATTGCTCTGGGTTTTCCACCGACAGCTCCAAGTGTTCCGGCGCAATACGATTGGCCACCTCGATGGCCTGGGCCATATCGGCAACCTGGATCAGCGCGCCACGACCTTCCAGCGAAGTGCGGGCAATCGTTTCACGCTCCAGCGTCGGCAGCAGTTTGGCGATGCTTTCAGCCACACGATCAAGGAAGGCGGCGTCCGGGCTGACCAGAATCGACTGGGCGTCTTCATCGTGCTCGGCCTGAGAGAACAGGTCCATGGCGATCCAGTCCGGATCAGTCTGGCCATCGCACACCACGAGAATTTCCGAAGGGCCGGCGATCATATCGATGCCGACCTTGCCAAACACATGGCGCTTGGCGGTGGCGACATAGATATTGCCAGGGCCAACGATCTTGTCCACCGGCGGCACGCTTTCGGTGCCATAAGCCAGCGCAGCGACAGCCTGAGCGCCACCAATGGTGAACACCCGGTCAACGCCGGCAATACAGGCGGCGGCGAGCACCAGCTCATTGATTTCGCCACGCGGCGTTGGCACCACCATCACCACTTCCAGTACACCGGCGACCTTGGCCGGAATGGCGTTCATCAACACCGAAGATGGGTACGACGCCTTACCACCCGGCACATACAGACCGGCGCGATCCAGCGGGGTGACTTTTTGCCCCAACACCGTGCCGTCGGCTTCGGTGTAACTCCAGGAGTCCTGTTTCTGTCGTTCGTGGTAGCTGCGCACACGCTCTGCTGCAACTTCCAGCGCGCTGCGCTGCTCCGGCGTGATGCGGGTCAGGGCCAACTCCAGACGCTCGCGCGGCAGAATCAGATCCGCCATGGAAGCCACATCCAGGCCATCGAACTGCTTGGTGAACTCGACCAGCGCCGCGTCACCACGCTCACGCACGGCCTTGATGATGTCGAGCACGCGATGATTGACCGTATCGTCCGAAACACTTTCCCAGCTCAGCAGATGATCCAGATGCTGGGCAAAGTCCTGGTCAGCGGCATTGAGTCGGCGGATAGCGATAGGAGCGGTCATAGCGGGCCTCTTAATTGGCAAATGCTCGGGCGCCCGTAGCGTAACAACCACTCCGCGCGGGCACCTGAGAATTTTGGCTATAACGCGGATAGGCTAGGCCGCACAGGGGCGGCCATGGGACTCAGCGGGGGTGTCGTGCTTCGACCGCATCACGCAGGGTGTCGATCAACATCTGGATGCGCGCATGCTGCATCTTCATCGACGCCTTGTTGACGATCAGTCGCGAGCTGATCATGGCGATCAGCTCCTGAGCTTCTAGGCCGTTGGCGCGCAGGGTGTTGCCGGTGTCGACCACGTCGATGATCTTATCGGCCAGCCCCACCAGCGGTGCCAGCTCCATCGAGCCGTACAGCTTGATGATGTCGACCTGACGGCCCTGCTCGGCGTAATAACGCTTGGCTACGTTGACGAATTTGGTCGCCACGCGCAGCCGGCCTTTCGGCTCGGGCGCGCCAACTGCACCAGCCGTCATCAGCTTGCACTGGGCAATACGCAGGTCCAGTGGCTCATACAAGCCCTGGCCGCCGTATTCCATCAGCACGTCTTTACCCGCCACACCGAGATCGGCCGCGCCGTGCTCGACATAAGTCGGCACGTCAGTGGCACGCACGATCAGCAGACGTACATCATCTAAGGTGGTCGGGATGATCAGTTTGCGGCTTTTATCCGGATTCTCGGTCGGCACGATGCCCGCCGCGGCCAGCAGCGGCAGGGTGTCATCCAGAATCCGGCCTTTGGAGAGGGCAATAGTCAGCATGGCATCAACCCGGAATACGGCGGATTTTGGCGCCCAGCATCTGCAGTTTTTCCTCAATGCACTCGTAACCACGGTCGATGTGGTAAATGCGATCAATCAACGTGTCACCCTCGGCCACCAGCGCCGAAATCACCAGGCTGGCTGACGCACGCAGGTCGGTGGCCATGACAGGCGCACCTTTGAGCGTTTCAACACCAGTGACGATGGCTGTGTTGCCTTCAACCTGGATCTGCGCGCCCATGCGGATCATTTCATGCACGTGCATAAAGCGGTTTTCGAACACGGTTTCGATGACCGTGCCAGTGCCTTCGGCAATCGCGTTCAATGCGATGAACTGCGCCTGCATGTCGGTCGGGAACGCTGGGTACGGCGCCGTGCGCAGGTTGACGGCCTTCGGCCGTTTGCCGTGCATATTCAACTCAATCCAGTCATTACCGCAGGTGACTTCGGCACCGGCTTCCTGCAGCTTGGACAACACAGCTTCCAGGGTGGTCGGATCGGTGTCCTTGACCTTGACCCGGCCGCCAGTGGCCGCAGCAGCCACCAAGTAGGTGCCGGTTTCAATACGGTCAGGCATAACGCTGAAACGCGCACCATGCAGGCGCTCAACACCATCGATGGTGATGGTGTCGGTGCCGGCACCGCTGATTTTCGCGCCCATGGCGATCAGGCAGTTAGCCAGGTCGACCACTTCCGGTTCACGGGCAGCGTTTTCAAGCACGCTGCGGCCTTTGGCCAGAGTGGCGGCCATCATGATGTTTTCGGTACCGGTCACGCTGACGGTATCGAAGAAGAAGTGCGCGCCACGCAGGCCGCCCTCAGGCGCCTTGGCCTTGATGTAGCCCGCCTCGACATCGATGATTGCGCCCATGGCTTCGAGGCCACGAATGTGCAGGTCAACCGGACGCGAGCCGATGGCGCAACCGCCTGGCAGGGCTACTTCGGCATAGCCGAAGCGCGCGACCATTGGGCCAAGCACCAGGATCGAGGCACGCATGGTTTTCACCAGCTCATAGGGCGCAACCAAGGTTTTGATCGCCCGCGCATCGACTTCGACGCTGAGTTTTTCGTCGATGATCGGCTCGATACCCATACGACCGAACAGTTCGATCATGGTGGTGATGTCGTGCAGATGCGGCAGGTTACAGATGGTGACAGGCGCGTCGCCCAACAGGGTGGCGGCGAGAATCGGCAGGGCAGAGTTCTTCGCCCCGGAAATGCGGATTTCGCCATCGAGGCGCACACCGCCGGTAATAATCAGTTTGTCCATGATTCTCTCGGTTTAGGAGCGCGCGGCCCAATCGGCACGGCTGAAGAATTTCATACTCACGGCGTGGATACTGCCATCGGCGATCCAGGCATTGAGGTGAGCGTAAATCTGCTGCTGACGCTTGACCGGGCTAAGTGCGGCCAATTCGTCACTGATTAGGTTCAGCTGAAAGTTGCAGCCTTCGCCCTCAACTTCCACCTGGGTATCCGGCAATTTAGCCTCAAGGAGACTCTTTACTTCTAAGGCCTGCATGCTCAACCTCGATCAATGCATGAATTAACGACAGCCGAGCAGTCGCTCGCGGGTCGAGCATCATACAAAAAAGCCCCCCGCCTGCGAACCCCGCATTATCCCCAGCCGACCGAAGCCATGCTCAGGCTTGCAGCGGTAGAATTTCCAGCAGCCCACAAACGCCGGCGATCTCACGCATATCCTTAGGCAGATTGCTCACCCTCAAGGCTTTGTCGGTTGCAGCAGCATCACGCATAAAAGCCAGCAACAAAGACACTCCAACACTGCTGGATTTAACCACGCCACCACAGTCGATCACGCACGCACTCAACTTACTGGCTTTAAGCAGGCGCGCACCTTGATCACGCAGCGCCGGAGCGCTCAGGTAATCAAGCACACCCGACAGGCTGAAAACGCCGGGCGAAACTTCGCTGATACTGGCCTGACTCACGACGCATTTGTCCCTTGGCGAGCTTTGGCGACGGTCTCAGTCCAGTTGTCGATGACCTTATCCAGGTCATTGCGATTGTCCTGCATGGCCTGGGAGAACTGATCGCGGAACAATTTGCCAACGTTGATGCCATTGATCACCACGTTGCGCATCTTCCAGGTGCCGTCCTGACTGACCATGGTGTAGGACAGCGGGTAAACCGCGCCATTACCGTCCTCGATTTCCATGTTAACTGAGGTGCGCTGCGGGCCCTGCCGACCATTTACCGGCAATACGCGAATGTCCTGATTGTTGTATTCGAGCAAGGCGTTGCCGTAGAACTGCATCAGGCTGCGTTTAAAGTTCTCCTGAAAGCGCTGCATTTGCTCGGGAGAGGCCTGGCGCGAGTAACGCACGGTCATCACGCCACGGGAAATACCGTCTACATCCACTACCGGCCCCAAAATGCCATTCAGGGCGTTGTAAAACGCGCCAGGGTCAGTGCGATATAGCTCTTTATTCGCTTTGAGATCTGCCAGTAACGTGGTGGTGGTCTGTTGCACCACCTCATGAGCAGCGGGGGCTGCCAGCAGCGAGAAAGACATGGCCGCCAGACAGATAAAAAGACCACTACGCAGTGTGTTGAGCATATTCAGCACCTCTATTAATTAGCCTGGTCTTTGTTGACCGAGTTGAGCAAAAACTTGCCAATCAGGTCTTCCAGTACCAATGACGACTGCGTGTCGTGAATGGTGCCACCATCGCTCAGCACCTCTTCTTCACCACCTACGCTAATCCCAATGTATTTTTCGCCCAGCAGGCCCGCCGTTAAAATCGAGGCGGTGGAGTCTGCCGGCAGGTTATCCACGGCATCATCCAACAGCATGGTGACGCGCCCCATATAACTGTTGCGGTCCAAATCAATCGCGGTGACCTTGCCGATTGTGACACCGGCCATGGTCACTTTCGATCTGACCGTCAAACCGGCAATATTCTCAAAGTGCGCATACACCTTATAAGTATTATCACTGTTACCAACTGTCAGGCCGCTGACGCGCAAGGCCAACAGCAGCAAGGCCAACAACCCGGCCAACAGGAACAAGCCGACACCAATTTCCAGCGTGCGGTTCTGCATCAGAAATCTCCAAACATCAAAGCGGTCAGAATAAAGTCCAGCCCCAATACGGCGAGCGAGGCGTACACCACTGTTTTGGTGGTGGCACGACTAATCCCTTCCGACGTTGGCTCACAGTCATAGCCTTGGAACACGGCGATCCAGGTCACGACAAACGCAAAAACCACACTCTTGATTACGCCATTGAGCACGTCTTCACGAAACGAAACACTGCTTTGCATATTGGCCCAGAACGAGCCTTCGTATACCCCCAGCCAGTCAATGGCGACCATCGCGCCACCCCAGATACCGACCACACTGAAGATCATCGCCAGCAACGGCATCGAGATAAAACCGGCCCACAAACGCGGGGCAACAATGTATTTGAGCGGGTCGACGCCAATCATCCCTAGGCTCGACAGCTGCTCGGTGGATTTCATGTTGCCGATTTCCGCCGTCAACGCAGAGCCAGCGCGCCCAGCAAACAGCAAAGCCGTAACCACCGGCCCCAGCTCACGCAACAGGGTTAGGGCGACCATCTGCCCCACAGCCTGTTCCGAGCCATATTGCGCCAGAATGCTGAAGCCCTGCAGCGACAGCACCATACCGATAAAGATGCCGGATACGACGATGATGGCCAGAGACATCACCCCGACCGAATACAGCTGCTTAACCAGCAATTGAAAGCTATTACCCGTTGAGCCGCGACCAAATAAGGCGCGCAGCAAAAACAGACCGGAACGCCCCAGCGTGGCTACCACATCAATACCGGCACGACCGAACAGGCGCACCCGTTCGAGCACAGATGTTTTGCGCATCAGCGCTCCCCCAGCAAATCGTCGCGGTAATTAGCCGCAGGAAAGTGAAACGGTACCGGGCCATCAGGAATGCCCTGCATAAATTGCTTCACCCGGGGGTCGTCTGAAGCCATCAGTTCAGCCGGCGTACCATGCCCCAATACTTGGGTATCACCGACTATATAGATGTAGTCGGCGATACTCGCGGTTTCTGCCAGGTCATGGGACACCACGATGCTGGTGATCCCCAACGCATCGCTTAGCAGACGGATCAGGCGCACCAGAACGCCCATGGCAATCGGGTCCTGGCCAACAAACGGCTCGTCATACATGAGTATTTGCGGATCCAAGGCAATCGCTCGCGCCAGCGCCACGCGCCGTTTCATGCCTCCGGACAACTCATCGGGCATCAGCTCGAGCGCACCGCGTAAGCCCACGGCCTGTAATTTCATCAGCACGATGTCGCGAATCATTTCTTCCGGCAGTTGGGTATGCACCCGCAGCGGAAAGGCGACGTTCTCGAACACATCCAGGTCGGTAAACAGCGCGCCGCTTTGGAACAGCACACCCATCTGTTTGCGCATATCAAACAGTTCACTGCGTGACAGCGTCGGTAAATTCAAACCATTGACCCAGACTTCACCCTGACTCGGCTTAAGCTCGGCCGCAATTAAACGCAGCAATGTGGTTTTGCCACAGCCAGACGGGCCCATGATGCCGGTGACTTTGCCACGGGGAATCTGGATATCGATGTTTTTGAAAATATCCCGCTCACCGCGCTTAAAGCTCACACCTTTAAGCTCGACTGCATACGGGTTCTCGGCGCTCATCTGGACTCCTTGCTCAACGCTTGCCTGACTGACGCACGGCCCAGAACAAAGGGCACCACTGGTCGTCGAACGTACCGAAAATGGGCGCGAACTATACCATCGAGGCACCACGCACCCAAGATTGAACTTGTTGCCGAAGATAAGTGCCGCACAAATCCAGTAGCCAACTCGCAACTGGAAACACTGGGCAGGCGCACCTTTACCGTTATAATCGGCAGCTTTTAGCCAGTACGCCGCCGAGAAGTCATGAGCCAATCAACCGACCTGATCCAGTCAGCGCAGCGCACCATTCGCTTAGAACTCGAGGCGATCCAAGATCTGCTGCAGCGTATCAACGGTGACTTTGTGCGTGCCTGCGAGCTGATTCTCGCCAGCAAAGGTCGCGTAGTAGTGGTTGGCATGGGTAAATCCGGGCATGTGGGCAACAAGATTGCCGCTACCCTGGCCAGCACCGGCACCACCTCCTTTTTCGTCCACCCTGCCGAGGCAAGCCACGGCGATATGGGCATGATCACCCGCGACGACGTGGTCCTGGCCCTGTCCAACTCCGGCTCAACAGCGGAAATTGTCACCTTGCTGCCGCTGATTAAACGCCTGGGCATCACCCTAATCAGCATGACCGGCAACCCTGAATCGCCACTGGCCAAGGCCGCCGAGGTCAACCTCGATGCTCGCGTCTCCCAAGAAGCCTGTCCACTGAACCTGGCTCCAACTTCCTCCACCACAGTTTCTCTGGTGTTGGGCGATGCCTTGGCCATCGCACTACTAGAAGCCCGCGGGTTTACCGCCGAAGATTTCGCCTTCTCGCACCCAGGTGGCGCGCTGGGCCGTCGCCTGTTGCTTAAAGTGGAAAACGTCATGCACGCAGGCGCCAATCTGCCACGCGTTAACCGTGGCACTTCATTGCGCGACGCACTGCTAGAAATGACCCAGAAAGGCCTGGGCATGACCGTGGTCACCGAGAACGATGGCCGTTTGGCCGGAATCTTCACCGATGGCGACCTGCGCCGCACCCTGGACCATAACATCGACGTACGCCAAACCATTATTGATGACGTAATGACCGCCAACGGCAAGACCGCACGCGCGGAAATGCTTGCGGCAGAGGCCCTGAAAATCATGGAAGACCACAAAATCAGCTCACTGGTGGTGATCGACGATAATCACCAGCCGATCGGCGCGTTAAACATGCACGACCTGCTGCGCGCAGGAGTAATGTGATGACCACTAACGCAACCACCGCGGATCTGCAACAACGCGCCCAATCGGTAAAACTGGCGATCTTCGACGTCGACGGTGTACTGACCGACGGCAAGCTTTACTTTCTCGTCGACGGTAGCGAATTCAAGACGTTCAATACCCTCGACGGCCACGGCATCAAGATGCTGATCAACTCCGGCGTGCGTACCGCCATCATCAGCGGCCGCAAAACACCTGTGGTTGAGCGGCGCGCGCAGAACCTGGGGATCCAGCACCTGTACCAAGGCCGCGAAGACAAACTGGTGGTACTCGATGAACTGCTCGGCGAACTGGGCCTAGACTATGCACAAGTCGCCTACCTCGGCGACGACCTACCTGATCTGCCGGTGATTCGTCGTGTAGGCCTGGGCATGGCAGTCGCCAGCGCCGACGGTTTTGTCCGACAGCATGCCCACGGCGTGACTAAGGCTCGTGGAGGCGAAGGTGCCGCACGCGAGTTCTGCGAACTAATCATGCGCGCTCAAGGCACCCTTGACGCGGCTCAAGCCGCTTATCTATAGGCCAACCATGCCCCGCAAGTTATTCAATATTGTCCTATTCGCTTGTGTTGCCCTGCTGGTGGCGGCGCTCGGCTACTGGAACCTCAACCCAGATAGCTTTGGCTCGCAATCGCACGCTGCCGAGACTGACAACGCCATCGACTTTTACGCAACCAACACCTACACCGTGCAATACCAGCCCGATGGCAAACTGCACTACGAGCTGACTGCCGACAAGGTTGAGCACATCAAGGCCAGCGACATCACTTTGATGACGGAGCCAAATATGAACCTGTTCCGCGGCACAGAGCTGCCCTGGAAAATTCGCAGTGAGCGCGGCGAAGTGTCGCCCGGCGGTACAGAAGTCGAATTGATCGAGCAGGTGCGCGTCGAGCGCACCGATGCCAAGGGCCGCCCGACCATCCTCACCACCAGCCGCCTGACTGTATTCCCCGAGAAGGAATATGCGCAGACCCAGCAAGCCGTTAGAATCGACGCTGCCAATGGGGTGACCACGGCAAAAGGAATGAAAGCGTACATGAATGACGGCAGGATGCTCCTGCTGTCCAACGTAAGAGGTCAGCATGAGGCTCGTTAACACCCTCCCCCTACTACTCAGCCTCAGCGCCGCACTCGGAAGTGTCAGCGCCTGGGCACTGCCATCCGACCGTGAACAGCCGATCCGTATTCAGGCTGACAGCGCGGAATTGGATGACAAACAAGGCGTTGCCGTTTATCGCGGCGACGTAGTTATCACCCAGGGCACCATGAAGGTCACCGGCGATACTGTGACCATCACCCAGAACGCCCAGGGTGATGTCGAGGTATTCACCTCCGTCGGCAAGCCAGCCTACTACGAGCAACTGCCGTCAGCCGACAAGCAGATCGTCAAGGCCTACGGCCTGACCATCCAATACTTTATGGCCAACGAGCGCGTGGTACTGATCGATCAGGCCAAGGTGATTCAAGAGGGCAACACCTTCGAAGGCGAGAAAATCGTCTACGACACCCAGCGCCAGATCGTCAACGCCGGTCGCGCCACGGGCACCAACGTCACCGCGCCACGTCCGCGCATCGACATGGTGATCCAGCCGAAGAACAAACCAGCCGAACAGCAGGCGCAGTAATAATGGCCACATTGAAAGCCCAACACCTGGCCAAGAGCTACAAAGGCCGTCAGGTCGTGCGCGACGTCAGCTTGAGCATCGACAGCGGGCAGATTGTCGGCCTGCTCGGCCCCAACGGGGCAGGCAAAACCACCTGCTTCTACATGATCGTAGGCCTGGTTCAGGCCGATCAGGGTCGCGTGATGATCGATGACCTCGACGTCAGCCACCAACCCATGCATGGCCGTGCCCGTGCGGGTATTGGCTACCTACCGCAGGAAGCCTCGATTTTCCGCAAGCTCAGCGTGGCCGACAACATCATGGCCATTCTGGAAACCCGCAAAGACCTCGATGGCGCCGCGCGCCGCAAGGAACTTGAAGGTTTGCTGCAGGAATTCCACATCAGCCATATCCGCGACAACCTCGGCATGAGCTTGTCTGGTGGTGAGCGCCGTCGCGTGGAAATTGCTCGCGCCCTGGCGACCAACCCCAAATTCATTCTGCTCGATGAGCCCTTCGCAGGTGTCGATCCGATCTCGGTCGGCGACATCAAGCAAATCATTCACCACCTCAAAGCCAAGGGCATCGGTGTGTTGATCACCGACCACAACGTGCGCGAGACCCTGGATATTTGCGAAACGGCCTATATCGTCAGTGATGGTCAACTCATCGCCGAAGGCGATGCCGAAACCATCTTGGCCAACCAGACAGTGAAAGAAGTGTATCTGGGGCATGAGTTCAGGCTGTAACCACGGCTTTTCTTAAGCCTACTGCAGCCAAGGCTAGGCAAAACCTTTAGAGTCAGGCATATAATTTGCTTCCTAGTGGCGCTTTTTAAAAGCGCCCTGTAGTGGCTGCGCACAGACGCCGGTAAATAAGGTCTGCAATGAAACCATCGCTAGTCCTGAGAATGGGCCAGCAGCTGACGATGACACCGCAGCTGCAACAGGCCATCCGCCTGCTCCAACTGTCCACCTTGGATCTGCAACAAGAGATCCAGGAGGCCTTGGAGTCCAACCCGATGCTCGAGCGCCAGGAAGAAGGCGATGACTTCGACAATTCGGACCCCATGGCTGATGGCGCAGAAAGCGCCACACCCAGCGAACAGCCTGAAACGCCGTACCAAGAAACCAACTACCAGGAAGCCACGCAAACCGTGGACAACCTTGAAGAAGGTGACTGGGGCGAGCGCATTCCTAACGAGCTACCCGTCGACACTGCCTGGGAAGACATCTACCAGACCAGCGCCAGCAGTTTGCCCAGCAGCACCAATGATGACGACGAATGGGACTTCACCACTCGCACGTCTAGCGGTGAGAGCCTGCAAAGCCACCTGCTCTGGCAACTCAATCTAGCCCCAATGTCGGACAAGGATCGCCTGATTGGCGTGACCTTGATTGACTGCATCAACAGCCAGGGCTATCTCGAAGAAACTCTCGAGGAAGTGGTCGAGGCGTTCGACCCGGAGCTGGACATCGAGCTCGACGAAGTCGAAGCCGTGCTGCACCGCATTCAACAATTCGAGCCCACCGGGATCGCCGCGCGGAACCTGGGCGAGTGCCTGCTCCTGCAACTGCGCCAGCTGCCCGCCAAAACGCTCTGGCTGAGCGAAGCACAGCGTCTGGCCAGTGACTACCTCGACCTGCTTGGCAGCCGCGACTACAGCCAGCTAATGCGCCGCCTGAAACTCAAGGAAGACGAGCTGCGCCAGGTGATCGACCTGATTCAAAGCCTCAACCCGCGCCCCGGCTCGCAAATCGAATCAAGCGAACCCGAATATGTAGTGCCCGATGTGATCGTGCGCAAACACAACGAACGCTGGCTGGTAGAGCTGAACCAGGAGGCCATGCCACGCCTGCGGGTCAACGCGCAATACGCCGGTTTTGTGAAACGCGCCGACTCCAGCGCTGACAACACCTTTATGCGCAACCAGCTGCAAGAAGCGCGCTGGTTTATCAAAAGCCTGCAAAGCCGCAACGAAACCCTGATGAAAGTAGCCACGCAGATCGTCGAACATCAGCGCGGCTTTCTCGATTACGGCGACGAAGCGATGAAGCCCTTGGTTCTGCACGATATTGCCGAAGCCGTAGGCATGCACGAGTCAACCATCTCACGGGTGACCACACAGAAATTCATGCATACGCCGCGTGGCATTTACGAGCTGAAATACTTCTTCTCCAGCCACGTGAGCACCTCCGAGGGTGGCGAATGCTCGTCGACTGCGATCCGCGCCATCATCAAAAAACTGGTGGCCGCGGAAAATGCGAAAAAGCCGTTGAGTGACAGTAAGATCGCTGGTTTACTGGAAGCACAAGGCATTCAAGTAGCCCGCCGCACGGTCGCAAAGTACCGTGAATCCCTCGGAATAGCGCCTTCCAGTGAGCGTAAACGATTGATCTAAGGCGGCACACAGAAGGAAGATCAAAGCACTGCACAGTACACGCCCAGGCCTCGCCTTTGCTCAAAAGCAGCCATACTGCCAATAGTGATTAGCGACCGTGCCAGGCTCGTTCTGCCAGAGTCTTCCACGCCACAGTGTTCCGGCGGCAGGCCTCTCGCCTGCCTCTTACACACGGCAACAAGGAGAAAGCGGTATGCAAGTCAACATCAGTGGACATCAGCTGGATGTGACCGACGCCCTGCGCGACTACATCGTCGAGAAACTTGGACGACTGGAGCGCCACTTCGACAAGATCACCAACGTACAGGTCATCATGGAGGTCGAAAAGCTCAAACAGAAAATCGAAGCGACCTTACACATTGCAGGCGGCGAAGTCGTCGCCAATGCCGAGCATGAAGACATGTACGCCGCCATCGATTTACTGACTGACAAACTCGACCGACAACTCATCAAACACAAGGAAAAACAGCTCGATCGTCAACAGGGCGCTATGGCCCGCTGACGTCGTCTATCTCCTATGATCCGACTTGAAACCATCCTGACCCCCGGCCGTTCTTTAGTGAACGTGCCGGGTGGCAGCAAAAAACGTGTTCTCGAACAGATTGCCAACCTGGTGGCGCGCGAGCTGCCTGACCTGGATGGCCAAGACATTTTCGAAAGCCTAATCGCCCGCGAAAAGCTCGGCTCAACCGGTTTCGGTAATGGCATCGCCATTCCGCACTGCCGTCTGCCCGGCTGTAGCGCGCCGATCAGTGCAGTGCTGCGTCTCGACGCCGCCGTTGACTTCGACGCGATCGACGGTGCGCCAGTGGATTTGCTATTTGTCCTACTGGTGCCTGAAGCGGCCACCGATGCTCACCTGGAGTTGCTGAGACAGATCGCCAGCATGCTCGACCGCAGCGATGTGCGCGCCAGCTTGCGTCAAGCTGAAAGCAGCGAAGCGCTGTACCAGGTCGTAGTTGACGTACAAAGCCAACTCAATCGAGCTTAAGCATGCGCCTGATCATCGTCAGCGGCCGCTCCGGTTCAGGCAAAAGCACCGCCCTTGATGTACTGGAGGATAACGGCTTCTACTGCATCGACAACCTGCCAGCCGGGTTACTGCCTGAGCTGGCCGAGCGGGCGCTTGTGCACACCGAGTTGCTGCATCCACAGGTCGCCGTCTCCATCGACGCGCGCAACCTGCCGAGCCACCTCAAGCGCTTTCCCGAGTTACTCGAAGAGGTACGCGCTCGGCACATCAAGTGCGATGTGATCTACCTGGATGCTGACGAAGAAACCTTACTCAAACGTTTTTCAGAAACCCGCCGGCGTCACCCGCTGACCAACGAGAGTCGTTCGTTGGCCGAAGCCATTGCCGATGAAAGCCTGCTGCTCGGCCCAATCATCGACCTGGCTGACCTGAAGATCGACACCACCCATCTCAACCTGTACCAGCTGCGTGACAGCCTCAAGCTGCGCCTGCTCAATCAGCCTGAGCCGGGCACCGCATTCCTAATCGAGTCCTTTGGTTTTAAGCGTGGCATGCCAGTGGATGCCGACCTGGTGTTCGATGTGCGCTGCCTGCCCAACCCTTACTGGAAACCCGATTTACGCGATTTTTCTGGGTTGGATCAACCGGTGGTCGAATACCTCTCAGCCCAGGCCGATGTTGAAGACATGTACCAGGATATCCTCGCCTACCTGACCAAGTGGCTACCCCGCTTTGCCGCGAGCAACCGCGCCTATGTCACGGTGGCCATTGGTTGCACCGGCGGCCACCATCGCTCGGTCTACCTGGCCAATCGTATTGGCGAGACGCTTAAGCCCATTCTGAAAAATGTTCAGATTCGTCACCGCGACCTCAGTTAAGGAATTGCCGCGATGCCCGCCTGCGAAATCATCATCATCAACAAGCTTGGCCTGCATGCCCGCGCTGCGGCCAAGTTTGTCGGCGTCGCCGGGCGGTTTCCTTGCCAAGTCAAAGTCGGCCGCACACCCGACAGCCTGGTCGACGGCAAGAGCATCATGGCGGTCATGATGCTCGCGGCAGGCAAGGGCACCACCGTGCACCTGCACGCCGAAGGTGAACAGGATGGCGATGCAATCGCCGCACTCTGCGAACTGATCAACAACTTCTTCGACGAAGGCGAGTAACACGTCACCCAATAGAAAAGGGGCTGAGCGCTTAAGCGTTCAGCCCCTTTTCTATGCCTGCCAATCAGCTGCCTGCAACGGTCATCCGCTCGATCAGTACTGAGCCCGTACGGATATTACTGCGCAGCTCCAGATCATTACCCACCGCAACAATCTGTTTGAACATGTCACGCAGGTTGCCCGCGATAGTGACCTCTTGAACCGGGAACTGGATCTCACCGTTCTCCACCCAATAACCGCCGGCGCCACGCGAATAGTCGCCGGTCACCATATTCAGCCCCTGCCCCATCAGCTCAGTGACCAACAGGCCGCGCCCCATACGCTTGAGCAGGGCTTTCTGGTCTTCATCACCATGGCTGACAAACAGGTTATGCACACCACCGGAGTTAGCGGTGCTAGGCATGCCCAGCTTACGACCGGAATAGGTGCCCAGCACATAGGACAACAGCTCGCCGCGCTCGACGAAGGATTTGGCATAAGTCGCCAGGCCGTCACCATCGAAGGCCGCGCTACCCAAGGCACGTGGAATATGCGGGCGCTCGTCCAGCTTGAGCCACTCAGGGAACAACTGCTGCCCTAATGTGCCTTCAAGAAACGATGACTTACGGTACAGGTTGCCGCCGGAGATGGCCGCCAGGAAGCTACCAAATAACCCGCCCGCCAACTCGGCGGCGAACAGCACCGGCACTTCACAGGTTGGCACCGGGCGTGCGCCCAAACGGCTGACAGCACGCTCGGTGGCGCGGCGACCAATGCTGGCCGCATCGGCCAACAGCTCACCTTGACGGTTAACGTCATACCAGTAGTCCCGCTGCATCTGCCCGTCTGCTTCGGCAATCATCACGCAACTGAGGCTGTGCCGAGTGCTGGCATAGCCGCTGACAAAACCATGACTGTTGCCGTAAACCCGGCAACCTTGATGAGTATTGAGGGTGGTGCCGTCTGCGTTCTTGATCCGTGAATCAGCCGCAAAGGCGGCAGCTTCACAGCTCAATGCTTGCTCAATAGCCTGCTCCGGGGTGATCGACCAGGCGTGATACAGATCCAGCGACGGCAACTCACGGGCCATCAGCCCAGCATCAGCCAAACCGGCACATTCATCTTCAGAGGCATGCTTGGCGATGGCCAGAGCAGCGGCGACTGTTTCTCGAATCGCCGCGTCACCACTGGCCGAGGTGCTGGCCGAACCCTTGCGCTGACCGACATAGAGGGTGATGCCAAAGCCTTGATCACGGTTGAACTCAACCGTTTCCACTTCACCCTGGCGCACGGTGGTAGACAAGCCCTGCTCCACCGACACAGCCACCTCGCAGGCACTCGCACCCTGCTTTCTGGCTTCGGCAATAATCTGCTCGACCTGGGCCTGCAATTGCGGCACGCCCTGCGGGCCGACGGTATCTACTGCACTCATAAACACTCCTGAACGATAAGCGGCAAACGCGGCCACACAGGCCAGACGCTTACAGCTGGAAACTTGCTGCTATCATGTCGGCGTTTTCCATTGGACCGCCACCATGTCTGAATACCTTGACGACTTCTCCGGCGAGAAGAGCAAAACCCAAATCAAGCGCGAATTTCATGCGCTACAAGATCTGGGGCAACGCCTAACCACCCTGAAACTCGACCTGCTGAATAAGCTGCCGCTAACCGACGAGCTGCGCCGCGCACTTGCCGAAGCACCCAAGCACACGGCCAACGCTGCGAAGAAACGCCATGTGCAGTTTATTGGTCGATTGATGCGCGATCAGGACATTGAGTCCATCCTGACCCTGCTCGACCAGCTGGATGCCTCCACCCGCCAGTACAACGAACGCTTCCATAACCTAGAACGCTGGCGCGACCGGCTGATCAACGGTAACGATGACACACTGGAAGCCTTTGTTAGCGAATATGCCGACGCAGACCGCCAACACTTGCGCCAACTGATCCGTCAGAGCCAGCACGAACTGGCGCAAGACAAAGTACCGGCCGCTTCACGCAAAATTTTCAAATACATCCGCGAGCTGGATGAAGCGCAACGCGGCTTGCGTTGAGCTTACCTTGAGGGTGGGTTACGCCTTGGCTAACCCAACCTACGCACGCTGCATTCAGGTGGGTGAGCCCCATGGCTAACCCATTTCGAACCCTTAGCTGCCCGTTCCACCTACAGTAATCGCATCAATCTTCAGCGTCGGCTGACCCACACCAACGGGCACCGATTGGCCGTCCTTCCCGCACGTCCCCACGCCACTGTCCAGCGCCAGGTCGTTGCCGACCATCGACACCCTGCTCATGGCTTCCGGGCCATTGCCGATCAGGGTCGCGCCTTTGACCGGCGCGGTAATCTTGCCGTCCTCAATCAGGTAAGCCTCACTGGTGGAAAACACGAATTTGCCGCTGGTGATATCGACCTGACCGCCGCCTAGGTTGGCGCAGTAGATGCCCTTTTTCACCGAACGGATGATTTCTTCCGGGTCACTTTCACCGGCGAGCATGTAGGTGTTGGTCATGCGCGGCATCGGTAGGTGCGCATAGGATTCGCGCCGCCCATTCCCCGTCGCTGCCACACCCATCAACCGCGCATTCAGCTTGTCCTGAATATAGCCCTTGAGTACGCCGTTTTCGATCAGCGTGGTGCATTGGGTCTGCGTGCCTTCATCGTCCATGCTCAGCGAGCCGCGACGCTCAAACAAGGTGCCGTCATCGACGATGGTGCATAGGCTCGACGCCACCTTTTCACCGATTTTACCGCTGTAGGCCGAACTGCCCTTGCGGTTGAAGTCGCCCTCCAGACCATGACCGACCGCCTCGTGCAGCAGCACGCCGGACCAGCCAGCGCCCATCACCACGGGCATGCTACCGGCGGGCGCTGGAATCGCTTCTAGGTTGACCAACGCCTGGCGCAGAGCCTCACGGGCATAGCCCATGGCCCGTTCTTCGTTATTACTGGTTTGTTCGAGGAAATAGCGGTAATCGGTGCGCCCACCACCGCCATGCCCGCCCCGTTCACGGCGGCCGTTCTGCTCAACGATCACGCTGACATTGAAGCGCACCAACGGACGGATATCGGCACCCAGGCTGCCGTCAGTCGCGGCGACGAGAACTCGATCCCAGACGCCAGCCAAGCTGACTGAGACTTGCTGAATGCGAGGATCGAGCGCACGCGTAGCGACATCAATACGCTTGAGCAGCTCGACCTTTTCCGCCCGGCCCAGTACATCCAGCGGGTTGTCCTGCGCGTACAGCGGCTTGACCAGCGGGCTGCTGAAGGCCTGTACACGGCCACTCTGGCCAGCCCGCGCGATGGAGCGGGCGGCACGCGCAGCCTGGCTCAGGGCGTCGGCAGTAATCGCGTTACTGTAGGCAAAGCCGGTTTTCTCGCCGGACTGGGCGCGCACCCCCACCCCCTGATCGAGGTTGAAGCTGCCCTCTTTGACAATGCCATCTTCCAACGCCCAGGTTTCCGACACCTGGCTCTGAAAATACAGGTCAGCGGCATCAATTCCCGGCCCGGCCAACTCAGCCAAAACGCCGGGCAGGTGATCAATGGTCAAACCGCCTGCGCCGAGCAGATGCTCACTGACAGACACCAACATATTGTTCATAGCTACTCCAAACCTGGCAGCCGCGGTTCGGCCGCTGCAAAAAATCGTTTATGTCGCATCACCGGCATGCGTTGACGAATCGCCGCCTGCTCGACGGCATCGCGTTCGGCCAGCAGCACGCCCGGCCCGTGCGGCAACTCTGCGAGTACACGCCCCCAGGGGTCGATGAGCGCCGAATGACCAAAGGTTTCGCGCCCGCCGGGATGCGTGCCACCCTGCCCGGCTGCCAGCACGTAGCACTGCGTCTCGATTGCCCGCGCACGGGTCAGTACCTGCCAGTGGGCCGCCCCGGTGACAGCCGTAAACGCCGCTGGCACGCTGATCAATTCCGCACCTGCCGCACGCAGGGCGCTATAGAGTTCGGCAAAGCGCAAGTCGTAACAGACCGTCAGCCCCAGACGCCCCACCGGGGTATCCGCCACCACCACCTGACTGCCGAACGCGTAGTCATCGGACTCGCGGTAACGCCCCTGGCTGTCACTGACATCCACATCAAACAGGTGCAGCTTGTCATAGCGCGCCACCCGCTGACCGCACTCATCGATCAGCAAAGAGCAGGCGTGCGCCTTGGCCTCGGGTTCACCGTCCGGAGGCAGGGGCAATGTGCCGGCGACGATCCACAACTTTAAGTCGCGGGCTGCCTGTCGCAGCCAGGGCAAGATAGGCCCTTCGCCCAGCGCCTCGCTACGCCCTAATGCGGCGAGATCACGCCGCCCCATGGCCGCGAAGTTCTCAGGCAAGACAGCCAGCCGCGCGCCTTGCGCAGCAGCCTGCTCAAGCAACTGCCGAGCTTGCGCCAGATTGGCCAGGACATCGTCCTGGCTGACCATTTGAACAACTGCGAGGCTCATGTCTGCCTTATCTCAATGCCAATACCAAGCTTGAGCTTACAAGCCATAGCGGCAGACTGCACGG